>NZ_JBARMY010000312.1:0-36317 GCF_049802695.1 Mycobacterium sp.
CCCGGGCGCCGGTGTCGAGGCCGGCGCCGGGCAGTGCGGCGGAAAAAGAAGTCATCGGGTATCTCCAACTCAGGATTGCCATGCGGCGGCTGCCCACGATCCGGGCAGCGGAGGTCGTCAAAGGTGCTGTGAGACAACAGCATTAATTAGCCGGCGAACAGCGGAAGTCGGCAGTGCGAAGCGGCACGGTCGGTGGCCGCGAAAATGTCAGGCGGCTGAGGTGCTGGGGCCTGGCTGAGGCGAAATGCACCCCGGATACGGATATGGACTATCGCTCGGACTCATCTCGCCCTCACCTCCTCGCGGCCAGGACACACGCGGGTGTCACGACATCTACTCGCAAACAAGGAGATTGGGCGCCCGACTGGATCGACGGGCCCGCACCCCTCTCGTCGAAGCTTCGGCACTGCAGGGCGTATCCAGGGACTGAATTGTCCCGGAAGCCACTTGGGCTCAACCCTTATGCCGGGAAGAGCTGTCCTGACCCGGGGCGTCTCTCGACGTTCGGGGTCAGTGGCCTGTATCCCTGCAGACGCCTCACCTAGCGAGGTGCTTGCACAGTTCATGGTGGCACCGCGCAGCGGTCACGTCAAACGAACAAAAGGTTTGTCCGGCGAGCCGCTCACCGGCGGCGACAGCGCCTACTGTCGGTGGCATGGCCACAACACTGCACGACCCGAGGGTCAAGACCGTTCTGGATCGGATGTACGCCGAAGCACAGCAGCAGCGGCAGATACTGCACGACCGGCGCGACGAGTTCCAACGACTGTCGAAGGCAAGCATCCAGGAACGCGCCGACGCGTTCAGTGACCTCTACATCCCGGTCACCCCGGAGGCCGGCCGGTTGCTGTACCTGGTGGTCCGGGGTACCCGCCCGACGACGGTCATCGAATTCGGCATGTCGTTCGGTATCTCCGCTCTTCATCTCGCCTCGGCGGTACGCGACAACGGCAGCGGCCGGGTTGTGACCACCGAGCTCAATGCCGCCAAGATAGCCTCAGCCAAGCGGACTTTCGCCGAAGCCGGCCTGGATGACCTGATCACCGTTCTGGAAGGCGACGCTCTCAGCACGCTCAAGGACGTGACGAGCCCGGTGGATTTCGTGCTGCTCGACGGCTGGAAGGAGCTGTATCTCCCCGTAATCAAGCTGATCGAGCCACAGCTGACGCCAGGAGCGCTGATCGTCGCCGACAATACCGAGATGGCGGAGGCCAAGCCGTATTTGCACTACTTGCGCGACCCGGACAACGGTTACGTGAGCGTCAACTTCCACGCCCGCGACGCCGACAGCATGGAAATAAGCTGTCGGGCAATCACTTAACGGTCGTCACCGAACCGAATCCTCGAGCCACGGCGTCAGCCAATCCACCCCTTCCGAGGTGAGGTGGACGCCGTCGCTGCGCACCTGCACACCGTCGACCTTGGCTGTGTAGACACCGTTCGGGCACAATTTCTTGTTCAGGTCGAGTACTCCGATGTTCGGATGTTGCGCAATGATCCCGTGCAGCATCGTGTTCCACTGGTCGACTCGTTCCGGTTGGTCCTCGGGCCACAGACTTCCGTTCGGCTTCTCACCGCGCCGGCTGTAGGGCGCGGTGGCGACGACCAGTCGGGCACCCGTCGAGTGCAGCACCGCGAGCGCGCGTTGCAGCTCTTGAGTGAGATATCCGTCGAACGACGGGTCACCGATATGGGTCCAGCGACCCTCGTTGACCCGGTCCACCGTCTCCCAGCGACCGATGATCAGCAGTGCGACGTCGGGCCGATCGCGGGCGATCTGCGCCGACCATCTGCTCGGCCAGGTATCGCATTCCGGTTTCGGATCGAGGGTTTGACCGAGGTATTTGTACGGGCCGCCGCGCACCAGGCTGCATCCGATGACGGTGTGGTCGACGAAGTCGAAGCCCGGGGTGTCCGGCAGGTAGTGCATCAGCGTCCACGCGATGGAATCGCCGAAGACCGAGACGGTGAAAGGACGGTTGGGGTCTCGCTGGGCCACTGGCTGCGGGGCGACAGGGTTGTCCGGCGGGGACGGTGACACTGCAGCGACCGCCGACACTCCGGGCGGCAGAATGCTTTCCGATGTCGCTCCCGGACCGGTGCGCATCGGCACCAGCAGCACCGTCACTGCGACTGCGGACGCGACAGTCGCGCCCGCCAGCGGCAACAGCGGGACGCGCACTGGCCGCCACCGTCGGATCGGTTGTTCGATCAACCACCATGACGCCGCCGCGACCGCGACGGTCGCCACACAGCGCGCCCCGAACAACGGTGTTCCCGACCAGCCGGTGCGTTCCCCATTGAGCACCAGAAACATCGGCCAGTGCCAAAGGTAGACGCCGTAGGAAATGGCGCCCAGCCCCACGATCGGACGCCAGGCCAGCACCCGGGCCACCGCGCCGCGCTGGTCGAGCGCTACCGAGGCGATCACTGCGACAGCCGCGATCGCGACCACGACCAGCAGACCGCCACGGAATTCCTGCGCGCTGCCGGTAGCCCGGTGTGCGACGAACGCGACCGCTGCCAAGCCGACAATCGGCAGCACCCGCGCGACCCGCCTCCCCCACCGGGTGCGGATCACCGACCAGCCCCGGTTCAGCGCTGACCAGTCCTCGACCAGCAACGCCGCGGCGGAGGCACCGATGAGTAAGGCCTGCGCGCGGGTGTCGGTGCCGAAATACACCCGGTCACGCGCGGCGTCGGATGCAATGTTGACCGCTACTGCCGCCGAGGCCAGTGCTCCCGCGGTGGCGGCGAGGAAGGCGACCAACCGGACCGAACCCAGGGTGGCCCGGGCACCGCGGCGTTTCGCGGCCGCGGCGAGCGAAACGGCCAACGTGATGAGCAGAAGCGGCCAGAGGAAGTAGAACTGCTCCTCAACCCCCAGCGACCACGTGTGCTGTAGCGGTGACGGTGTCGCTCCCTGAGTGAAGTAATCGGTCTGCGCCGTGACGAACCGCCAGTTCGCCACCCAGAAGAACGCCGCGATCGCGTCGCCCCGAAGCCCGGCGACGGCCTCGGTGGGAAGCAGTTGCCGCACCGCGCCGACGGTCAGCACCATCAGCACGAGCGCAGGCAGCAGCCGGCGGCCTCGGCGAATCCAAAAACCGGGCAGGTCGATCCGACCACTCCCGCCGAGCTCGTCGAGCAGCAGCGAGGTGATGAGAAACCCACTGAGCACGAAGAAGACGTCGACGCCGATGAACCCGCCGCCCATGCCGGCGAGGCCACCGTGATCTGCGAGCACCAGCGCGACAGCTACTGCCCGCAGCCCATCCAGAGCGGGGATGCCGGGTTTACGCCGCGGGCGGGTGCCCGCGCTACGACTCCAAGTGGCGGGACGGTGCCGACGCGGAACGGGCGCTATCCAGCGGGGTCGCCGAGCACCACGAACTGGCGCGGGCGTTTTTTTGGCCGGTTCGCTGCTGGATTGCTGCGTGTCCTGACCATCTGGCCGAACGACGCTGTCGTTGCCGCTGATACGTCGATGTCCCTCTCTGTCGAATCAGGGCTGTGAATCAGGGCAAAGCTTAAATGCACGAGGGGCCGCCGAGCGGACGACACGGCGGGGAAAGCGACCGAATCCGAGTGGGTCTTTCAGCCCGTCGGGATGCGGCCAGTCGGTTGTGTCGACGCGGTGCGCAGGCGCTTGGCTGCCAATTCCCGAAGTTCACCGGCTTTGATCTTCGCGTTGCCGGTGAGTGCGATCTCGTCTTCGCTGAAGAACAGCACGTGCCGCGGAACCTTGTAGCTCGCCAGGCGTTCGCGCGCGAACCCGCGGATGGCTTCGGCATCCTCGACCTGCGGTGTCGTTCCGTCGTGCGGCACCACACAGGCGACGACGACTTCGCCCAAGGTCTCGTGCGGGACGCCTACGGTCTGCGCCACTTTCACCAGGGCATGTCCAACCAGCACCTCGTCGACCTCGCGTGGCGAGACGTTCGCGCCGCCGGTTTTGATGATGTCGGTCAGCCTGCCCTCCCAGTAGAGCCGGCCGACGTCGTCGACATACCCGCCGTCACCGGTGGGGAAAAAGCCCTCTGAGTCGAGGATCTCGTCCAGCGGGGTGTCGAGGTAGCGGAGCATGAGCGTGGGGCCCTTGACGCAGATTTCGCCGCGGTCGCCCCGCTTGACGACATGGCCGGTGAGCGGATCGACGATTTTCAGCGTCACACCCGGCAGGGCGATACCGCTGCTGTCGGCGTGGACGTCGGGCGGTGTGTCCGCCGGATAGCACGTGGTGATAGTGAAGGTTTCAGTGTTCCCGTAGGCGTGGCCCGGTTCGTACCATTCCACCGAGACCGTGGGATGGCGCGCGACGGGCGTCTTGAAATCCACGAACCGCATCCTGCTCAAATCCACGTCGGGCCAGTTGGCGGCGCATTCGAGTTGGGCCCACTGGTGCGGCCAGGCGAACGGGAAGTTGACGTGCTCGGCGGCCATCAAGTCGAGGGCTTCGACGGCGTTGAACGTCGGTTGCAGGACCAGGGCGCCACCGCTGGCCAGCGTCGAACCGAGCGACATCGCAAAGTTGCCGGACCAGAAGAAACCGTTGGCACTCCAGCATCGGACGTTATCGGCCGGGCCGAACCGGTACAGGCGGCGAAACCGCCACATCTGAATGGTGACGCCGCGGTGGCTGCTGAGGATGCCTTTCGGTTTGCTGGTGGATCCGGAGGAGAAGAAGACCACGGCGGCGTCGCTCGGATGCGTTGCAGCAGCCGTGGCTTCAACGACTTCGCGCGATTGATCACGGCCCAGTGCCAGGAACACCTCCCAGGAATCGATGCCCGGCAACGGTTCACCGATCACCACAAGGCGGCGCAGAAACGGGAACCTCTCCGACTGCAGCGTTCCCGGCGGCATCCTGACGATTTCGGGCTCAAGCTCGGTGAGCACGGCGGCGAAGTCTTTGGCCAGCACCTCGCGCTCGAACAACAGCACTGAGACCGCAGAAGACCGCAGAAGATAGTCGAGCTCGGAGGGAGCCGAGAAGGTGCTGAGCGTGACGGCCACACCACCGGCCAGCGATGTGCCGAACACCGCCGCGATCCACTCCGGGCGGTTGGTCATCAAGATTCCCACGCGGCCGTCCCTGCCCAGGCCGCTTGCGCGCAGGGCGCGAGCAACTTCCATCGCCCGTTCCCACAGCTCGGCGTAGGTCCAGCGGGTAACGGTTTCACCGGTGCGCGCCACGACGGCTTCACGCCCGCTGAACCTGGTGATCACTTCGCGAAGGAAGCCCGGCAGGGTGAGTGCTCCGAGCCCAGGCTCCTCAACCAGCGGTGGACCGGACACAACGGACAGCCCCTCAACTGCGGCAGGTTTCGTGCGGATGGCCATGGTCTACCGCGGCAACTCGACCTCGGCAGTGCAGTCCACCAGCACTTTGCCGTCCTGGTTGGTCAGGCGTAGTTTCACCTGCACGAGGGGTACGCCCCACGCGGAGTCGGTCTGCTTATCGATGATCTCCGCGTCGAAATAGGTCACGTCGCCCTCGAAAGCCGGACCGCGGAAGTCGGCTTTGGAGTGGCGCACCAGCCCGTCGTGGCCGGCCCAGTACGCGAGATAGTCGGTGCACCAGGCCCCCATCGTCGCGCCATAGCCGTAGGCGCGGGACATGCCGACCTGGCTCGCCCGGTCGCTGTCGATGTGCCCGCGCGAGGGTCCGACGTACAACCCGTCCCGCTTGCGCGGATCGATCCTGGCATCCTCCTCGTCGAACGCGAAATCCTCGCCCCAGCCCGGATCCTGATTGACCCAGGGATCGTCGACACCTTCCGGCGCGACCCAGTGGAAGGTGCCCCAGATGTTGAACAGAAACGCCCGGTATTCGGTGGTGAACGAGGCGATGCTGTGCGGGCCGATCACTCGGCGCGGCAACGTGTCTCCCACCTTCACCTCGTCGAAAAACGGTGACAGCCCGGTGCGATTGGACATCAGCCAGTCACGTCGGACCCGCTCGATGTCGATCAGCTCCTGCTGCCTCCAGCGTTTCACCTCGCCGAGTTGGTTGTCGTACATGCCGCGCTTGGTCGCCTCGTCGTACAGATAACGGATCGCGGTCGAGCGCTCGCGGGCCACCAGGGCGCCGTGCTGATTGGTGTGCACGGTGTCGCCGCGGGAGAACATAGTGGGCCCGGCGAACTTTGTTTGCACCACCTTGTAGTCGTGAAAGCGCCGTTCCTGGAACAGTTTGTCGCCGGGCCGCACCGGGCAGCCGTAAAACCACCACTCCTCGCCGCCGAAAATAAGGTGGCTGTTCGGAATACGGCCCACACAGGCCGGCTGTGCGCCGTGTCCGTAGTCCAGGGCGACGGCGATCGACTGCGGTGCGACGATGCCGCCGAACTTCGATGCGTGGGCGAATTCTTCGTCCCAGTGCAAGGGATTCGGGTAATCCATCGCCATCACCCACCGGCGGACATCGGAGGTGCTGCAAGGATCCCATAACTGTCCGCCGCCGACCGGCTTGCCGACCCGGTGATCGACGTCGGAAAGGTCGAGTTCGGCGGTGTCGGTCTGAGTTAGCTTCGCGCTCATCAAGGCTCCCGGTCAGCCGTTGACGTCGACGACGATGCGGCCACGTACCTGTCCGTCCAGCAGTTGACCCGCAGCGACGATCGCCTCTGACAGCGGAACCTCCCGCGCAATCGCGTCAAGCCGTGTCGGATCCAGGTCGCGCGACAACCGCTCCCACGCGGCAAGGCGCCGCTCGGTGGGCGCCATCACGCTGTCGATGCCGAGCAGGGTCACGCCGCGCAGGATGAAAGGGGCCACGGTCGCGGGGAAATCCATGCCCTGAGCCAATCCGCATGCGGCGACGGCTCCGCCGTATCGGGTTTGAGCGCATGCGTTCACCAACGTGTGGCTGCCCGCCGAATCGACGACGCCGGCCCAGCGCTCTTTCTGCAACGGCTTACCGGCCTGGCCGAGTTCGGCGCGGTCGAGCACGGTGACAGCGCCGAGCTCCTGCAGATACGCTGCCTCGGAATGTTTTCCGGTCGCAGCGGCCACCTTGAACCCGGCCGCCGTCAACAGCACGATCGCGACGCTGCCTACGCCGCCCGTCGCGCCCGTCACCAGCACCTCCCCCTGCTCGGGACGCACTCCATGGGCCAGTAGCGCGTCCACGCACAGGCTCGCGGTGTAGCCGGCGGTACCGATCGCCATGGCCTGTTTGCAGTTGAACGCCGTGGGCAGCGGCACCAGCCAGTCGCCGTTCAATTGCGCACGCTGAGCCAGTCCGCCCCAATGGGTTTCGCCCACACCCCAACCGTTGAGCACCACCCAGTCGCCTTTCGACCACTTAGCATGGGTGCTTTCGGTGACGACGCCGGCCAGATCGATGCCCGGTACCATCGGGAACTTGCGTACGACCGGCGACTTGCCGGTGATGGCGAGCCCGTCCTTGTAATTCAAGGTGGAGAATTCCACCTCGATGCTGACATCCCCCTCGGGGAGCTGTTCATCGTCGAGGCTTGTGAGCGCAGCGGACTGGCCCGCTTCACCCTTATCGATCAGAATCGCCGAAAACATCGCACTCTTTCCTTCGCAAGCGGAGACACCCCTACTGGGGTTGCCTATTGAGGTGTGTGGCCCAGGACGCCTTTGATCTCCAAATACTCGTCGAAGCCGAATTCGCTCCACTCGCGGCCGTTGCCGCTGCGCTTGTAGCCGCCGAAGGGCGCCTGAAAGTCGAAGGCATCGTTGATCACCACCCAGCCGGCCCGAATCCGGCGGGCCAGGTCGCGTGCCTTGCCCAAATCGGCTGAGGCCACATAGCCGGCCAAACCGTAGTCGGTGTCGTTGGCGATTTCGACAGCGTGGTCGAGGTTGTCGTAGCCCAGCACGCACAGCACCGGGCCGAAGATCTCCTCGCGCGCGATGGTCATGTCACTGGTGACGTCGCCGAAGACGGTCGGTTTGACGTAATAGCCTTGCTGCAGTCCATCTGGTCGTCCGGTGCCCCCGGCCACCAGGGTGGCACCGTCGTCGATGCCTTTCTGGATGAGCCGCTGCACCTTGTCGAATCCCGCCTTCGAAGCCACCGGCCCCAAATCGACCTCGCCGGTGGGATCACCGACGGTCAGTTGTTCGGTCGCCTTGCGGGCCACGGCAGTCGCCTCGTCCATCCGCGCTTTCGGGACCAGCATCCGCGAAGGCGCGCTGCAGCTTTGACCCGAATTGGTCATCATGTTGGCCACACCGCTGCTGACGTTCTTGGCGAAGTCTCCGTCGTCGAGGATGATGTTCGGACTCTTGCCGCCCAACTCCTGAGTCACCCGCTTGACCGTGGGTGCAGCGTTTCTGGCGACCTCGGTTCCGGCACGGGTGGATCCGGTGAATGACACCATGTCGATGCCGGGATGGCTGGCCAGCGCAGCGCCCACCCCGGAACCGTCGCCGTGAATCAGGTTGTAGACACCGGCAGGCACCCCGGCGGCATCCAGCACCTCGCTGAATACCTGACCCGAGTAGGGCGCGACCTC
This sequence comes from Mycobacterium sp., assembly GCF_049802695.1. Lineage (GTDB taxonomy): Bacteria > Actinomycetota > Actinomycetes > Mycobacteriales > Mycobacteriaceae > Mycobacterium. The sequence goes on from NZ_JBARMY010000312.1 coordinate 8,493, forward strand.
CGACGGCTTGAGGATCATCGCGCAGCCAGTCGCCAGTGCCGGGAACACTTTGACGGCGATCTGGTTCAGCGGCCAGTTCCACGGGGTGATCAAGCCGCACACCCCGATCGGCTCTTTCACCACCAACGTCGCCCCGCGCTGCTGGGAGAAGGCGAAGTTCTTGAGGTTGTCGATGGCCGTCGACAGGTGGCCCAGGCCCAGGCCGACCTGAGCGCCCGCGGCGAGCGCAGCGGGCGCCCCCATCTCCTCCGTCACCGCGGCGGCGAGATCACCGGCGCGGTGCTGGTATTCGGACAGGATCGCGTGCAGCAGATCCAGACGTTCCTCTCGGCTGCTCTGCGACCAGGTTGTCACTGCACGCCGAGCGGCGGTCACCGCTTTGTCGACGTCGGCCGCGGCGCCCAGCGCGATCTTGCCGGAAACCTGCTCAGTAGCTGGGTTCTCGACGTCGATGATGTTGGGCTCGACCGGATCAATCCACTGGCCGTCGATGTAGAACTTCAGGTATTCGCGCATGGCTTCTCTTTCCGGCTACTGCGTGCCTTCGGCGTACCAGGTCCGGAATTCGCCGTAGTTGGGCATTTCCTCGGAGTTTGCTTTCGGGTCGATGCAGACATGCACCACAGCGGCCCGTCCGCTGGCATAGGCCCGTTTGATCGCCGGACCGATGTCTTCTTCGCGTTCCACATACTCGCCGTGGCAGTCGAAGCCCTCGGCGATCTTGTCGAAGCGGACGTTCTTACTCCAGTGCACACCGGTTTCGGCGGTCTGGTCACTGAAAGTCCGCTTGTACACGCCGACTTCGAGACCCCACTGGTGATCCACCCCGACGACGCACACCAGCGGTAGCCGTAGCCGGGCGGCCGTCTCCAGTTCGGCGATGTGGAACAGGAACGACGAGTCGCTGGTCAGCAGCATGACCGGCCGCTTGCCGCCGTCGGCGACCGAAGCGCCGACGGCATAGGGCAGACCGGTGCCGAGATGGCCGAAGTTCTGATTCCAAATCACGTCGTGCGGCTTGGCTTGCGAGTAAGTCCACTGGAAGATGACGGTTGCTCCGCCGTCGCGCACCATGATGCCGTCCTTGGGAAAAGCTTTGGTGGCTTCCACCACGAAACGCGCGGTGTGGATGGGAATTTGACCGCTCGGCGCAGCATCAGCCAGTTTGGCCAGCTGCTCGGTGTCCTGTTTGATCCAACGGTCGAGATCCGGCGCCGGCGGGCGTTGCCGATCTTGCAGGGCGTTCACCAATTGCGGTACGACGGCACGTAAGTCACCGACCAACGGCACGTCGACCGGCCGGTTCACGCCGATCGCCAGCGGATCCTGCTCGACGTAGACCCATTTGCGGTTGGCGTTGTTGTCCGCCCAATGGCGGAACTTCCCGTAGTGGACCGGCTCGCCGAGCTCGGTGCCCAGCGCGACGCAGAGGTCGGAGGTGACCACCGCTTCGACCGCTGCTTCGGAGAAGCCGTAGGGAAAGGTGCGGTCCTCGAGCCCGGCGATGAACGAGGTGCCCCCCGAGGTCTGGATCACCGGGCATTGCAGCGCGTCGGCGAGGGCTTTGACCGATTCCCCGGTGCGGGAGGTGTGCACCCCGTGACCGACCAACAGGATCGGATGCTTGGCCGCGGCGATCAATTGCGCCGCCTCAGCGACCTCACGGGCACCGGCACTTTGATTCACCAGTCGGTAGCTGCTCGGCGGCGCGGGCTCCGGCAATTCGAGCTCCTCGGTGATCACATGCGCCGGATATTCGACGTAGGCGGGACCCGGGGTGCCCGACACCGCCCGGCGGATCGCCTCGCGGATGATCTCGTCGGTTTGGTCGGCGTATTCGATTGACGCGCTGTATTTCACCGCGGCCTTGAAAAGATGTTCCTGCTGCACGAATTGGATACGCCCGCGGCGCACCCGGCGCTCGGTGACCCGTGCCCGCTGGCCGCCGAGGAAGATGACCGGCGAATTCTCGACCTTGGCGCACATCATCGCCCCGGCCAGGTTCGCCACTCCCGGCCCCAGCGTGCCGATGCACAAGCCGGGCTTGCCGGTGATCCGCGATGTCGCTTCCGCCATGAAACCGGCGCTCTCTTCATGGTGCGGCGCGACCACAGTCCAGCCACGCGATTCGGCTTCGAGGAACATGTGCACGAAGTTCGGGTCGGGAATGCCGTAGAGCGTGTTGACACCTTCTGCCTCGAAGAGGTCCAGGATGCGCTGATACACAGGTACTTTCATGTCACTACTCCTTGACTTCTCGAGGGCGGGCCGGCTGGGGCCGCATCCGTTGTCGCCAGGCCCGCCTCGTCGAGCACTTCGGCGGTGTCGGCGCCGAGTTCCGGGGCAGGCCCCGCAACCCGGCCGGGCGTGCGCGAGAACCAGGTGGGCACCCCCGGGAAACGCACCGGCCCGTGCCGGGAGTCGACGGTTTCGAAGAATCCGGTGGCATTCAGGTGCGGATCGTCGAACAGCGCAGCCGGCGTGCTGAGCGGCGCGGCGGGTATCTCGAGTCGACGGAACAGCGCCAGCCATTCACCGGTTGTCCGCTCCTGCAATGTCTGCGCTATCAACGCGTACACGGTGTCGATCTGGCGTGCCCGGCGGTCGAGAGTGGCGTACAGATCGCTTGCCCACGGCGGGCGCACCGCATCGACGAACGCCTTCCAGTGTTTGTCGTTGTAGATCAGCGCGGCGATGTAGCCGTCGCTGGTGCGGTAGGGCCGCCGATTCGGCGCCACCGTGCGGGGATAGATCGCCGGGCCGAGCGGAGGGTCGAACATGGCGCCGTTCGCGTGTTCGACCAACATGAACGAGGCCATCGTCTCGAACATGCCGATCTCGACCTCTTGCCCCTCACCGGTGCGTTCACGGTGAAACAGCGCCATCACCGTCGCGTACAAAGCAGTCAGGCCGGCGACCTTGTCGGCCATGATGGTGCCGACATAGCTGGCTTCACCGGTGAGTTGCTGCTGCACCGCCGGCAACCCGCAAGCCGCCTGAATGGTGTCGTCGTAAGCCGGCAAATCCCGGTCCGGTCCGCGCCGGCTGTAGCCGTAACAGTTGGTGTAGACGATGGCCGGATTGATGGCGGCGACCTGCTCGTAGTCGAAGCCGAGGCGGGCGATCGCCTTGGATCGCATCGAGTGGATGAACACGTCCGCGGTTTCGATCAGCGTCCGCAGCGCGGTTGCGCCGGCCTGTGACTGCAGGTCCAGCACGACGCTGCGTTTGCCGCGGTTCACGTTGACGAAGACACCGCTCATCGAAGGCTCGGGACCCACCGAGATGTAACGGGTGTTGTCACCGGCGGGCGGCTCCACTTTGACGACGTCGGCGCCCATGTCGGCCATGATCTGAGTGCAGTACGGTCCCATCACCATCGCGGTGAGGTCGACCACCCGCACCCTGGCCAGCGGCCCCTGCGAGTTGCCGGGCCTAGCCATGGTGGGCCCCCTCCAAGCTTGCCCCGTTGGCCATCCCGAAGCTGTAGCGGATGTGCTCCGCGTGACCGTCGGGCACCGGCGGAAAGATCAACGGCGCGTTCAAGTCCCGGATGGCGCCCAGCTGTTCGCGCACCTGCTCTATCGACCAGGACGGCTGGTAGACGCCGGGGGTCTCAGCGACAACGGCGCGCGCCACCCGGCCGGCGATGGACACCAGCATCTCACCGGTGATCGGGCAGGACTCGTGCGCCAGCAGACCCACCACCGGCGCCACCAGTTCGGGATCCATCGCGGGATAGGCCGAAATGTCCAGTCCCTCCGCCATTCTGGTCACCGCGGAAGGCACGATCACATTGCAGACGACATTGTCCGCAGCGCCCTCGAGCGCCACGACGTTGGACAGGCCGATGATGCCGGCCTTGGCGGCCGCGTAATTCGCCACGTTGGTATTGCCGTACAGACCGCCGATCGACGATGTCAGCACGATTCGCCCGTAACCGGCTTGGCGCATCACCGGAAACGCCGGCCGCACGATGTGAAAGGCGCCCCGCAGGTGGACATCGAGAACCGCCTCGAAGTCGTCGTAGCTCATGTCGGTAAGCGGTGCTCGGCGAACAGTGCCGGCGTTGTGGACGACGATGTCGAGGCGCCGGAAGTGATTCAGCGCCGCCTCGATGATCGCCCGGCCGCCGGCGGGGGTCGCCACCGATTCGGTGCACGCGACGGCGTCTCCGCCGGCTGAGCGGATCTCGTCGACCACTTCGTCGGCGGGGCCGGGGGTGGCCCCGTGGCCGGTGAGACTGCTGCCGGTGTCGTTGACGACGACTCGTGCGCCCCGCGCCGCGAGCATTAGCGCATAGGCGCGTCCCAGTCCGCGGCCGGCGCCGGTCACGACGGCCACTCGATCGTCGAATCTGAGTTCAGGCATTCCTGTTCGGGAAACATTCATTGCCCCAGCACCAGACCGTCGAGGCCGCCGGAGGCGCGCCAGTCGGCCAGCAGGTCGCCGAAGGCGTAGAAGCCAGGGGCGTAGGGCTCACCGAGATGCGACCGGATGCCCTCACCGCCGCCGCCACCTTCGTTGTTGTAGTAGCCGGGCGTGCATTCACGGTCGAACGCCGAGTTGTCGATTGCGTTGTCGCGGATGGCCTTACACCACTCGTCCTGGGCTTCCCGGCTCGGCTCGACGGTGGTCACACCGCGCGCCAGAGCTTCGGCGATGATGTAGGCGATGTGCTCGCCCTGCAGCTCGTAGTTGGCGGCGATGTTGGCCGAGATGCCGACCTGGGTGAAGCCGGTGAAGAACTGGTTGGGGAAACCTCTGCTGGTCATCCCGTGCAGCGTCTGGTAGCCGTCGTGCCAGTAGTCGAACAGCGACAGGCCGTCGCGGCCCTCGATGGTGTCGATCGAGTAGCGCCGGCTGATCTCGGTGGTGATCTCGAATCCGCTGGCGTAGATGACGCAGTCGAGCTCGTACTCGACACCGTTGGCGACTAAACCGTTTGCGGTGGCCCGCTCGACACCTTTGGACGACGACGCGTCGACCAGCGTGACGTTGGGCTGGTTGAACGTTGCCAGATACTCGTCGTTCGAGCAAGGCCGTTTGCACAGAAATCGGTAGTAGGGCTTGAGCGCTTCCGCGGTGTCTTCGTCGTCGACGGTGGCTTCGACCCGGCGGCGCAATCGTTCCATGACTTTGTAGTCTTCTTCTTCCCGGATTGCCATGAACTGCTCCGGGGTCAACGACGCTGGGTCGTCCAGGGCGAGCACCCGGGCCGCGGTGTTGCGGCCCAGCTCGGTCCAGAAATCGCAAACCAGGTCCGGTTGGCCCAGCGCCATTCCCTCGAACGTCCAGGCGTGGAAGTTGCGTTGGCGCTCCTTCTGCCAGCCGGGCTGCAGCGATTTCACCCATTCCGGGTTGGTCGCCGTGTTGTTGCGCACATCCACGGAGGACGGCGTGCGCTGAAAGACGTAGAGGTGCTGAGTGTATCGGCCGAGGTAGGGCACCAGCTGCACGCCGGTGGCGCCAGTGCCCACCAGGCCGACCCGCTTGTCGGCAAGCTTGTGTAGCCCGCCACTGCTGTCCCCGCCGGTGTAGGCGTAATCCCAGCGCGACGAGTGAAAGCTGTGGCCCTGAAACTCCTTGATGCCGGGTATGCCCGGCAGTTTCGGCCGGTGAAAGGGCCCTGAGGCCATGACGACGAACCGGGGGCGCAGGTCGTCGCCGCGGTCGGTCTCGATTCGCCAGCGCTTGATTTCCCCGTCCCAGCGCAAGGCACGGACCTGGGTGGAGAAGATCGCGGCGTCGTAGAGTCCGAAATGCTTTCCGATGCGCCGGCAATGCTCGTAGATCTCGGCACCGTCGGCGAATTTCTTCGTCGGCATGAAGTCGAGTTCTTCGAGCATCGGTATGTAACAATAGGATTCGTTGTCACACTGAATGCCGGGGTAGCGGTTCCAGTACCAGACGCCGCCGAAGTCTCCACCCAACTCGATGATCCGGACGTCTTCGACACCTGCCTTCTTCAGATGCGCCGCTGACAGCAGCCCCCCGAAGCCGCCGCCGAGCACGGCGACGTCGATATCGGCCGATATTGGATCGCGGGTGATCGGCGGACAGTGCGGATCAGTCTCGTAGTAGCCGGCGAAGTCGTCCTCCAACTCCACGTACTGCCGGGAGCCTTCGTCTCGCAGCCGTTTGCCGCGCTCCTGCTGGTACTTCTCACGCAACGCCGAGATGTCGATGTCATCGGGGGTACTGGTGGGTCCGCACTCGGTCGTCATGCCGGACGACTCCCGGCCCGTGCCGCGGTCATCGGTCACTCTCCGCGGAGTTCGCGTGGTGCGCCGGTACCCATGTATGTGGCCAGGTTGCGGTGCAAGTTGGCGGTGCTGGTTTCCATGTACGGGTTGGGCTTGGTGCCGGGGAAGCCGAGTGATTTCATTCCTCGCTGCACAGCGGCCATGTTGGAGAAGTCCTGCGGGAATACGGTGCGCCAGCTCGGATCACCCTCCGGGGTGTACTCCCACGTCGTTTCCGGCTCTTCCCCTTTCGGGTAGAGCTCGTAGCACGCGGCTTCGAAAATGCACGAGTTCGGGTTGTAGCCGTTGGGTCGGGCGCTGTAGCACAGGGCGGTGGTCAAGCCCTGTCCGATCTGGAAGTTGGGGAAAAGCTGCCAGGCCGTCCCGCTTTTCGCCAGATGGTCGGGGTCAATTCTCGGCCAGAGCACACCGCGGGCTTCGTCGTCCCGGCGCGCGGAGCTGAGCCAGTGCTCGAGCACCTGGTCGGCGGGTGTTCCTTCGGGCAATTCGTCGGCCAGTCGAAGGGCGGCGTCGACCAGTGTTTTCGTGGTGGTGGCGTTGGTTTCGGTCAGGGTGTAAGCCTGCATCTCGGCGGTCGACAGGCGCGGGTCGGCACCGGCGCCGAGCCGGATCTTGGATTTGGTTCTTTCCAGATCTTTCGGGGCGTCGTACCCGATGTTGCTGTGCCGGCCCTGCGCTTTGGCCCAGCCGCGAAAGCTGCCGAACTTGTTGAATTGCGGATGCGTGGTCGCGACGTGGTAGGTCTCGTTGAAAGCCTCGACGGCGACCTTCCAGTTGCAGCCGAAATCCAGCCATTTGCGCCATTTGCAGCGCATGTCCGTCAGGGCGAACGGATCGAGCATGGTGGCGGCGGGCTCGAGATAGTCGCGCAGCGGCTGGCAGTCCGGGTCCATGTTGACCCAGATCCAGCCGCCCCAGGTGTCAACGTTGACGCCGGCCAGGCGGGTGTTGTCCGCTGTCAGTGCGCCCTGCCAGTCCTGCTGCTCGGGTATGTGCGTGCAGGCGCCGTCCAGGTCGTAGGTCCAGCCGTGGAAGCCGCAGACGAAGGATTTCCGCGCGCGCCCATAGGCGTTCTTGGCTTTGGACGGAACGTCGACGAGTCGGCGACCGCGGTGCATGCACACGTTGTGGTGGGCTTTCAGCGTGTCCGGGGCGGTGCGGACCACCACGATGGAGTCGTCGAGGATGTCGTAGGTGAGGTAGCTGCCCACCTCGGGCAGGTCTTCGAGGCGCCCGACCTGTTGCCATACTTTGCGCCACAGCTTGTCGCGCTCGCCGCGGGCATAGTCCTCGGAGATGTAGGCTTCCACCCCGATCGTCACCGGCTCGGTGAGCTCGGAAGCGGCAGCGACGGTTTCACCGTTTGCGGTCATTGCACCCTCACTTCCGTACCGATCGCGTCGTCATCCCAGCGTCGGATGGCGGCGCGAAACGACTCGTCTTTGAGAAACAGGGAGGTGTTGTCGGCGTCGAGGTGTGTCCACTTCAGGCTGAGCCCACCGTCGACGAGCAGCGTCTGGCCGGTGACGTAACTCGACAGGTCCGACAGCAGGAAGAGGATGGCGCCGGCCACCTCGTCCGGGCGGCCCCGCCGTCCCATCGCGATGGCACGCCGATCGCGGTCGGCGTCGTCGTCGACGTAGGTCTGCGATGCCGGTGTCGCGGTGACCCCGGCGGCTACCGCGTTGACCCGGATGTCGTCCAGAGCCAGTTCGACCGCCATGGTGCGGGTCGCGGCCACCAGCGCCGCCTTGGCCGCACCGTAGGCGATATGGTATGGCGCGGTGTTCATTCCGCTGATCGACGACAAGGAAACGATCGATCCAGGCCGCCGGTGCGCGCGCAATTCCGCGGCAATCGCCTGACTCATGAAGAATGCGGTCTCGAGGTTCTGGGTGAACAATTCCCGCCAGTCGGAGCGGGTCACCCGGGTCGAGGGCATCCAGGTCGAGGGCGCCGCGCCGCCCGCGACGTTCACCAGACCGTGCAATGCGCCGCCCGTGCTTCGCACGGCGGCCACTGCGGCCGCGACACCGTCATCGGTGGCTGCGTCGGCGGTGACCGGCACGATCGGAAAACCTTGCGCTATCAGCGGGCCGAGATGGCGGTCCAGATTGTCCTGCCGCCGGCTCACCGCGACCACGGTCGCACCGGTTTGGGCAAGCTTGCGGGTCACGGTGGTGCCGATGCCGCCGCCCCCGGCGCCGGACACCACGACGACGCGGCCGTCCAGGTTCAGCAAGCTGTCCAGACCCACCTGGAACCCACCTGAGCAACCTCTTTGTCCGGACAAGACAGTCTTGTATACATAATCGAGAACATGATTCTCTCCGTGCGGTGTCGCGTCAAGGCCCGCAGTTCATGGAGCCTGGCCCTATTGTCTGGACTAGCCAGCGCTGCTATGGTCCCGACAGCTGAAGCCGGTTGTGACGGAAAGACCCCAGAAGGACCACAGTGGCCACCGAAATGTCACTGCACGACGGCCGCTATGCAGCGGGAACGCTGCCTGACATCGCGGCAGGCTGGCGGCTGGAACGGGTGACGCCGCCGAGCCGGTTGTTTGGCGCCAACGGATTGCGTACCGGCCCGGACGGCCGCATCTACATCGCCCAAGTCACCGGAAGTCAGATCAGCGCGCTGGATCTCGCAAGCGACCGGTTGCACACAGTCAGCGCCAAAGGCGGTGACATCATCGCCCCCGACGACGTCGCGTTCGACGCACAGGGCAACCTGTATGCCACCGAGGTGATGGACGGGCGGGTCAGCGTGCGCGGCGCCGATGGCCGTACCCGGGTGCTGCGCGACGACATTCCCTGCGCCAACGGCATTGCGTTTCACCAGAACCGGTTGTTCGTCGGCGAATGCCGCGAGGGCGGGCGTCTGCTCGAGCTGGACCGCGACGGCGGCGCCCCACGGGTGCTGCTGGACAACCTACCGTCCCCCAACGCAATGGAAGTGGGCCCCGACGGTTTTCTCTACTTCCCGCTGATGGGAGCCAACGAGATCTGGCGAGTTCATCCCGACGGCGGTGCGGCCGAACGGGTCGTCGGTGATCTCGGTGTTCCTGACGCGGTCAAATTCGACGCTCACGGTCGGATCGTCTCGACCCAGGTGCACAGCGGCCAGGTGCTGCAGATAGATCCGCGCAGCGGCGAACGTGTTGTGCTGGCCGACCTCAACCCCGGCCTGGACAATGTGACGTTTGCCGGCGAGCGGCTGTTCGTCTCCAACTTCACCGGTGAGATCACTGAGATACTCGGCGGTGGGCAGACGCGGACTGTGCTGCCGGGCGGGTTGAACTGGCCGCTGGACCTGGCGGTGGGGGCAGACGGCAGGCTCTACATCGCTGACGGAACCTACTTCTACACGCTGGAATCGGCCGGAAAGCTGAGCACCGTCGGCATGCTGTTCACGCCGGGTTATCCGGGGTTCTTGCGGGGCGTGGTGCCCTCGGGTCCCGGTGAATTCGTCGTTACCACCTCGGGCGGCCAGGTTTGTCGTTATCGGCCCGACGTCGGCGAAAGCGAAGTCCTGGCAGATGGATTCGATCAGCTCTATGGCGTGGCGATCGCCCCGGGCAACGCTGTTGTCGTCACGGAGCTGGGCACAGGCCGGCTGTTGTCGATCGAGTCGGGCAGCGTCGAGGTGTTGGCTGCCGGATTGCGCGAGCCGGTCGGTGTGGTCATCGGCTCGGACGGCGGTTGCCTCGTGTCCGAAACCGGTGCCGGCCGGGTGATCAAGGTGAACGGGCCAGGCGCCACGAAAGGCACCGAAACGGTGCTGGACGGGCTGCTGCGACCGCAAGGGCTGCTGGTGCGTGACAGGCAGTTGTATGTCGTCGACGCCGGCGCTAAGGCCCTGATCGCGTTCGACCTCGACCGTCAGGTTCGAAGCACAATCGCCGCTGAGTTACCCGTCGGTGCGCCCCCGGGCGTCGTCCCCAAGCCATTGCGCGGAATGCCGCCGTTCTCCGGGCCGCAAGGTCCGTTCGCCGGTATCACGGCCGGATCGGATGGCACGCTTTATCTTTCGGCTGACGCAGACGGCAGCGTCCTGGCGTTACGCCGGGTCGACGCCCATGGCTGACGTTCGGGCCAGCGACCACCGGTACCTGCAGGTCGCGCGAACGCTGCGGAAAGAGATCGTCGACGGCGTGTACCCCGTCGGTTCTCACCTGCCCACCGAACACCAGCTGTGCGAGCGATTCTCGGTCAGCCGCTACACGGTCCGAGAGGCGCTGCGGCGGCTACGCGACGACAACCTGGTGTCGTCCCGGCCGCGGGCGGGCACCCTGGTGGTTCCACGGCCCTCCTCGGACTCCTATGTGCAGGACGTGGTGTCGATCAACGACTTGCTGGCGTTTGCGACCGGCGCCCGGTTCGCGATCGATTCGGTCAAGATGGCAGTCGTCGACGCCGACCTCGCCGCGCGTACCGGGCTCGGCTGCGGCGAGGAATGGCTTGTCGTTCAAGGCTTCCGGCGCAGCGAGGCGTCCGACGTTCCGCTGTGCTGGACCGAGTACTACATCAACCGGGCCTTCGCCTCGGTGGGCAGACTGCTGCAGCGTCACAGCGGTCCCATCTTCCCCTTGATCGAGGATCTCTTTGGACTGAGTATCGTCCAAGTGCAGCAGGAGATCTCCGCGGTGCTGATCTCACCGGAGTTGGCGCCCGAACTCGAGGTCGAGCCCGGCACCCCTGCGCTGGAGGTACACCGCACGTACACCACCTCCGATGGGCAGGTCGCCCAGGTCACCATCAACGCGCATCCCGCGTCGCGGTTCCGTCACGCGATGACGCTGCGACGCGTTCGAAGCTGACGTCGGCAAGGGCACCGGAAATGTCGAACGACGAGCGAAATGGGTTGAGCACGAGGTTCAGTCGCTGGAACAGCGAACGCATCGCCGACGCCTATGCCCGCGGCTGGTGGGTGCAGTCGACACTTGCCGATTCGCTGCGCGACGCCGCGCAACAGACACCCCGGCGCCCGGTTCTGGTCGACGGCGACGTACGCCTCGACTGCCGGCAGTTGCATGACCAGGCGACAGCGCTGGCGGCAGCAATCTCGATTCGGATGCCGGTGGGCAGCGTGGTGTCATTCATGTTGCCCAATTGGCACGAAGCCGCGGTTGTCTACCTGGCGGCGACGTTGGCCGGAATGGTGGTCAACCCTGTCTTGCCGTCGCTGCGCGACGGCGAACTGCTTTTCATTCTCGAAGACGCCGGCAGCCGGATAATCTTCGTGCCTGCGCACTACGGCCGCTACGACTACGCGTCGATGATGGACCGTGTCACCGCACAACTCGACCGGCCCGTCGAGGTGGTGGTGTTACGCGGCGACGAAGCAGACGATCGAAAGACACCGTTCGCGTCACTGCTGACCCCACCGACGGGCGCGGCCCTACCGGTGCTGAACCCGGATGCGGTGCGGATGGTCCTCTACACCTCGGGCACTACCGGCCGTCCCAAAGGGGTTCTGCACAGCCACAACTCAATGCACGCGTTAATGTGCCAGCTCCGGGAGCACTGGTCGGTTGAACCCGGTGACCGGTTCCTGGTCCCCTCCCCAATCGCCCACATCGGCGGCTCGATCTATGCGTTCGAAGGCCCCCTGCTGCTGAGCACAACCGCAGTTCTGATGGACCGCTGGAACGCCGATGACGCGGTCCGGCTGATGCAAGCCGAGCACTGTACGCACATCGCCGGCGCCACGCCCTTTCTCGAGCAGATCCTCGCCGCCGCCAGACGCGCCGGCACCCGCCTGCCCGACCTGAAGTTGTTCGTCTGCGGCGGCGCATCGGTGTCACCGTCCTTGATCCGTTCTGCCGCAGACTATTTCGATCGCGCCGCCGTGACCCGCGTCTACGGGTCGACCGAAGTTCCGATCACCACGATCGGCTCGCCGGCAGAGGCCGGCCACGCCGCTGACACCGACGGCCGTGCCGGCTCGGCCCAGATCAGACTTGTCTCCGACGATGTCGCTGCCCTTGACGGTGAGGTACGCGCACGCGGACCACAGATGCTGGTCGGTTACCTGCACCCGGAAGACGAGGTCGAATCGTTCGATCCAGAGGGCTATTTCCGTACCGGTGACCTGGGCCGGTGGGTCGACGGCGCATACCTGCTCATCACCGGCCGGGCCAAGGACATCATCATCCGTAACGGTGAGAACATCTCCCCGAAGGAGATCGAGGACCTGCTCGCCGACCACCCCGACATAGCCGAGGTGGCCATCGTCGGCGTGCCCGACGAACGCACCGGGGAGCGGGCGTGCGCGGCGATCGTCCCGAAGGCTTCCCGCCGGCCCGATGTCGCAGCACTGCGCGAATATCTGCAGGCCCGCGGCGTCGCCAAGTTCAAAATGCCGGAGCAGGTTGTCATTCGTAACGGGCTGCCGAAGAACGACGCAGGCAAAGTGCTGAAGCATCAGATCAAAGCGACGCTGGAGAAGGCGGACGAGACATGCAGGTAGCGATCGTGACCGGCGCCAGCGGAGCAATCGGCTTCGGTTGCGCCACTCGGCTTGCCGAGACCGGCATGGCCATCGTGGCCACGGGCCGCGACGAAAGCCGGCTCGACGCACTTGCGCACGCGATCGGCGACCCCGAGCGGGTCGCCACCCTCGCCGTCGATCTAACCGATGACGAGGCGCCCAGTCGAATCGTCGACACCGCGACCGCCCGCTGGGGCAGCATCGACTTCCTGGTCAACAACGCCGGTGTGGGCAGTCCGAAACCCTTGCACGAGACCAATGACGAAACGCTGGACTATTTTCTGGGATTGATGCTGCGGGCGCCGTTTCGCCTGGCTCGTAACGTCATTCCACACCTGCGCCCAGGTTCGGCGATCATCAATGTGACGTCGACGTTCGCGGTGGTCGGCGGGCTACGCGGCGGCGCGTACTCGGCCGCCAAAGGCGGCCTGACGGCACTGACAACGCATATCGCCTGCCAGTACGGATCGCAGGGAATACGCTGCAACGCGGTGGCTCCCGGGGTGATTCAGACGCCGATGACGGAACACCGCCTGGCCGACGAGCGGTTTCAGCGGATGCAAACGGAGATGACACCGCATCAGCGGCTGGGCACGGTCGACGACGTTGCCGCCGTCATCGCTTTTCTGTGCTCACCTGGCGGCAGCTTCATCAACGGGCAGACCATCGTTGTCGACGGTGGCTGGAGTTCAACGAAGTATCTTTCCGAGTTCGCGCTCACCTCGCAGTGGACTGCCCGGTGAACCTGTTCACGTTCCTGGATCAGGCCGCGCTGCGCTTCGGCGATCGCGGCGCGGTGTATCACGGTTCGGAGTGCCTTTGCAGCTGGAAAGTACTCCGCGACCGGGCGCTGAGGCTGGCCGGCTCCCTTCGTCGCGACGGCCTGCCGGGGCAACGGATCGCGATCGCCAGCGAGAACCGTCCGGAGATCATCGAATTGCTATTCGGCATATGGGCAGCCGAGTGTGTGGCCGTCCCGATCAATTACAAGCTGCACCCGCGCGAAATATCGCACATCGTGGACGATGCCGGCGTCTCACAGATCTTCGCCTCACCGACGGTGGCCGCCGAACTTACCTCGGTCACCGCGCGCCCCATCGAAAGCTTTGTCACCGAGGCGTATTCGCACCGACTCCGCGGCGCTGGCGCAGTGACCCCGGGCACTGATCCGTCGACGCTGGCGTGGCTGTTCTACACCAGCGGCACGACCGGTCGGCCGAAGGGCGCCATGCTCACCCACCGCAATCTGACGGCGATGACGATCGCTCACCTGGCCGACATCGATGCGCCCGATGAGCACAGCAGCTTGGTGCACGCCGCACCGATGTCGCACGGCTCGGGCCTCTACATTCCCGCCTATGTGCTGCGCGGCGCCCGGCAAGTGATCCCGACACACGGCCGGTTCGACGCCGACGAGTTCCTGGACCTGTGCGACGAGCATCCCGGCTGCAGCGCCTTTCTGGCCCCGACAATGGTGCAGCGACTGGTGGAAACCGGACGCGCGCGGCCACGGACGCTTCGCACGATCGTCTACGGCGGCGGCCCGATGTATGTGGCGAGCATCAAGAAAGCACTGGCCGCATTCGGACCGATCTTCGCTCAGATCTACGGGCAGGGCGAGTCGCCGATGACGATCACCGGTCTGCGTCGTACCGATCACGAGCACGCCGGCGACGAGGTGCTGGCATCCGTCGGCTATCCGCGCTCCGGGATGGAAGTAGTGGTGCTGCGCGACGACGGTACCCGGGCGGCCGTCGGCGAATCCGGTGAGATCGCCTGCAGCGGTGACGTTGTCATGGCCGGTTATTGGAACAACCCGGTTGCCACCCACGAGACACTCCGGGACGGTTGGCTGCGCACCGGTGACGTCGGTTCCTTCGACGCGCACGGACGTCTGACTTTGCGAGACCGCTCGAAGGACGTGGTGATCAGCGGCGGCACCAACATCTATCCGCGGGAAGTCGAGGAAGCGATCCTCGAGCACCCGGGTGTGTCAGAGGTGTGTGTCGTGGGAGAGCCCGACGACGAGTGGGGTGAAGTGGTCGTCGCTCTCATCGTCGGCAGCGCGGACGTGGACGAACTCGACGCACACCTGCTGCGGCGCATCGCCCGATTCAAACGGCCCAAGCGGTACGTGCGAGTGGACCAACTGCCGAAGAACAGCTACGGCAAGGTGCTGAAGCGAGAAGTCCGGCGGCAGTTGACGTGAGCGGCGCCGCTATTCCGGCATCCCGATGGTTTTGCTCTCCAGGTACTCCAGGAAGCCCTCGGCGCCGTTGCGCCGGCCCAGCCCACTCTGCTTGGTGCCACCGAACGGGCTGGCGATGCCGAAGTGCGATTTGCCGTTGATCGTCACGTTGCCCGTGCGCATCCGCTTGGCCACCTGCACTGCCCGGTCGACGTCGGCGCTGCTGACCTCGCCGGACAGCCCGTAAATCGAGTTGTTGGCTATTGCGATCGCCTCGTCTTCGCTCTCGTAGGAAGTGACGGTCAACACCGGGCCGAATATCTCCTCCTGGGCGACGCGGGCGTCCGGATCGACATCGGACAGCAGCGTCGGCTGCACGTAATAGCCGCGTGGGAGGTTCTCGGGTATCCCACCACCGGTGAGCACCGTGGCGCCGGAGTCGACGCCGGACGCGATCAGACCCAACACCTTCTGCCGCTGCATCTCACTGATCTGCGGGCCTTGCAGATTGCCGGGCTGCCAAGGGTCACCGACCGGGAACGCCTCCATGCTGGCCTTCAGCACTTCCAAGCCTTCGCCATAACAGCTGCGTGGCAGGAGGATCCGGGACGGCAGGATGCAGCTTTGTCCCGACATGACGCAGGCCATCATCGCGGCCAAGGGCAGAGCGGAGCTGAAGTCGGCGTCGTCGAGCACGATGTGTGCCGACTTTCCACCCAATTCCAGCAGTGTCTTTTTCACTGTCGGTGCCGCCGCCGCCAGAATCGCTCGGCCGGTGGCCGTCGATCCGGTGAAAGTGATCATGTCGACGCGCTTGTCGGCCGACAGCGCGGCACCCACCTCGTTCGCGTTGGAGACCACGACGTTGAATACTCCGGCCGGGATATCGGTTTCCTCGGCGACGATGCGGCCCAGCTCGGTGCCGGACCACGGCGTGAGCTGCGCGGGTTTGAGCACCACGGTATTGCCGGCCATCAGCGCGGGCACCGTCTCGGCGATGTTGAGGTAGAACGGGACATTCCACGGAGTGATGGCGCCGACCACCCCGGTCGCGTCGTAGTGGATCTTGCGGCGTGCCGGACCCAGCGGAGTGTCGTGCAGGCCGTTGTCTTGCAGATACTCGAACGCGTGGCCATGCTCGGCCCAGTGATCTACTTCCCGGATGGGGTCTTCGACCTGGCTGCCGGTCACGGTGATCGGACAGCCAACTTCGGTGACCACGATGCGGCGCAGCCGTTCGGTGTTGCGTTGCAGGGCGTCGTGTAATTGCTTGAGGCAGTGATAGCGGAATTCCAGGTCGCGGGACCATTCGGTGCTGTCGAACGCGCGCCGTGCCGCACCGACCGCTCGTTCCAGGTCGGCCACCGTGCCGTCGGTGGCCGGGCCGACCACCTCTTCGCTGCCCGGGTGCACCACGTCGAACGTCGCACCGCTGCCCGTCGTCTGCAGTTCCCCGTCGATCAGCATCCGCTCGTCGCCCGCCAGGACACCGCTGTCACTCTGCACTTCGGTCATGCAGCCAGCTTTACAATTCGCCGCGTCAATGTCACGGCTTTGTGGGAACTGGCGCTGCGACTACAGCGTCCCCGGATTACTTCTTACTGGGGATGACGATCACCGCGATCAGGGTGAGGATGCTGAAAAACAGGCCGAGAATGCCCCAGCCGAGCGGGTTTCGGCCCTTCGTTCCGGCGATGATCGCGGACACTATCGCCGCGATGACGCTACCGATGCCGACAATGATGGCCTTGACGCCGCGAAGGATGAACCCGGCCGCTTGCGGGTTGTCCTGAGCCGCCAGTACCAGACCATGCAACACGCTGACCTCCTCATCACCGGCTTCTTACAAGGAAGGTAGCTGTTCGGTGCGCCGTGGTGGAGGAGATTGCACGTGGGCGGTCGGGAAGAATACGATTCTCTTACTCGGCGAATCAGTGTCTCATTCGGCGGCTCGCGATGAAGGGAGCTCGAGGCAGCGGTGACCATGGCGCTACGTGCGCACGGCGTCGACGTGCGGGCCTTTCCGCCGGTGGTCATGTCGATGATGGTGACCAGCCTCGCGCGCATCCTGTTGCTGGAGAAGAATCTCGGCATCACCCGGGGACACGCCCAAGCGGTGGCACTCATCGAGGGCTATCTCGATCGCTTCGAAATGCCGACGCATCGGGACAGGAAACTACCCGAGCCGCGACAGTGAAGGTCCGCCCGGCCGCGTTCTTCCGGACCACGCTCCCGCTGGACCTCTCCCAGCTACAGCGCTTGGACGACCGTCGGTACCACTCGATCTGGCTGCCCGATCACATGGTCAGCTTCTGGCCGGATTCGATCTGGACCCCGGAGTTCACCGATCTGGCCACCGCGTCGCCGTCTCCGCACCGCCA
This sequence comes from Mycobacterium sp., assembly GCF_049802695.1. Classification (GTDB taxonomy): domain Bacteria; phylum Actinomycetota; class Actinomycetes; order Mycobacteriales; family Mycobacteriaceae; genus Mycobacterium. Next base: position 25,820 of record NZ_JBARMY010000312.1, read on the forward strand.
CTTGGACGGCATGGCGGTCGCGGCTGCCGCCGCAGCGTTGACCGAGCGCGTGCCTCTTGCGACCAGCGTCGTCGACACGGTGCGTCGGCATCCGTCATTGCTCGCCCAGAGCGCGCTCACCATCGATCATCTGGCCCGCGGCCGCTTCATTCTGGGTCTGGGCAGCGGGGAGGCCGAGAACACGCTGCCGTATGGATTCGACTTCGCCAGGCCGGTCAGCCGTTTTGAAGAGGCGCTGCAGGTCATTCGCCTGCTCTGGGAATGCGACGGTCCGGTCGATTTCCAAGGGCGGTTCTACCGTTTGCACCAAGCCCGCCTGGACACCGAACCCTACGAAGGCCGTTTCCCGGAAATCTGGGTCGCGGGCAGCGGCCCACGGCTGCTCGACATCGCCGGGCGCTACGCCGACGGCTGGTGGCCGGCCGGTGCCTGGACGCCTGAGGACTACGCGGAAAAGCTTGCAGGCGTGCGCGCTTCCGCAGAGCGCGCCGGCCGCGACCCGATGGCGATCACGCCTTGCTTCATCCAGATCTGCATCCTCGCCAAAGACGAGAAAGCGCTGGCCGATATCGTGCAGGCGCCGCTGGTCAAGGCCCTGCTGCTGCAGTTCTCGGCTGAGACGCTGCGCGGCTTCGGCCACGAGCACCCGATGGGCGCTCACTGGCGCGGCTTCCAGGACATCGATCCCGCCACCCTGACGCGGGAGCGAATCGTCGACTTCCTCGGACGGGTGCAGCCGGAAACGATCCTGGCGGTGTTGCCGCACGGCACGCCGAAGCAAGTTGCGCAAACCATCAAGTGCTACGTCGACGCCGGTCTGCGGGTGCCCAAGATCCTCGATTACGGGGCGATGGCCGGATTGCGATACTCCGCCGTCTCAGCCGAGAATGTGCGCGACGCCGAAGATGAATTGCTGAGCCTCTGCGGAGACGTCGAATGACCCATCTGCTCAACGCCGCGGACCTCCTCGACCGCGCGCAAACCGAGACCGGTCTTGACGACTACGGCGACCCGACGCTGCCCGCACGTTTCCGCGTCGCAGTCAAGCACCTCAACAACCTCGGGATGGACGCCACAGGCCGGCAACAGGCCGCGGACGTGTGTCACTGGCTGCTGACGTCACGGCTGGAGTTCTTCGAGGACCGCAACCGCTATCCGGTCGCCACGGAACGTATTGAGCGACCGATGTTCGTCACCGGTGAGCCGCGCTCGGGCACCACGCTGATGCACGCGCTGCTGGCGGTCGATCCGCACGCGCGGGCATTGCGCTTCTGGGAGGTGATGTATCCCTCGCCGCCACCCGGTGTCTCCGAGACCCGGCTACGTCGGGCGCGGGCGGACGCCGACTGGCGCGAGATCAACGCGAAGATGCCCAAATGGCTACTGAGTCATCCCTATAACGACATGCTCGGCGACGGCCTGCCCGAAGACGAACGCACCTGGGCTTTCGACTTCCGGGTGATGACACCGACCGCTTGGTGGCGGGTGCCGATGCAGACCTTGGTGGCCGGCCTGCCTATCGATGCGACCGCGCAGTACCGAATCCATCAAGCGATGCTGCAGCAGTTCCAGTACGGGCGCCCGGACAAGTACTGGGTTCTCAAGGGGTTTCACACCTTCCGGCTGCGCGAGCTCTTCGAAGCCTATCCGGATGCGAACATGATCTGGCTGCACCGCGATCCGGTGCAGGTTGTGGCGTCGCGCACCATGATGATGGCCGACATCCTCGACGGCATCGTCGGACCCGTCGATCTGCAGTCCGAAACCAGAAAGCATTTGCAGATGACCCGTGCGGGTGTCGTCAACACGATGACCAACCCGCTGGTCGAAGATCCACGCATCCTGCACATCCGCTACACCGACTTCATCGCCGACCCGGTGGGCACCGCTCGCCGTTTCTACGAGTTCTGCGGCCGGCCGCTGGCGCCCGAGGCGCAAGCTGCAATGCGCAGCTATCTTGCGGAGAACCGCGGCGATCGCTATGGGAAGTTCACCTACTCGACCAAGTTACTCACCGACATCGGCGCGGACCTGGATGCCCTGCAGGAGGAATTCCGGCCATTTCGTGAGCGTTTCGGCATCGAGATCGAGAAGCGCGGTTGAGGGGCGTGCACGACAGGTTGTCCGTCCACGCCGTCTCCTTCCCCGGCGCGACGCTTGACGAATTGGACCGCTATTGGCAGCAGTTGGGTGTGCGGCGGTTGAGCCTGATCGAGCATCAGCTGTTCGATCCGGCATTGCCTCCGTTGATTCGCCTTCACGATTACACGGTTGAGGCGGTCTGTCATTTGTTCGGAGCGGGCCGGTTGCCGATAGATGCGAACAGCATCGCTTGCGCGCGTGATGATCTCGACCGTGTCATCGAGACCGCAGCGGCGGTGGGTGCACGCACCGTCTACATGCTGACCGGTGGACGCGGCCCGCTGACTTGGGAGCAGGCGGCCGAGCAGTTCTGCTGCATTGTCGAGCCCGGTGTGCGGGTAGCCGGGCAGGCCGGCGTGGCCCTCGCGATCGAGAATGCGTCCAGCCTTTATGCTGACATCCACTTCGCCCACACCTTGCAAGACACCATTACTCTGGCGGAGATGGCCGGGCTCGGTGTCTGCGTTGACCTATTTCACTGCTGGGCCGAAGCCGACCTTGCTGGCCTGGTGCGACGTGCACTGCCACGCCTCCAACTCATTCAGCTCAGTGACTATGTGCTGGGTGACCGGGCGCTTCCGGCACGCGCGGTGCCCGGCGACGGCGTCATCCCGATCGAGCCCTTCATCGGGCAGGTACTCGCCGCCGGTTACCCGAACGGTTTCGATCTGGAGTTGATCGGTCCACGAATCGACCACGAGGGCCCATTCGAGGCGGCACGACGCGGGTGTACCGCGGTGGCGCGGTTACTGAATTCGGCCGGCGGGTAGGGGGTGGCATGGCGTTCGGCGACGGACCCGACGATGCGGCGCTATGGGCGTCCTGGGAAGAGTTCTGCGACCGGCTCAAGGCGGCCGGCCAACGCGCCTTCAAAGACCACAACCCCGCGTCCGGTCAGCACAGGGTCGACGCATTCCGCTTCCTCACCCAGAATCTCGGGCAGGCTTTTGATCTCGGTCTAGAAACCAAAGACGCGCGCTATCCCGCCATTCATACCTTTTGCAACCCCACCCGCAAGCTTGGCGGCGACTGCGCCGACTTCGTCTACCGGCAAGCCTGGATCGACGGGCGGTCCGCCTATCACATCAGCGGAAACCGCGGAACGGCACGCTTTTTCAACATCACCGTGCAGGGGCCCAGGAACGACGGGGCGGGCGTGTTGCACGAACCGTTCGGCGACGTGCCGGAGACCGGCATGACCGGTGACCAGCTCACCACTGAACCGGACGGCGCCTTCGAGCTTTTCGTCGGCGGGCCGCAGCGGCGGCCCAATTGGCTGCCCACCACTGACAAATCGCGAAAGCTATTCATCCGCCAAGGCTTCGATCGATGGGACGAGCGGCCGGCACGGCTACGAATCGAGCGCATAGACATGGCGTCACCCAAGCCGCTACCGACACCTGAGTCGATGACGGCGGCGATGGGCTGGGCCGCGGAATTCCTCACCGGGGTGATGAACGACTGGCCGGAATTCCCCTTCACCTACGGCGGTGTCGACGCGAACACACCGAACCGTTTCCCTGTCGTCAACTCGACCGGTGCGGACACCAAGCGGGGGCGTGCCGCGGCGAACATGCACTGGCACCTCGCAACCGATGAAGCTCTGATCGTCGAATTCGAGGCACACCAGGGGCTTTGGATGCTCACCAACATGGGCGTGTTCTTCAACAGCATGGATTACCTCTACCGCCCGGTGAGCTACACGCCGAGCCGCGCCACGGTGGACAGCGACGGCAAGGTGCGGCTGATTGTCGCCCACGACGACCCGGGTTACCACAATTGGATGGATACGCAGAACTTCGAGCGCGGCAACGTCACCTACCGTCACATGCTCGAGGGCCGCCCGGCGGTGCTGAACGTCGAACTGGTCAAGCGCGCCGAGTTGGCCGACGCCTTACCGCGTGATACCGCACGAGTGACCAAAGCCGAACGCGCCGCTCAGATGCGGGCGCGATATCACGGCATCCGGTTGCGCTACGAATTCTGAAGGCCGCTGGCTTCACCCGCTTTTGCCGTTGTCGCCCATGGCGGCGGCACTGGCTTCGGTGAGTAGCTGGACCGCTTCGTTGCGGCTGACCGAGCCGAGCATCTGGGCAGCGGCGCGCATCTGGTCGCCCACCATCCAGGTGGGTCCGTGGGTGAGATTGGCGAACACTTCGCTGATCACCTCGTCGACACTGGCGGCATCGCGGGGCGGCTCGTTTTCAGAGCGCAGCAGTCCGCGGGCATGTTCGAGTCGGCGCAAAGCCGGTGTGTCCGTTTTACCGAGAATCAGACCCAGGACATCCACACCCTGCTCGTGCACTTCGCTCCACAGGGCTTCAGCGAAAACCATGTCGAACGCCTTGGTAGCGCCGTAGGCGACCATGTTGGGGCCGCCGACGAGTCCGGCGCCGGAGCCGAAGATGACGATGCCGCCGCTGCCCCGCTGCACCATTGCGCTCGCGAAGTGATGGCAGAGCTGCATCGGCGCCAGACAATTGCGCTGCAGCATCGCTTCAGCGGTGGCGATGGGGTTGGCCAAGAACGGTTCGAAGTTCGGGTCAGCGCCTGCGCAGTACACCAGAAAGCCGATGTCGAGGTCTCTGATGGCGGTGGCGATGCTTGACGCGCTACCGGGACGAGCGAGGTCGACGGCCAGCGTCCGGGTTTCCACGGCGGTGCGGCGAATGATGCCGGCGGCGACGTCGTCAAGGGCGGCTTGACGCCGAGCCACCAGGACGACGTTGAGCCCGCGCTCGGCGAGTTGTTCGGCGAACGCGGCACCGACACCCTCGGAAGCTCCGGCAACCAGTGCCCACGGACCGTACTTCGCGGCGAACGTCATGCCGGCTCACCCACCGTCGCGACCCGCACCGTCGTGAAGCGGCGGCGCGCGATCCGCCACCCGGCAGCGGTGCGCACCATTTCGTCGTCGTAGTAACCGATTCCATTCACGCCGGACTGATTGTCCGACAACATCACCAGTGCGTCGACGTAGGTGCGGGCCTCCGCTCGGTCACCGTCGACGGCGATCACCGGGTTGGTCACCCGGTGCAGGGTGTGGCCGGCCGCCGCGTGCGCCTTTTGCATGAAGTCGGTGACAGCATCAACACCCTGCCAGGTGCCGATGTCGCCGTAGTCGAGTTCGCAGTCGTCGGTGAACACGGTGCGGAACAGCGACCAGTCGCGCCGGTCAATGCCGGTGGCGTATCGCAGCAGCACCTCAGTGACGTCCTGACGGTCTTCTCGCTCGGTCATTGACTGCCTCCGTTCGGTGCGTCGTCGCCTGTCAGGCGGTGAGTCAACCACAAACCCGTCGCGTCACAGTCCTTTTTCGAAGCGGCGACGGATGGCCGCCAGCATGCTGCGGTGCGCCTGGACTGCCTGCCGCGTCGTCACCGCCGCCAACGGCACCGGGGCAGCGATCTGCAGCCGCTCGACGATTCTCGTGCCTGAGTCGGTCAGGCGGAAAGACACCCTTCCGGTGAGGCGTACTTGCGGGAACTGACGAGCCACGGTGACGACGTCACCGTTGGCGGGTACCTCTAAGCGCACCCGGTAGCTGATCGGAATCTTGATCTGCCACAGCGGGATCCGGTCCCCGACGCGGTAACCCTGAATGTACCCGTCGGCGGCTTCTTGGCGTGTTCCGGTGCGCACCGACACGACCAGCGGGTGCACCAGCTTCATGTTCTCCAGGTCGGTGTAGAAGCCGCGGACTTCAACGGGCGGCGCCGGCACATCCTCACTCAACGTCCGGTCGGCGTGGGCTATCCACCAATTCACAGCGACCAGTTAACCGGCTGTCACAAACAGTCGCTGCCGCGCCCTGGCGGCCGGTTACTTCAAGTGGGTCGACGGTTCGGCGCAAGAATCGCGTAGCGCTGCTGCGGAGTCGGTTCGAGCCGCCTTAGACAGCACCATCGTAATCTTGTCCTACCGGTCCGAAAGCGTGGGCCAGGATCTGCGGCGGCCACTGACCGGCTCACGGGCGGGTTTCGTGAACAGTGCAGCTGGTCGGTGACGTTGTGGCTCCCGGCGCTAAGGCGCGGGTGCTGGAAAACCGTTGCCGTACTGGTTTTTCACTTTCTTCGACCCAGTACCCTCAGGTTTCGGCTCCCCGACGTCGCTGCCCTCATCGAGGATCGCGTCATCGTCTGGCCGACGCAGCCCCCCACTTGTCCGCCTGCACCCGACGCGGCTGTCATCGCAGAACGAAGTGCCCGGCGGCCTCGGTCAGCAAAGCGCTCGTACGCCACCAGATCAGCGCCGCGAACAGCAGCAGGCCGGCACTGGTGGCCGCGGCTTGAACGAGATTGCGGTGGTTTCGCGGCGCATAGACGTACGCAGACGCGATCACCGCGCCGGTGACCAGTCCGCCCAGGTGCGCCTGCCAGCTGATCGACCGCGAACTGATCATCGGCACGACGAGGGTGAAAACCACGTTGACCACGATCACCGCGACGACCCAGCGATAGTCCAGATCGAGTCGCCGCAGCACGACGAACGTGGCGGCAAATAGGCCGAAGACGGCGCCTGATGCGCCTGCTGTCGCAGTGTTGAGCGGTGCGAGTAGGTAGGCCAGGGTGGAGCCGCCGAGCGCGCTCAACGCGTACAGTGCGCCGAACCGCAACCGGCCCAGCCACATCTCCAACGGTGGGCCAACGACATACAACGCCCACATGTTCAACAGCAGATGCGTCAGGCCGTAGTGCAGGAAGGCCGAGGTCGCCAGACGGTACAGCTCGCCGTCGGCGACCGCCGGCGGCCAGAGCGTGAGATGGTTTTCCAGTCCCGCCGACGCCGTCTGCAGAATGAACGCCGCGACGTTGGCGCCGATCAGGGCGTAGGTGAGGGCCGGAGCGCCTGAACGCAGCCGCCCGCCGAAATGGGTGCGCGCAGGAGGCGTCGTCCCGCGGTCCGCGCGGACGCACTCCACGCAGTGCTGGCCCACGGTGGCATCCCGCATGCACTCCGGGCAGATGTACCGGTCGCACCGCGTGCAGCTGACATAGGTCGGGCGGTCGGGATGCCGGTAGCAAGTCGGCGTCTGCGGCGGTGTACCCGGGTTGCTCATAATGGCCCGACAATCACACGTACTGAATATCGGCCACTGCGTGTGCGAGCGGCACGTCGTCGGCGACCATCAGGGCGGATACCGTGCCGATGCGCCGGCCGAGCTTGTGCAGGCCCGTCGTCACGGTGATGTCCCCGGCGTCCACCGGTGGGGACCTCCAGAAGTTGGCGGTCAGGTCGACCAGTGCATACCGCTGGTCCGGCACGGTGTGGACCTGCCCGGCAAGAGAACACGCCTGTCCGAGGATGGCCGCCACCACTCCGCCCTGCATGGCGCCGAGCGGATTGGCCATCCAGGGCTGCGGCGCCATGATGAGCCGCACCTGGTCGTCAGCCGAGGTGACCGAGGCGTGCAGGAGGTCGCACAACGGACCGGCGGCTATCCGCCCGTCGCTGATGCCCGCCAGGACCTGCCTGCCGTCGAGTCCGGGGTCGATCGGCGACGGCAAGCACGGCAGCTGCAGCGGCGCGGGAGCGCGCTCGCCGGGTGGCGGCTGCGGCACATCTTTGATCGCCGCCAAGGCGTCGCTGCCCCGGCTCACCTGAACGCATCGACCCACGCCGGCGCAAACGACGCTCCGGTCGTCGTTCGTGATCTGCACGGTCAGCGCGCCGTAAGCATGGTCACGATGTGCCAGCTGCGAGGTCGCAGACAATCGCTGACCGATCCCGGCCGGTGCTGCTGCGGTCAGCGACAGCCAGGACTGCACCGACCCCACCGGCGCGTCGAGCGAATACCAGAAACCCCCGCTGGTGACCGACTCGACCATCACGGCGTATGCCGGCATTTCGATCTGCCCACGATGGTCGGCGACGGCATGGCCGAGCACCTGCTCGGCGGACATCACACCGCCGTCGTATCGCGGACGGCTGATCGCGAACATCGACAGCAGGTTCTCAACCGTGGTCACGCGCCGTCCTTTCGAGCCTTTCGACCGAGCCGATTCGCCTGTCGTTGCGGCCGTCCGGTGCACGGGGTGTGTGCGGGCCTGAGCAGGCCCAGTGTGACAGACCACCGGACCGGTCGACTCCGGTCAGGGTTAGCGGCTCATCTGTTGGGGGTATTCGCCGGCATGGATGTGATCGTTGACCGTTTCGTTGCCGCCCTCGGCGACCTGCACAGCAACCGGGACGTCGGCCCGCTGGTTGAGCTTTTCGCCGAAGACGCGACACTGCGGAAGCTCGGTATGCCGCACGAGGAACGCGGCAAAGAGGGTGCGCGCAGTTTTTGGCGTCAGTACCGCGACGTCTTCGGCTCCATCGACGCGTCATTCCAACACGTCGCGAACAGTGACGGGATCGCCTTCCTGGAATGGACTTCGAAGGGGACGCTGCGCGACGGAGCAGATTTTCGCTACGAGGGCGTGAGTGTGCTCGAAGCACAGGGTGAATCCATCGGCTCTTTCAGGACCTACTACGACACCGCTGCGTTCCTGGGGCCACGTCTTTGAACAAGCCTCCGTCGCAACGGATTCGGCGTCGATTCGGCCCTGGCTCAGGATCGATTAGGCAAGGCGCCGAGGCAGGGCGCGGCTGAAGGTTTCAATCACCGCAAACTGGTGAACCTTTGCGTCGTAGCGGTGGCTTTCAAGCTCCGATTCGCTACTCCACGAGCATCTTGGTCGTCAACGGCAAGCCCTGGCTTGGCGATTCACCGTGATGCACGATTTCAAAGGAGAAATACACATGTCTACACGGAACACCATCATTCGTTCGCTTCACGACCTGGGTGCCGCGGCGTGGTTCGGTGGCTCGCTGATGGGCGCAGTAGGGCTCAACGGCGCCGCCGCTGCGGTCAGCGAGCCGCAGGACCGGGGCCGGGTCGCGTCGGTGGGCTGGGCGAAATGGAGCCCGGTCAATGCCGCTGCGATCGGCGCCCACGTGATCGGCGGTGCCGGGATCCTGCTCGCGAACCGCGGTCGTGCGAAGTATCAGTCCGGCGTCAGAGCGAACACCGTCACCAAGCTTCTGGTGACCGGGGCTGCCCTCGGCGCAACGGCCTACAGCGGGGCGCTGGGCTCGAAGATCGCACAGAGCGACCAACAGACCGCGCACGGAGCAACCGAACCGGCACCGCAGACACCGGCGGACGTCGCAGGCGCGCAACAGCAACTGCGGTATCTGCAGTGGGCGCTACCGGTGCTCACCGGCGCGATCGTCGTTCTGGGCGCCCAACAAGGCGAACAGCAGCGTCCGAGGGAGATCGTCTCCGGTTTGGGCGCCACCCTGGCTCGGCGGGCACACCACTGAGCACCCTCAACGGCGCAGGTCCACAGCAATGCGTGCAAGGCTATTGAGGACTACTTGTAGAGAGTGGAACGCGTCGTCGGTCGGCGCTGGCTTATAAACCTGGTGAAGGGTTAATTGGAATGAACGTGCCGGGTGTGAACGGTGTTGTCCGCGGACTGACCGGCCAGGCGGTACAGGCCGTGCGTGTCGGGGTGCAAGGTGCTTCCGACGCCGCCGGTGCGGTGCAAACGCTGGCCGACCCGATGGTGCGGTCGGTGGGCCAGGCAACCGGACGAGTGCTGGGCCGGAACAATCACGGATCTCCCACTAGCTCCGCACGGCACGCGCTTCCGCCGGTGCGCTGGCAGAGCGGGAACCGGGTGCATCTGGACCTCGACCCGCTGCTGCCTTTCCCTCGCTGGCATCAACAGGCAGCGCAGCTCGAAGAGCCGGTCCGGCAGATCCCCGGCGTGGCCAGCGCTCATGTCGAAGGGGCGCTGGGCCGGCTGGTGGTTGAACTAGCGGAGAACATCGACGACGACCGCGTGCTCGACGAGGTGCGGGCCGCGGTCGCGTCGGTCGCCGATGAGGTGTCCTCGACAGGGTTAGAGTCCGCACCACAGACCGCGCCGTTCGCCGACCCGGGAAATCCGCTGGCGCTCGTCGTGCCGCTGACCGCCGCGGCGATGGACGTGGTGGCCATCGGCGCCGCAATCACCGGCTGGTTCGGCCGGCTTCCGGCCGGACCGAAAACCGCCCGGGCCGCATCGTCCCTGCTCAGTAATCAACCGCGGCTGGTGTCCATGCTGGAATCGCGGCTGGGCCGCGTCGGCACCGACCTCACGTTGGCCGCTTCGATGGCGGTCACCAATGGGCTGACTCACGTCGTCAGCACGCCGCTGCTCGACCTCGCGCAACGCGGCCTTCAGCTTTCCGAGGCGTCGGCGCATCGCGAAGTGTGGCGGCAGCGGGAGCGCGAATTGGCCAATCCGAAGCGGCCGCAGGCTCCGGTGGTTCCGGTCATTTCGTCGGCCGGCGCGAAGGCCGCGGCCGCCGGCGAGGCATCGCA
>NZ_JBARMY010000313.1:0-1663 GCF_049802695.1 Mycobacterium sp.
CGGCTCCGCCGCGCTTGCGATCACCAGGCATCGGAACGCGGCGACCCGCTGCGCCCGGCTCCGCCGCGCTTGCGATCACCACGGTGGAGTAGAAACGACAGGGTGGCCGAACTGAAACTCGGATATAAGGCATCAGCGGAGCAATTCGCGCCGAGGGAACTCGTCGAACTGGCGGTCGCCGCCGAATCCCATGGAATGGACAGCGCTACTGTCAGCGACCATTTCCAGCCGTGGCGGCATGAGGGCGGACATGCACCGTTCTCGCTGTCCTGGATGACCGCCGTCGGTGAGCGCACCAAGCGGCTCCAGCTGGGCACCTCGGTGCTCACCCCGACGTTCCGGTACAACCCGGCAGTCATCGCCCAAGCATTCGCCACGATGAGCTGTCTGTACCCGGGCCGGATCTTCCTGGGCGTCGGCACCGGTGAGGCGCTCAACGAGATCGCCACCGGCTACGAAGGCGAGTGGCCAGAGTTCAAGGAGCGGTTCGCCCGGCTCCGCGAGTCTGTGCGGCTGATGCGGGAGCTGTGGCTCGGTGACCGCGTCGACTTCGACGGCGAGTACTACAAGCTCAAGGGTGCATCGATCTACGACGTGCCCGAGGGTGGTGTCCCCGTGTACGTCGCGGCGGGTGGCCCGGTGGTGGCTAAATACGCCGGCCGTGCCGGTGACGGTTTCATCTGCACGTCGGGCAAAGGCGAGGAGCTGTACGCCGACAAGCTCATTCCTGCCGTCAAGGAGGGGGCAGAAGCAGCCGACCGCAATCCCGACGACATCGACCGGATGATCGAGATCAAAATCTCCTACGACACCGACCCCGAGTTGGCGCTGGAGAACACCCGGTTCTGGGCGCCGCTGTCGCTGACCGCCGAGCAGAAGAACTCGATTCACGATCCACTCGAGATGGAGAAGGCTGCCGACGAGCTGCCGATCGAACAGGTCGCCAAGCGCTGGATTGTGGCGTCGGACCCCGACGAGGCCGTGGAAAAGGTTGGCCAGTACGTGAAGTGGGGTTTGAACCACCTGGTGTTTCACGCGCCCGGTCACGACCAGCGGCGGTTCCTGCAGCTGTTCGAGCAGGACCTCGAACCCAGGCTGCGGCGGTTGGCGTAGGGCGGGCATTGCAGCGTGGCCGACGGCGCCCGGACGTCCGCCCTTTACATCGCGGCGCCTGAAGGGGACACCGGCAAGTCGACGATCGCGCTGGGAATCCTGCATCGACTGACCGCCACGGTGCCCAGGATCGGGGTGTTCCGTCCGATCAGCCGGGTAGCCGGTGACGAAGATCGGGATTACATCCTGGAGTTGCTGCTGGCCCACAGCAGCGCCGACCTGCCTTACGAGCGCTGTGTCGGTGTGACGTATCAGCAGCTGCATGCCGACCGCGACGCGGCGATCGCCGACATCGTCGAGCGCTATTACGCAGTGGCCTCGGTGTGTGACGCGGTGGTGATCGTGGGCAGTGACTACACCGATGTCGCTGCGCCCGCCGAGTTGAGCGTCAACGCCCGCATCGCAGTCAACTTGGGCGCGCCGGTGCTGCTGGCGGTGCGGGCGAAAGGACGCACCCCCGATGAGGTCGCGCACATCGTCGAGGTGTGTCTGAGGGAGTTGGGGGCCCAGCGCGCGCACACCGCGGCGGTGGTGGCCAACCGCTGCGAGC
>NZ_JBARMY010000314.1:0-4595 GCF_049802695.1 Mycobacterium sp.
TGCCCTGCGGTGGCGTGTCCGAGCGGCCTAAGGAGCACGCCTCGAAAGCGTGTGACGGGTAACCCCCGTCCGAGGGTTCAAATCCCTCCGCCACCGCCAAAGCTTCCCGACCTGTTTGCGCAGCTAGGCCAGCCTTTTCACGGTCACGCGCCGGCGCCTCCGACATCCTCTGCCCACACTTTGCCCACACTTGAGCGCGAGTAACGGCTGTGCAGCGCGACCGCAACGGCGTCTAAATCGTCGTCGAATAGGTCCGCCTAGGTGTCGAGCGTTACCTTCGCCGAGGTAGGCCCGAGCATCCGTTGCAGCGCCAGTACATTGACGCCGGCCGACACCGCCAGCGATGCGCAGGTGTGCCGTAGGTCGTGCGGAGTTATGTCCTGCACGCCAGCCTTGCGCACTGCGGCCGCGAACCATCCGTCGGCTGACTTAGGCCGCGGCAGATAGCCGCCGTCCGGCGCGGTGAACACAACGCACTGACCTGCGGAAACGCCAGAAACGCACCAGCAAAACATGGCACAAACGGCAGCAAATTCGGTTCTACCGGCGGTTGCCGCCGAGATCGACGCGCTGGAAACTCACTCACGCCGCGGCGCTGGCGCTGGCGGGCATCCTCGACGATCCGCGGCATGTTGCGACTCAGCCGGCGGCGGCCCGCCAGCTCACCGCGATTCTGGACAGGCTGGCTCGCGGTTCGCAGCGGCCCCGGAAGCTCGCCATGGTCAAGTCGATGACTGGTAGCAGGGCTGAGCCTGATGGCTGACGGAAGATTTCAACCTTGCACAGCGCCGATCCCACGCCTTTGACCTCTCGATCACTACGGGATCAGGCCTGTCAGCAGCGTCGGCAGGAGCGTCGAAACGTCTGCAGTGAGATTCGCTCCAAGGCTACCCAACAGCGCACTGAGATCAGCGCTCATCGTTGGAGCTAGATTCGTCAACTCGGCCGTCAACGACGACGCTGGACCGCTCGCGATGGCCGACATGAGGGTTGTCGGGTCACCCACGAGGCCATTCGCTAACGGCGAGTAGTCGAACGCGTTCCCCAGCTCTGGGCCGAAACTCGCAAGCGGCGTTGTCAACTCGAACTGCGGCAGCCCACCGATCGGGAAGTCGGTTGTCCAGCTGAAGAGATTAGTGTTACCCGGGCCCAGCAGGGAGAAGGTGTCGCAGATCAGGCACGTGGTGCCGGTGGGGTCAAAAAAGTTTGCGTACGACTCGGTGTTCGTGAAACCGCCGAGAAGTGTTTCTACGCCGACGAGGCTGGCGACACCGGGCCATGCACCCGAGGTTGTGCCCACGCTCTCGGCGACTAGTGAGAATATCGGGTTATCGGGGGCCCAAGGCTGAATGCCGAGGCCGCCGGCGTTGCCGAGGGTAAGCCCGATGCTATAGTCCCACGGCAAAAAGCCAGTCAGATTGTTGAATCCATCGAACACACCCGGAATGTTGAGGCCGACGATAAGCGGCGGCAGTGATGGCAGGTCAGAAAAGAATGACGAATAAGACGACGCCGCATCGCTCGCCGCGTTGCTGATCGTGTCAGTGTAGGCGGTGAGCTGTACAGGTATCTCTGCAGCTGACGAGGCGGTGTCGCCAATCTGGCCGTATGCGACAGCCGAGTTCGTCATCGCCGTCAGTGTCAATAGACCCGCGCTGGCACTCGCGACTACTCGAAATTTCAGCGAACGAAGCTTACGACCTAACATTGCGACCTCCCGAAGTTTGGGCAGAGCACTGATGCGGTTGTGGATTGCGGGAGCAATACGGCTGTTCGACGCACCTGGAAAATACAGCGCACAACGCCACGGTGTCAGAAAACCGAAAGTTTTTCTCAGAAACTTCTTAGCCAGTTGTTTAAACGGCCCTCAAGCGAAGGTAACTGTGCGGAGAAATGGGGCACCTTACTTTGATGGCGGCGCACAGTGGTCGCCGTATACGAAGGAACGTCCTTATCTTTTTGCCGCTTTATATTGAATGGGGCTTTTTGCCGTCAGCAGCCGCACCAGCCTGGCAGTAGGCGAGCTGGTCCGCTGCACACCGATGGCCGTTGGATGGCCCGTCCGCCAGAGCGCTGCCGGCGCTGTCATCGGCTCGGCGCGAATCGGGTGCTTGTGGGTCACAGCCGTGCTCGTGCCGGGGCGGCCATTCAAGCTGGACGTGCCTGGAATGTGGAGCGACGGTGTACGGGCCGCCGTTGCTCGCGAATCGACCGGCGCACGGCGGCAAGTAGCCGCAGCTCGGACTCATGATGTCCAGGTCGCCAATGGGTTGGGAGCATGCACGCCCAGCCGGCGCAAAGCATTGACGCGCTCTGGGGGTGGTACATCACCCCCTTCAAATCGGGCGGAATAGTGTCGCGGTGTCCACGGATGGCGAAACTTTTGGCGTGCGACGGACCGCCCCGAGGAGAGGCCGGGATGGTCCAATAACTGTCAGTCGTGAGCTAGGGCGCTGCGGTTCCCGTGGGCACACCGTGGGCACAAGTTGGGTACAGTTACAGGTAACTGGCGTGAGTTACCGTGATGTCTTTTAGCAGTTAGCCACACCTATGGGGCGTGTCTGCAGGTTACTGAATAGGGTTCCAATCCGTCCGTCACCGCCAACGCTTCTCGCCCGGTTCAATACGTGACGAGTCGGTGAACTACCCGGCACAACTCCGTTAAAGGCCGCCGAGCTGTACGAGTATGAAGCGATGCGACTACTTGCGATGCTTGCGAGCTTCGGCGCGGTGATGGGCCTGACCGCGCCGGCCCACGCCGACTCGGGCGGCGGTGGTCCGAACGCGGATAGGAGCTTTCTGGCCGAGCTCGACAGGGCCGGCATCTCTTATGGCAGCACGGCCAACGCGATCGCAGCCGGCCGACGGGCCTGCGACCTGATGAACCAGGGTCAGCAGGAGGCCGACGTCATCTCGAGCCTGACGGCGGAGAATCCCGGATTCACGACATCCAGCGCCACCCAGTTCACCACCATCGCGGCCAGTGCTTACTGCCCCCAGCTGCTGGGAAACCCGCCGCCACCGCCCAACCAGACGCCGCCGCCGCAGTCGTGGTTCGTCGATCTGCCTCCGCTACCGGCTGCGCCGTAACAGGGTCAGAGCAGCAGTTCGGCAATTCCGCCGATCGTGTCGTCCGGGCTGATCTTCGCCCAAACGGTCTTGCCTGTGGTGGTCGGAACGTTGCCCCACTGGCCGCACAGTGCGGCCACGACGTCCAATCCGGCCGGGAGACTGCCAGGCGTGCGCTCCCGACGGACTGCCGGTGTGGTGCTGGTGTCGGACACCGCAATGACGACGCCGTCCTCCTCGGTGCTCTCCAGCCGAACTTCGCAGCCGTCGTCGGTGTAGCTCAACGCGTTCTCGACGAAGATGTTGGCCACCGTGATAGCCACCGGAATATTGTGAGTCATCGACCACTGGGCGAGGTTGTCGCGCACGAACACCCGAGCGCCCCGGATGCTGGACCGTTGGGGTGCGACGTGCGCGCGGGCGCGGTGGTCGTAGCGGCATCGCCGGGAGCCGATCGCGGCCGCCGCGGCCGAGACGGTCGCAAAAACCGGGACGTACCGGGTGATGGACAGCCGGGTGAGTAGGCGGCGGACGGTGTGGTCGCGGCATGCCAGGGCAATGGTGACGTCTGGCCACGGCTTCACGTGCCAGCGGGCGCTGGTGAACACCGCCCAGGAACCTTCGTCCCGAACGTCGAGTTCGTTGACATCGATGATCACCGCGGTGGTCTGGTCCAACGCCGCTTTGATGACCGCGTCGCGGGCTTGCCGGTAAGTGGCCGCGTGCAACACTCCGCTCAGCCGCATAACTGCGTAGCCCTGCAGCGTTTGGGCGTGTGTCCGTAACATCCCGCGCATGCTCCCCCCACGTGGACGATGGCGGTAAGCCGACCTTACCGTCATGCCGCCCATCGTTCCCCGCCGAACCGGCCGCTTGCTGAGACGTACCTAAGTATCCGGTAGGTGTTGCCGTCGTTTCGGAATCAAGTGCACTTTCCAGCGGTCGAAGGGGTGATCCGGGGTCAGGAAGGGCCGGTGAAGTCGGTGTCGAAGGCGGCGGCCACTGCGGCCACCACCTCCGGCGCACTTGATGTGTCCAGCGCGAGGGACAGTTCGCGGTTCTCCAGCAGGCTTGTGGTGGAGAGGTTCTGGCTGCCGATGACAAGCATGGTGCTGTCGGTGAGCAGGATTTTCTCGTGCATGTACAGCGCCGTTCTGGTTGCCGGTAGCAGGTGCACTGAACACCCGGCGGCCGAGACTTCGGCCACGGCGTTGGCCCACGCCGGATTCTCCGTGAGGACGATCCGGCAGCGCACGCCGCGGCGCGCGGCCTTGTCCAGCGCACTGATCACGGCGCGGTCCTTGAGTTCCTCGCTGGTCACGTCGACGCTCTGGTCGGCCCGGTCGATGCGCGGTAGGAACTCGGCTCGGGCTGCCGGTGACCAGATCAGGTGAGGCGCCGGCGTCGCCGCGGGCGGGCGCCCGCCGGGTGCCGCGGCGTTATCGGTGTCGAACGTGGTGGCAATGGCTGCCACGTCGGTGGGGTCGGTGTCGAGAACCCACGCGTCCCGGCTCGTTGGGTAGTAC
>NZ_JBARMY010000315.1:0-5202 GCF_049802695.1 Mycobacterium sp.
GCCCTGGTCGGCGCATCGGGGCCGGACGGGGACGGCTCACCAGGGCGCGGTTGGGGCGGCAACTGTGTCGTCGGTTGGCTCTCGGGGCCTCGAGGCAGACCGGCACCCTCCGTTGGATGGTCAGACACGTGCATCACCTCATTGCTGGGGTCACTTTTCACGGACGTCATCGGCGGCGCCCGGATGGCGGATCAGCCCACGCCAGCGTAGGAGTGCAGACCCACCGTCACCAGGTTAACGAAGAACAGGTTGAACACCATGGCCACGAATCCGACGACGTTGATCCACGCCGCCTTGCTGTCCCGCCAGCCCGCCGTCGACCTGGCATGCAGGTAGGCGGCGTAGACCACCCATGCGACGAAGGACACAGTCTCCTTGGGGTCCCAGCCCCAATACCGGCCCCACGCTTGCTCGGCCCAGATCGCGCCGAAGATCACCCCGAAGCCGAACACCGGGAAGGCGAAGATCGTGGTTCGGTAAGCGATCCGGTCCAAGGTCTCGGCGTCGGGTAGCCGGCGCACCACCCGGGCCAGCGTCCCTTCGGCGTCGGGACCGCTCATCGGCGACATTTTCAGCAGGAACAGGATGCTGGCCACCCCGGCGACCATGAACACTCCCGAGCCCAGGCTGACCACCGATACGTGGATCGGCAGCCAGTAGGACTGCAGCGCCGGCATCACCGGCGCAGCGTGGGAGTACAGCCAGCGCCCGGAGACCGTCAGCAGGATCAGTATCGGCAACAGCAGGAACACCCACAGCCCGCGGTATTGCGGGCGGCGCAGCACTATCGCGCCGGCCACCAGCCCGCAGCAGCAGGTGAGATTGATGAATTCGTACATGTTGCCCCACGGCACCCGCAGTGTCGCCAGGCCGCGCAGCACGATGCAGGTCACTAACAGCCCGATGCCGACGTAGACCACGGCCAGGCCGGCTCGCCCGACGCGTTCGTCGAACGGCCGCCGAGGCACGTCGTGCACGAGGCCGGGGGTGGCACCGTCAGCGGCCACCGAGCCGGCAGCGACGAGCTCACCGTCCTGGCGGGTCCGGGAGTACGCGAGTTCGGCGGCCAGCAGCAGCAACGCGATCACCAGTGCCAGCAACGCCGAGGTGAACGCCCAGTCGGAATACCTGGCCAGTCCGATGTTGACGTTGACGGTGTTCATTGCGCCACTCCTCGATCCCGGCTCCGCCGGCATCTTCGTCGTCGGCGGGTGTTCATTATTAGCGCCACTCCTCAGTCCCGGCTCCGCCGGCATCATCGTCGCCGGCGCGGTTCCTTCCGGCCCGTCCGGTACTGCCGGCGGGCTCCATCGCTCGCGAGGATTCCGCGGCCGGGGCCTGGTAGCCCTCCAGCAACCGCTCGGTCAGCCGCTCGAACTCGTTGCCCCACCCAGAGTTGTCGGTCCGGGCCAAGCCGCCCACCTCGACGTTCACCGTACCCGCGGTGGTGGCGGGGCTGATCCGGATCCACACCCGATGTCGGCGCACGACCAGCGACACCACCAACCCGGCCATCATC
This sequence comes from Mycobacterium sp., assembly GCF_049802695.1. Classification (GTDB taxonomy): domain Bacteria; phylum Actinomycetota; class Actinomycetes; order Mycobacteriales; family Mycobacteriaceae; genus Mycobacterium. Next base: position 1,520 of record NZ_JBARMY010000315.1, read on the forward strand.
GCCGCGGCGAAAACCAGTACCCACAGCTGGCCCGGATCGTGCGACACCTGCACGCTGATGAACGGCACGGCACCGTCGAGGCGCACCACGGTGCCGGCCGCCGGGCCCTCGTCGAGCCGGATCTGCTCGCCGGCCCGCAGATTAACCCGTTTGGCCTTGATCAGCCGGCCCTGCTCGATGAGCCGGGGATCGAGGTTGAACAGCGACTGCGGCCGCCCGGTGTCCAGCCCGGTGTCGCCGCTGTAGATGTCGACAGCCGCGGCGGGGGCGTTGAGCGCCGGGAAACTCGATGACAGCAGGGCCCCGTCGAGGCGCTCAGTCGGCGCGAACAAGCCCTGAATGGCGATCTGGTGCTTGCGACGCTCGACCGCGTCGGGGTAGCTCCCGGCCGGCGGGTCGATGCGCACGACGCCTGACGACAGCAACGTCACGGGATTGTCGGGCCGCCACTGCACCGTCGACGTGCGGCTCTGCCCCCCCGGAAAGGTCACCGTGAAGGTGGGCGCGTAACCATGGCCAAGCAGGTAGACCCGGTCGCCGCCGACCCGCAACGGGTGGTTGACCGCCAGCCGGTAGGGCTGCCAGCTGCCGGTGGACAGATCGCGGCCCGACTGGTAGTCGACGTGTGCGGCAAACGAGGTGGCCTGTGCCGTCGGGAGGTAGTGGGCTTCGAAACCGTTGACGCGCAGGCAGATGGGGTGCAGAGAGGTGCCGTCGACCGTGTTGCCGGCACGGAACGAGTCGAACGCCGCAGGTGATGCCGAGCAGAACCCCGGTCCGCCGTCGGCGATGACGATCACGTTGCCTTCGTAGCCGAACAGCTTGCCGACTGCGACCGCGACCAGCAGGCCCAGCAGCGAGAAATGAAAGGCCAGGTTGCCGAACTCCCGAAGATAGCCCTTTTCGGCGGAGACCTCGACGGCGCCCGCAGCGCTGACGCGTGTGACCCGGCGCCAGCCCCGCAGCCGCCCCGCCGTCGTCGCGGCCACCTCATCAGGCACACCGACGATCACGGCGTCAGCGTGCTTGGGCAGCCGGCTCAGGTTGCGCGGCGCCGCGACCGGGGTCGCGCGCAAGGTCTTGGCATGCTCGATCATCCGCGGGGTCAGGCAGCCCACCAACGACACGAACAGCAAGACGTAGACGGCGGTGAACCAGAAGCTGGCGAACACGTTGAACGCCTGGAGCCGATCCAGCCACGGCCCGATCACCGGATGGGCGGCCAGATAGTCGTTGACGCGGCTGACGTTGAGGTTTCGCTGCGGCAGCAGTGCGCCGGGGATGGCGCCCAGCGCCAGCAGAACCAGCAGCACCAGCGCGGTGCCCATCGAAGTCAGCGCACGCCAGGTGATGCGAGCTCGTTGCGCCACCAGACCCCCGATCAAATCGGCAGCCTCACATCGGAGACGAACGCGTCGCGCAGCCACGAAACGAATTCGTTCCACACGCCGGTGACCAGCGCGGCACCCACCGCAACCAGCAGCACGCCGCCGAAGATCTGGATGCCGCGGGTGTGCCGGCGCAGCCAGCCCAGACCGGCCACAGCCGTCGCGGACCCGAACGCCAGCAACACAAACGGCACGCCGAGCCCCAGGCAGTAGGCGAACACCAGCACCAGGCCGCGCGCGACATCCGTCCCCTGAGTGGCCGACGCGACGCTGATCACCCCGGCCAGTGTCGGGCCCAGACACGGTGTCCAGCCCAGCGCGAACACCGCACCCAGCAGCGGCGCCCCCGCGATCGTCGACCACTGCTGTGGCGCGAACCGCGCCTGCCGTTGCAGAGCGGGGATGAAGCCAACGAACACCAGGCCCATGACGATGGTCACCACGCCGCCGACCCGTTGCAGCAGCAGTTGGTTGGTGATCAGGGTGCTGGTCATGCCCAGGACGGCCACGGTGCCGAGCACGAATACCGCGGTGAAGCCGGCGACGAACAGCGCCGCGGACCCGGCGACCCGCCAGCGGGCAGCGGGCGGGGCTTTGAGCGTGCCGGGCGCCGGCTGCTCGTCGACGCCGACCACTGCGGCCAGATAGGACAGGTAGCCCGGCACCAGCGGCACGACACATGGTGAGGCGAACGACACCACGCCGGCCAGCACGCACACCGTCAACGCCAGCAGCAGCGGTCCCGTCGCGGCGATCTGTGCGACGCCGGTCATTGCAGACCCGGCGGCGCTGGGTGGTTGTCGGGTTCCGCGGCGAGACGCCGCACGACCGGCAAGAGGTCCTCGGCGAGCAGTTCGCGCAGAAACACCGCGGCCACCCGGTGCCGGCGATCCAGCACCAGCGTGGACGGTATGACGGTGGTCGGGTACTTGCCCCCGAACGCGATCATGGTGCGCATCGCCGGGTCGTAGATCGACGGAAACGTCACATGCCGGTCCGTGATGAAATCCTGCGCGGCCTGCCGGTTGTCCCGGACATCGATGCCCAGCAAGGCGACCCCGTCCGCACGGTCGGCGTCGTAAACCTTCTGCAGCTGGCTGACCTCGGTTCGGCAGGGCCCGCACCACTGTCCCCACACGTTGATCACGACGACTTTTCCGGTGACGTCGTCGAGCGACAGCGTGCGCGCCGGGTCCATCAAGTCCGGCCCGGTGACCGGCCCAGGTCGGCCCCGGCGCTCGGGCGGGTCGTAGCGAATGTCGGTCTTTCCGCCGGGAGCGACGAACTGGAAGCTGCCGTTCTGCGCGACTGCATCCTTGCCGCCGGTGCATCCGGTGACGCAGCCGATGACCAGGCCGGCCGTCAGCGCCGCCATGATCACCAGCCGCCGCATGGTCAACAGCCCGCCGGCTCGGAATACACCACGTCGACGAGGCGGTCACCCTGGTAGACCAGCGAGGTGACTGAGGCGACCGAGCATTGCCGGCGGCGCGGGTTGTGCCAGAGCCGCTTGCCGGTCACGTACTGCCGGACCGTCCACACCGGCAGCTGGTGGCTCACGCACACCGCTTCGTGGCCGGCGGCTCGGGCCCGCGCCTTGTCCACCGCGGTCACCATCCGATCGGCGATCTGGCGATAGGGCTCTCCCCAGGAAGGGGTGAACGGGTTCCGCAGGTGCCACCACACCCGCGGGTCGCGCCAGGCGCCGTCGCCGGGTGAGACGCCGCGGCCCTCGAGGATGTTGGTCGATTCGATCAGGTCCGGGTCGGTGTCGACGGGCAGGTTGTGCCGGGCGGCGATGGGCGCGGCGGTTTCCTGGGCGCGCTGCAACGGGGACGCGATCACCGCGACGATGTCGCGGTCGGCCAGCGCGTCGGCAACGGCGATGGCTTGCTGTTCACCCCTGTCGGACAGGCGGAAGCCGGGCAACCGCCCGTAGAGGACGCCGTCGGGGTTGTACACCTCGCCGTGGCGAACCAGATGCACTCGTGTTTCTTCGGCCATCAGGGGTTGCGCTCCTTCGCCGCGGCGGCGGCGGCTGTCGGCAGGGCGTCGGCGATGCGCTCGAACGCAGCGTCATCCAGCACCGCCGAGACGAACCACGCCTCGAAGGCGCTGCACGGCGGGTAGACCCCGGCGCCCAGCAAGGCGTGGAAGAAGGCCGGATAGCGCCAGGTCTGGCTGGCGCGCGCCGCGCCGAAATCGGTCACCGGTTGTTCGGTGAAGAACACGCTGAGCATGTTGCCGGCGCGCGGAATCTGATGCGGCACGCCCGCGTTGGTCAACGCCTCAGAC
>NZ_JBARMY010000316.1:0-11939 GCF_049802695.1 Mycobacterium sp.
ACGTTCGGCGGAGGTATGGGCAGTTGCCTGACCGGCATGATGAGGTTTGTGCCCGTCGCGGGCCGCTGACTGACCGCAGGACGGACGCTGACAGCCAGCGAGATCACCAGCGCCAGCACTCCGACGAAGAACACCGTCATCACCGACAGCGCCACCAGTAAGGGCCTGCGCCCGGTGGGCTCCTGGTCGCTCGGCAGATCAGCAGCCGCTGCTGTGAAGGCATCTTCGATAGGGCCCTCACTGGGCGCGACGCTGTAGGCAACGGCGCCCTCCAACTCATCGGCAGAGCCGACAATGGTCGCGTACGGCTCGACCACCTCGGCCGTCGCCCAGTCCGGATCCGGGTCCTGCGCATAAGCCAAGGCCGTCGTGGACGCGATGAATAAGGGCGCGCTCGCCGACGCCAAAGCCGCCCCGCGCGCCAGGGCAAGTTCCGGCTCTTCCGGGACGCTCACCGGGAGCCGCGTCGCCGTCTCCAGTTGCGGCTTGACCGTGGTGATGTCCACGCCGCAGCCGACGACGAACAACCCGTCCGGAGGCGATTCGCGGGCAGTGAGCTCAGTAACCATCTCGGCCGGCGTATCGGCGCTGCGCATCGGCTGTCGCCGGACATCGACGATTGTCCCGTCGGCGGAGTCGACCACAGCCAGCGTCACGGTGTCCGGTTCGAGGAACAGCAACCCGGTTCGGGTGTATCCGGCAGTGCTACCGACGGACTGGGCCAGTGCCGCCGCCGCAATAAACGACGAGACCAGCAGGACGTTCTCGACCTTGTGCGCGGCCAGCGCATCGCGCAGGGCGGCGGCTTCGACGGGATCGGTCCACGTCACGCCCGTCGAGGCGAGGTGGTAGTGGCCTTCAATCGCGCTTTCCCGGGTGCCCAGGATCGCGGCCAAGGTCTGCTCAGCTGCGCTCGGCTGCACCGTGCTGTCGACCGCTTCTACCTCGAAATCTTCGTCGTCGACGGTCACACCGTCGGCGTTTTCGCCTTCAACCAGCACCAGGCGAACCGTCGTCGGCGCCATCGAGACACCAAGGACGATGTCCACAATTGCCTCCAAAGGAATATAGAACCACTAACTAATAGTTTAGCTAATCTGTCAAGGCTCCGCGATGGATCGCCGGAGCCGGCGACGGAATCTGAGCCCTTTCGCAGTGATGACACCGGCACAGCGGAGCGATCATGCGCTCAATTGCAAAGCGATATCACGTGCGATATCGCTTTGAGATACGCACTAGTGGGACCCCGACGGGGCTCACGGTGCAGATGGGACTTCCGCGTTCGGCGTCGCAGTTACTCCACATCCGCGGCCAGTTCGCGAGCCGCAGCCTCGCTTTCCACTGCGGGGCCCGAACCCGGCAACCGCTTGCCCGCGACTTCCGGCATGAAGATCAACGTGAACAGACCCACCGCGCCCGCCGCGATCAACATGTACGCGGGCACCAGCACGTTGCCGGTGCCCGACACCAGCGCCTGCGCGATCAACGGGGTGGTGCCGCCGACGGCCGATATCGAGATGTTGTAGGCGACAGCCAGTGCTCCGTAGCGCACGTCAGTCGGAAACAGCGCCGGCAGCGCGGACGGCGTCGTGCTGTCGAAGCACAGTTCCATCATCCCGATCAACAGCACGCCGAGGAAAATCAGCGCATAACCGCCACCTGAGCGGAGCAGCAGAAACGCCGGAACCGACGCCGCGACCAGAAGCCCGCACCCGGTCCACATGATCGGTTTGACGCCGATGCGGTCGGACAGACGTGCGACGAACACCAGCAGGACCATCAATATGGTCAGCACCGCGGTGATGATCGCCAGCCCGGCGGTGTGATTGACGCGGACGACGACTTTGAGATAGGTCGGCAGGTATCCGGTGAGCATGTAGTCGGCGGCCTGGGAAGCCATGACGAGGCCCACACAGATCAGCATGGGCCTCCACTGCTGCACGACCGTGCGCTGAAACTGGCTCTCACGCTGCTCGTCGGACGCGTCCCCCGCGGCCTCAGCCGAATTCTGATAGGCAGGCGACTCTTCCAGTCGCAGCCGCATGAAAAGCGCGACCAGCCCTAACGGCGCGGCCAGCAGCAGCGGGATCCGCCAGCCCCACGTCAGCATGGCGTGACTCGGCAGCCAGGTCTGCAGCCCGGTGACGAGCAACCCGGCGACCACGAAACCAACCAAGTTACCCATCGGCAGGAATCCGACGAACATGCCGCGTTTGCGGTCCGGAGCCTGCTCGACGATGTAGGTCATCGCCCCGACGTACTCGCCACCGGTCGACAACCCCTGGAACACGCGGGCGACGACGAGCAGGATCGGCGCCCAGATGCCGATGGTGTGGTAGCCCGGCAGTAAACCGGTCGATGTCGTACCGACCGTCATCAACAAGATGGTGATCATCAGCACCCGTTTGCGTCCGATGCGGTCACCGAGCGGTCCGAAGATGAAGCCGCCCAGCGGACGCACCACGAACGCGGCAGCCAGCGTGCCGAAGGTGGCGATGAGGTGAACCGCGCTGACGCTGTTGCCGGGATAAAACACCTGGGCGATCGTGGTGGCGATGTAGCCGTAGACGCCGAAGTCGTACCACTCCATGAAGTTGCCGATCGCGGTGCCCTCGATGGACCGCCGCATGGTGGCTTTGTCGGTGACCCGGATTTGGTCGCGTCGCCATTTCCTGCGACGGCTGCCCCGGAGGCCGGTCGAGCGGCGTTCGCCAGTCATCGGATGCAAGTACCCCTGCGCGGCCTCTGACGACACATGGCAGGTATTCCGCGCCAGAACCCCGCCATCGGCCGGCGGTATGTAAACTGAACACGTCTTGAAAATGAACAGAAGCTGAACACGAAGCGAATGCAGTCTGTCGGTGGCGGTCGGTGCTGCTGTCGGCGCGGCGGCGGCATCGAACCGGGGTCGCCGATTTCTCGTCTGACGAATTGAGCGTTCGGTTGAACGCACTCGGCCATGAAGGAGGCAGCGCAATGGACCTGGACCGGATCACCCACCCGCTGCGCCTGGCCAGAGGCTCGCATCACGCAGGGTCAGGAAAAGGCTGCGCCATGAACGCCATTTCCTACATCACCGGCGACGTCGAGATCACCGACTACCCCGAGTGTTCAGCCCGTCCGCTGTCCACCATCGTGCAGTGGTGCAACGACCAGTTGGCGGGCCCGGACGGCTACCTGTCACCGGAGGACAGCGTGCTCGCGCTCGATCTCGGGTGGCAGACCGTGCGAACCGCAGACGTCGTCAGCGCCGTCGTGCACGGGTGGGTGGCCGAACTGCTGACCAGCCCCGCCTGGGGTGTGGTCTGGAACACTAAGGACGCCGCGGCCAAAGCCATTTCCGATATCGCCGCCCTGCACCGGCGGGCGGCGTCCGGCGACATGCCGCCGGTGTCGGCCTGGTACGCCGCGGACTGCGCCGGGCAAGCCGCCGCTCGCGGACTCTCCCGGACGTCCGAACGCAGCGGCCGGTGTGCCGTTCGGGCGGCATACCAGTCGATAGCGCTGGTGGGCGCTGCCACCTCGACGAAGATGGACGCCGTCACCGGCAACGCGCTGCGCTCGCACGAACTGGCTCCCGGCGGACTCTCCGCTGCCCGCGCGGTGGAATTGACGCGCCACGCTATCGCCGCATGGCGCCTGCTCGGCGGGCTGGAGATCTGCGGCGACGCCAACCCGGTGCTGGCCGACAGCGACGTATCACCCGCCGACGTCTTCGCCTAGGGGCTCGAGCCGCCTGACCGCAGCCGGCTCGAGCGGCTAAGAGGTGCGCGGCGGCGGGCCTTTCACCGTCAACGCCGCGAACGTCGCCAGGAACGTCGCCGCCGGGACGATGTTGACGACCCGGTCGCGGACGCGGACATGCGCGCCCACCGCCAGCGCGAAGTACACCGTCAGCAGCGCCGTGGTCAACCGCGCCAGCGCGGGAAACCGGTAAACCGACGCCAGCCCTACGGCGGCCGCAGCCTTGACCACCGGAAAGACCCAGCGGACGTTCGTCGGGACTTCCACCGAATCAAGGATTTTGGCGATGTAAGGCACCGGGATCGCGCACGCGACCGCGTCACCCGCGTGAAAAGCCGCCAGTGCCGCATAGGTTTTCGGGGACGTCAACACGCTCATTGCGACATCTTATGGAGTCAGCTCCGACGGCGTGGCGATCGCCCCCTCGACCGGCCTGCGGGCGTCGGCTTCGGCTTTGGCCACCGCCTGCACGATCGCGGGGTCGGTTTCGGTGGAGAACCAGCCGGCCATGTCGTCGCCGTCGTCTTCAGGTTTGGCCGGCGGGTCCTCGACCGGCGACGGCTGATACCGAAACACCCCGTCCTCCCCCGGCGCGCCGAGCAGTCTGGTGAACCCTTGCAGAGCCGAGCTGAAGTCACTGGGCACCACCCACACCTTGCTGGCCTCACCCTCGGCGATCTTGGGCAGCGTCAGCAGGTACTGGTAAGCCAGCAGCTCCGGGGTCGGGCGACCGGCCTTGATCGCCGCAAACGTCTTCTCGATGGCCTTGGCCTGCCCCTGCGCCTGCAGATACGCCGCGGCGCGCTCGCCCTGTGCACGCAGCATGCGGGACTGTCGGTCGCCCTCGGCGGACAGGATCGCCGCCTGCTTGGCGCCCTCGGCCTCCAGGATCCGCGCCTGCTTCTGCCCTTCGGCCTGTCTGATCGCCGCCTCCCGTTGCCCCTCGGCGGTCAGGATCATCGCCCGCTTCTCCCGGTCGGCCTTCATCTGCTTTTCCATCGACGCCTGAATAGAGGGCGGCGGGTCGATGCTGCGCAGCTCGACCCGGGCCACCCGCAGCCCCCAGTGACCGGTGGCTTCGTCGAGCACGCCGCGTAATTGGCCGTTGATCTGATCCCGCGAGGTCAGCGTCTGTTCCAGCGTCATGCCGCCGACCACGTTACGAAGTGTGGTGGTGGCCAGTTGCTCGACGCCGATGATGTAATTGTTGATCTCATAGACCGCGGCCTTGGGGCTGGTGACCTGGAAGTACACCACGGTGTCGATGTTCAGCGTCAGGTTGTCCTCGGTGATCACCGGCTGCGGCGGGAAGGACACGACCCGCTCGCGCAGGTCCACCCGGGCGCGGATGCGGTCGATGAACGGGATCAGCAGGGTCAGCTGTCCGCTGACCGTGCGGCTGTAGCGGCCCAGCCGTTCGATCACCGCGGCTTCGGCCTGCGGGATCAACGCGACCGACTTGGCCACGATGATGAGCGTGAAGATCACCAGAGCTGCCAGCAACACCAGACCGGCTACCGCACCTTGCATCAGATTCTCCTTTTTCGCGGGTCAGACGTTCTTCCAGACCACCGCGGTGGCGCCGTCGATGTGCATGACCGTCACCGACTCTCCCGCTTCGTAGCTGTCGCCGTCGTGAAATGGCCGAGCGGTCCAGACTTGGCCGTCCAGCTTCACCTGGCCCTCGCCGCTGGCCACCCTGTCCAGAACCAGCGCGCTTTTTCCCTCCAGCGCCTCGATCCCGGTCCGCAGGCTGGTCACCGGGGCGAGCCGTCGGCGCAGCGAGGGGCGGACGACCGCGATCAGCAGAATCGAGAACACCAGGAACACTGCGCCGTCGGCCCAATTCGGCCAGTCCAGCAGCCAACTGCTGGTGGCTGCAGCGAGCGCGCCGCCACCGAGCATCAGCAGGAACATGTCGCCGGTCAGCGCCTCCGCGCCGGCGAGCCCGAACGCGAAGATCAGCCAGACGACGGCCGCGGGCATGAGGCCAGACTATCGCTTGAACGGCTTGCGCCGCGGCGAACAACTACACTGCGAAATCATGTGGTGCCCTAGTGCAACGCTCTCGGTTTGGGGGAACGCCTGGCTTGCCGGCAAGGCCGCGCCCGATGACGTGCTGGACGCCTTATCATGTTGGGCGCCAAAGCAAACAGTGGCCGCTTATGACGCTGTCGCCGCAGGCCATACGGGTTTGCCGTGGCCGGACATCGACGACACCGGTCCGATGTCGTTGCTGCAGACGCTGCGCACCGCCGCCGGCCGGCCACCGATGACCGCCACGGCGATCCAGACGCTGTTGCCGGTGCCGGGTGATGTCCGCGGGCTGCCCGCGGGTACGCAGTTCGAGCGCGACGCGTTGACCACCGGCGAAGCGATGGTCATCAGCCACCCCGACGACCCGGCGAAAGTTGTCGGACTGGTCCCGGAGTTCAGCGACAACGACACTGAGGATTCCGCCCTGCCGGAATTCGATGCGCTGTCGTGGACGGTGTACTCGCTGCCCGAGGCACCGGTTTTCGATCATCCTGAGTTGGGTGATGCGGAGTACGCCCTGCGGTCTGCGGTGCGCTCGGCCGCCGACGCCCTCGACAACGTCGGGCTGGGGTCCACCGGCGTGGACGTCGAAGACCCGCGTGGTCTTGTCGAGCAGCTGCTGGACTGCGCCGGCCATCACCGGCTGCCCGACCACGCGCCGTCGCGCGCCGTGCGGGTGCTGCAGACTGCCGCGCATATCGACGCGATCATCACCGTCAGCGCCGGGCTGAGTCGCATCGGAACGCAGTCGCTGCTGCAGGCTCAGATCGCCACCGACACGCTGCGCCCACTGGCGCTGGTGGTGCGCGACGCCCGCGTCGCCGCGATCACCACGATTCTGCATTCCGCTTGGCGAGACTGACGTCCTTTACTTTTCCTGCGCAACGCAATGCGGTGGCCGGCACGGCTCGCCGTTGATGCCGGCCCCGCAGCCGGGCACCACACCCGGCCCGCAGACCCGGGCCGGGGGACGGCCGTCGCGCAGTTCGTCCATCAGCCCACGGGCCAGGCGGGCGAACCGGCGATCAGCGTTGGGTGTGCCGGCCCGCGCGAACGCCACACCCGCGGCGTCGGCCTGCAGCCGCAATTCGTGGTCGAGGTCCCACACCACCTCGATATGGTCGGCGACGAAACCGATCGGGCAGACGATTACCGCCGAGCTGCCGGCGTCGGCCAATGCGGTGAGATGGTCGGAGACATCGGGCTCCAGCCAAGGGATTTGCGGCGGGCCAGAGCGCGACTGCCACACCACGTCGTAGTCGCGGTAACCGGCGGCAGCCGCGACCAAGCTTGCCGCATAACCGACTTGGCGACTGTACAGCCGGGGTCCGCAGCGCTCGTCGGCGCCGACCGGAACCGAGTGCGCGGTGAAAATCAGCCTGGCCGTGGCGCGTAACCCGGCGGGCAGGGTGCCGGCGGCGGCAGCGACGGCGTCGGCGAACAGCTCCACGAACAGCGGGTGATCGAAGTAGGGCCGCAACTTGACCAGCTCGGGCGCGGCCTCGCCGGCCGAGCGACGGGCCCGGGCGATGTCCTCCACATACTGTGTGCAACCGGAGTATCCGCTCCACGCCGAGGTGACGAACACCGCGGCGCGCTTGACCCCGTTGTCGCGCATGGCCGCAACAGCGTCTTCGACGTAGGGCGCCCAGTTGCGGTTGCCGAAATACACCGGCAGGGTAAGCTCCGCCTGCAGCTGCGTCACCAATGCCCGGTTGATCCCGTTGATCGGTGAGACCCCGCCGAAATGGAAGTAGTGCTCGGCGACCTCGTCGAGCCGCTCGGCTGGCACATTACGGCCGCGGGTGACGTTCTCCAGAAAAGGCCGCACCTGCTCGGGAGCCTCCGGCCCGCCGAAGGACAACACCAGGACGGCGTCAAAAAGCACTGTATTGCATCGTCTCTACAGCAACTGAGTGCTGGCGCCACCGTCGGCGTAGACGACGGTGCCGGTGGTCGCCGGCAGCCATTCGGAAAGCAACGCGCAAACCGTCTTGGCGACGGGGGTGGCGTCCTTCATGTTCCAACCGATGGGCGCCCGCTGGTCCCAGCCCTCCTCGAGCAACGCTATCTGAGCGCCGGCCTCGTCACCCAGCGCCCCGCCGACGATCGCGCTCATCGCCAGCGTGCGGATAGGGCCTGCCGCAACAAGATTGGAGCGCACACCGAACTTGCCGGCCTCCCGCGCCACGAACCGGTTGACCGACTCCAGAGCACTTTTGGCGACGGTCATCCAGTTGTAGGCCGGCATCGCCCGGCTCGGGTCGAAGTCCATGCCGACGATGGAACCGCCGCTGTTCATGATCGGCAGCACGGCTTTGGCCAGTGCGGCATAGGAGTACGCCGAGATATGGATGCCCTTGGAGACGTCTTCATAGGGCGCATCGAAGAACGGGTTGATGCCCATCCCGGTCTGCGGCATGAAACCGATGGAATGCACCACGCCGTCGATCTTGTTGCCGTCACCGATCACTTCGGTGATCCGCTCCGCGAGCGTCTCCAGATGCTTCTCGTTCTGCACGTCGAGTTCGAGCAGCGGCGCCTTCTCCGGTAGCCGGTCGGCGATGCGCTGGATCAACCGCAACCGGTCGAACCCGGTCAGCACCAGTTGAGCGCCCTGCTCCTGGGCCACCCGTGCGATGTGAAACGCGATCGACGAGTCGGTGATGATGCCGGTGACCAGGATTCGTTTGCCTTCGAGCAGCCCTGCCATGTCCGTCCTCGGAGTTGTGAAATGAAACTGGTTGCGGCGCTGGTCTAGTGGCCCATGCCCATGCCGCCGTCGACCGGGATGACCGCACCGGAGATGTAACTGGCATCCTCGGACGCCAAGAAGCTGACCACCCCGGCGACCTCGGCGGCGGTGCCAACCCGCTTCGCCGGAATGAAATCCAGTGCGCCCGCTTGGATCCGCTCATCCAGCGCGCGGGTCATATCGGTGTCGATGTAGCCCGGAGCCACCACATTCGCGGTCACCCCGGCCTTCGACAGCTCCCGAGCGATCGAGCGGGCCATGCCGATCACACCGGCCTTGGAGGCTGCGTAGTTGGCCTGGTTGCCGATGCCCCAGGTGCCTGAGACCGAACCTATGAAGATCATTCGGCCAAACCGCTTACGCTGCATGCTGCGCGATGCCCGCTGAGCCACCCGGAACGCCCCGGTGAGGTTGGCGTCGATGACCTTGACGAACTTGTCCTCGGTCATCCGCATGAGAAACGCGTCCGCGGCCAGGCCGGCGTTGGACACCAGCACCTCGACCGGACCCTGATGCACCTCGACCTCCGTGAAAGCGCGATTGACGGTGTCGTTGTCGGTGACGTCACACTCGACGCCGAAGAGTCCCTCGGGTGCCCCGGATCCGCGGTGTGTGACGGCCACCTTGTGGCCGTCAGCGGCCAGCCGCTGTGCGATTGCCAGACCGATCCCCCGGTTTCCGCCCGTCACCAGAACTGAACGGGCTACGAATGCGGGTTTGCCGCCGTCGGCGGCGAGCTCGGTGGCTGCTCCGGTCACCCCGTCAACCTATCGTCTCGGCACGGCGGGCCGAACACTGGTCGGCTCCGCCACTTCCGGGTTGCGAGCGTAACGCCAGCGCTGAATCACGGGCCGGAGTCAGCCGTGGCGTTACGCCCACGGCGTTGTCAGTGCAGCCGGGCACACTTCCGCCATGCGAGAACCGTTCATTGGCAGCGAAGCGCTTGCCGCGGGCCGGATAACCCCCTACCAGTTGCGCAGTCGCTTCGTCGCCCTCCATCAGGATGTGTACATCGGAAAGGAAACGCCGCTCGACCCGGTGACGCGGGCGAAAGCCTGCTGGCTGCGGTCACGACGTCGCGGTGTGCTTGCCGAATTCTCCGCGTCCGCACTGCACGGCGCCCGGTGGATCGACCCGGCTCGGCCCGCGGCGATCATCGACAGCAATCGCCGCACAGCTGCTGGCGTGCAGGTTCGTGAAGAACGCGTCGACGAGGACGAGATATGCGTCATTGGCGGAATGCGGGTCACTACGCCGGCGCGCACTGCGATCGACCTCGCCAGGCGACATCCGCTGGACCTCGCGGTCGCCGCGATCGACGCACTCGGCCAAGCGGTGGATCTCAAGCCCGCCGACGTCGAACTGCTGACCGACCGTTACCGAGGCCGCCGCGGCATCAGCAGGGCCCGGGCCGCTCTGGCATTGTTCGACTGCGGAGCTCAATCGCCCAGAGAGACCTGGCTTCGTCTGCTTCTGATCCGCGCCGACCTTCCGGTTCCGCCGACTCAGATCGCCGTCCGTAACGACTGGGGTTTCGTCGAGGCGTATCTCGATATGGGTTGGGAGGACATCAAGGTTGCCGTCGAGTACGACGGCGATCAGCACCGGACCGACCGCAAACAATACGTCAAGGACATTCGGCGCCTCGAGATGCTGGAGCACCGGGGCTGGATCGTCGTGCGGGTGGTTGCCGAAGACCACCCGTTCGACATCCTGCGGCGCGTCCGCGCGGCGTTAACGCACCGAGCGTAACCGCGGCGAGAGATTTCAGGCTGAAAGCGACAGTGGCGTTACGCTCGAGGCCTGAACGCTAGCCCGGTAGTCGCCGGTTGAGCAGCAGCGACGCCAACCCGGCCGCGGCCAGGATCAGCGCACCCAACCGTAACCAGCCGACGCTGGCGTCGCCCCGGATGGTCTCGTAGCCGATCTGCTGCTGCAGCGTGGCATAGACATCCTTGAGCTCTTGCAGATTCGACGCGTTGTAGGCGTTGCCGCCGGACAACTCGGCCACCTTCTTCATGGTCGTGTCGTCGACGGGAACGGGCTGACGCTGGCCGTTGATCTCGACGAAGCCGTACGGCGTGCCGAACGAGATTGTCGAGATGGGCACACCCTGGTCCTTCGCCGTCCGTGCCGCGGTGAAGGCACCCTTCGGGTTGTCCGGGTTGGTCGGCACGGTCTCTTTACCGTCGGAGAACAACACGACCCGCGCCGGCGGCGGGGCGTCACCGCCACCGATCACCGCGCCGACGGTCGCGATCGCCTGCAGCGCAGTGAAAATGCCCTCGCCGGTCGCGGTGCGGTCTGCGAACTGCAGCTTGTCCAGTGCAGCCTTGCTGGCTGCGCGGTTCGTCGTCGGCGAGACCAACACGGTCGCCGTCCCGGCGTAGGCGATCAGGCCCAGGTTGATCCCGGCGGTCAATTCGTCGGCGAACTGCTTGGCGGCCTCCTGCGCAGCGGCCATCCGGTTGGGTTCGACGTCCGTGGCACGCATCGACTGTGAGACGTCGATGACCAACATCACCACCGCGCGGTTGCGGGGAATCCGGACGTCGTGGGTTGGTCCGGCCATCGCGATGGTGAACAGCAGCAACGAAAGCACCAGCAGGATCGCCGACAGGTGCCGCCACCGGCTGGGCCGTTTCGGGGCGACGGTTTCCAGCAGCTCCATGTTGGCGAACCGCAGCATCCGCCGCTGTCGGGCCAGCTGCATGACGACGTAGAGCACGGCAATTCCGAGCACCACCAGCAGAAAAAGGAAGAACCAGGCGTGCGCGAAGCCGGACAGTGTCATCGGCCCGAGCAAGGGCAGCGTCATACCAGACCCGTCTTCAGGTGTGAGGGCATCGGTGTCACTGGCGGCCCGCCAGTGTCCCGCGCCGCCGGTGTTCGACGAAACGGACAATGTCGGCCAGCCAGTCCCGGTCGGTGCGTAACGCCAACAGCGGTGCGCCGCAACTGCGCACCGTACGGGCCACCTCGGCGCGGTGTGCTGCCGCCGCCCTGGCGAAATCGTTGCGCAGCTGGGAGTCGACGGTGAACTCGCGGGTGGCCCCGGTTTCGGCGTCCTGCAAGACCACGTCGCCGACGTCGGGCAATTCGACATCGCGCGGATCGAGGACCTCGATGGCCAGCACCTCGTGGCGGGCCGCAATCGCGCGCAGCGGGCGCACCCAATTGATCGGGCCGAGGAAGTCGCTGATGATCACGGCCATGCCCCGACGGCGTTCCGGTCGGCGCAGCGCGTCGATGGCCCCCGCCAGATCCCCGCGGACGCCGGTCGGGGCTTTCGGCATGGTCGCGATCGTGCGCAGCAGCGTCTGCTCATGCTGCCGGCCGGAGCGGGCCGGCACCCGGGTGGTCGTCGCGCCGGTCGCGATCAGGGCGCCGAGCCGGTTGCCGC
>NZ_JBARMY010000317.1:0-4912 GCF_049802695.1 Mycobacterium sp.
GCACAACGGGTGGCGGCACCACCGGCGGGGGAACGACCGGCGCCTCCACCGGCGGCGGAACAACCGGCGGCGGAACCACCGGTGGAACTACTGGTGGCGGGACGACCGGTGGCGGAACAACTGGCGCGACCACTGGCGGCGGGACGACCGGCGGGGGAACGACCGGGGCGACCACTGGCGGCGGGACGACCGGCGGGGGATCGACCGGCGGCAGCAGTACCGGTGGTGGGACTACTGGCGGCGGGACAACCGGAAAGGGACATCCCTAGCCGAGTGCCCCGGCAGCTTCGTCGCGAGGCGTTGCACACCACACGGAAACCGCTGCACGACGTCGGGCGGGACGAACGCCAAGTACAAGACGAACATGGCCAACGTGAAAAATCCGACGGTGATGGTCATCATGATCACGGTGTGCATCACGACACCGACAGCCAGCACCCATGGCCGAAACCGGTTGTTCCACACCAGGGTTCCGATGGAAAGCTCGACCAGGAGGGTGACCCAGGTGGCGAAGTTCATCAGCAACGCATTGGTGGCCAGCCCAGGCGGGAAGGGTAGTAGCAGCATGTCCGGCAGCCGCAGGGCGTAGGACACCGCGGTGCCTTGCGGCCATGCGTCGCCGTTCAGCTTGGCCAGCACCGACGCGAGATAAATCAACGTCAACTGGGCTTGCATCAACCGGACCGGCCATTGCGCCCGCTGCTGAGCCGACCAGAAGGTGCCGGCGCTGCGCCGTTGGTCCAGCGAAAGTGCGGCGCCGCAAGGGGAGAGCGCTAGGAACAAGGCTTCGATGCGCACGGCCAGGTCGCCGGAATTGAACACCCACAGGTTCCGATGCTCGAACGACAAGATCAGCACGAACACCGTCAGAGCCGCCAGTCGACTGTGCCAGCCGATGGCCAGGGCAATCGCAGACACCAGCAGAACAGTCCAGCCGATCGTCAGCGCACGATCACCGGTCCACACCGCGAAGACACCCCACCGATAACCCCCGGCCCACTGCTGTGGCTCGACGCCGTGCGGACCGAACAGCTCGTGAAGATCGGGAAGCAACGAGAACGTCCAGCCGACCGCTAAGGCACCAAACGCCATCCTGGCCAAACCGAGGGTGTAGGCCGGTTGTGGCCGAAACCAGAACGTCCGCCATCCCTGCAACACGGCCACCGGCCATCGCCTTGAACCATTCTGTGGTTCCGTCATTGCGTGCCGGTCAAAATTTCGTCGTAGAGGATCTCGCTCTCCGTCGTGCGCGGGCTGTTGGAGCCGGGAGCCGGTAGCGACTCGGCGCGCAGCGTCATCTGTACCCGTGCGGCACGCTCGGTCGGCCTGGTGAGCTGTCGAATCGCCCAGTGCGCCAACCCCGCTCGGATGCCAGGCTCGCTTACGAGGTTCTCCTTGAGCTTCTGCCAGTGATACCAGGCGAACGCGCTGGCCACGCGGCCACCGCGCGGATTGGTCCACACCCGCTGTGCGCCATCAGCCATGGTGACCCGCACCTCGACGTACTCGACCCGCCGCAGCGGGTCCGGAGCGTACATCCGCCAGTCCTGCTCCAGCCCCGTGGCCGTAGCGACCGGCTGCAGCCCCGGCGTGAGCAGCCGCTTGAATGCGGCGTCGGGCATACTCCACACCACACCGATCGCCAACGCCACCACGACCACCACGCTGATGATGAACTCGCCGACCGGGGAGCGCTCGAATCGCTGGCCGATCGTCGACAGCTTCTCCAGTTCCAGCGCGAGCTCCCTTCCGTTGGCCCGGCCGCAATCCGTAAGAATCGCAGGACGCGCTTACTTTCCGGAGCAATTCGTCAAACGACGCGCCGCCGACAACCGGCTTCAGTCCCCGAATCGGCGGGCCAACTCCCGGCGATCCACTTTGCCGATGCCGCGTGTCGGAAGCGCGTCGACGACATGCAGCTGACGTGGCGCCGCCGTGGCGTCCAGCGTCTGCGCGACATGGGAGCGCAGTGCGGCCAGACTTGGTGCGGTGCAATCGTCGGCGACCACCACAGCGGCGGCCACCCGTTGGCCCAACCGATCGTCGGCGACTCCGAAGACCGCGCAGTCGCTGACCGCCGGGTGGGTCGAAAGCGCAGCCTCCACCAGTTGCGGCAGCACGGTCAGACCACCGCTGCTGATGGCGTCATCGACGCGGCCCAGCACGCTCAGCACACCTGAATCATCGATCGTGCCAATGTCGTTGGTCGAGAACCAGCCCGGCTCGGTGAACGGATCGGGATCGACCGGGTTGCGGTAGCCCTCGGCGATCGTCTTACCGCCGATCACTATCCGGTTGTCGGCGGCCAACCGCACCTGGACTCCGTCGAGAGGAACACCGTCGTACACGCAGCCACCGGCGGTTTCGCTCATCCCGTACGTCCGCACGACCGAGACACCGGCGGCGGCAGCCGAATCCAGAATTGACCGCGGCGCCGGCCCGCCGCCGATCAACACGGCGTCGAGTTCAGCCAGCGCAGTCGTCGCGGCCGGGTCGGTGAGCGCTTTGGCCAGTTGAGTGGTCACCAGCGACGTGTATCGGCGCCCGGGACCGAGTTTCCGTACCGCGGCGGGCAAGTCGGCGACCGCTAGCCCGGACGAAACGTCCAGCTCGACGGGGGACAAGCCGGCCAGCACACTGCGCACCAGCACCTGAATTCCGGCGATGTGATACGGCGGCAACGCCAGCAGCCACCGGCCCGGTCCGTTCAGTCTGTTGTGCGTAGCCGACGCGCCGGCCTGCAGTGCCGCAGCGGTCAACAGCGCGCCCTTGGGCGTACCGGTCGTTCCCGACGTCGTCGCCACCAGCGCGATGCCGTCATCGATGGGTTCGCCCACTCGCAACGCCGGCGGCGGTTCGGCGCCGGCCTGCACCGGAAGCAGGGCGCGGTCACCGCCGGCCAGCACCCGTTCGAGAGCGGGCAGTAACGAGCCCGCTGCTGCACCCGGCGTAACGGCAACGGCGTGCAGGACGCCTATCGGTGCTCCTCGCCGCCGCGGCCGTCGAGTGGCCAGCCTTTGGCCGCCAGGCGATGCCGCACCCGCTCGACGTCCTCCGGAGCCGGAAGGTCATCGGTGAGCTGTGTGATCGCGACACCGATATCGATGTCGTCGAACCCGTTCCGGTTGAGCAATTCTCTGGTCACAATTTTGATCTCGTCGTCGCTGAGCCGGCGGCACAGCAGCGCGAGCAGCGGAAAGTAGTCAGTCGGTGGAACACCCTCGGGATAGCCCGCGCGTAGCCAATTGACGATCGAGCTGAGGAATCGATTCACACCGCGTCAACTTCCCGTGCGGGGTTTCGTCCACGCGCACATAGTGGACGGTTTCATGCTACTTGGCTCTGGCGCCAAGGATGAACCAACCGGTATGTTCACCGATGAATTCGCGGGAGATGAAAAGCACCCCGATAGCGACCGCCGTCACGACCAGTGCGTAGGACAAGTAGCTGAGCGCGGTCAGCACCGAGCGCTTCAGCGTCACGGCGTCGCCACTGACACCTGCGGCCGCGCCTAGCCGTATTCCGACTGCGAACATCGCCGGTAGCGCGGCGCCGATGAGCAAACCGAAGACCAGGATCCTCAACGTGGCGATGTAGTTGAACCACGCGTTCATGAGCGGGAGTCCTGTGCCGGCGCGGCGTCGGTGGTGGCAACGGCGGTGCGCGATGCGGCGCTATTCGGTTGCGGTAGCTCTCCGTTGCCTTCGGCCGCCAGACCGCTGGCGGCGTGGGCCGGAACCTTAGCCCCGACGGCGGGTTGATCGGCAGAGTCGAGCCCGGCTGTCAGGCTGCCTTCCCACTCATCGTTGACGTTGTTGTGGTCGACCTTCGACTTGCGAGACCGCAGGTAAATGGCCGCCGCCACAGCGATCAACAAGCTGAAGCCGATGATGGCGCCCGGGAAGCCGCCGATGAAGTGAACCAGCGTGTAGGTAAATGCGCCGACGAGGCCGGCCGACGGCAGGGTGATGAGCCACGCCACTCCCATCCGGGCGGCCACCGACCAGCGCACCTCGGCTCCGGGTTTGCCCATTCCGCTGCCCAGTACCGATCCGGTCACCACCTGAGTGGTCGACAGGGCGTAGCCGAACTGGGCGGAGAGCAAGATGATTGCGGCCGACGACGATTCCGCGGCCATCCCCTGTGGTGACTTGATGTCGACGAGTCCCTTGCCGAGGGTGCGGATGATGCGCCAGCCGCCGGTGTAGGTGCCGGCCGCCATCGCCACCGCACAGGCCGTGATGACCCAGAACGGCGGCATGGTCGAGGTTTTGCTGATCGCGCCGTAGGACATCAGCGCCAAGAAGATCACGCCCATCGTCTTCTGGCCGTCGCTGGTGCCGTGTGCCAACGAGACCAGCGACGCCGAGCCGATTTGGCCGCGGCGGAAGCCTTTTTCGGTGCGCTTCTCCTCGGTTCCTCGGATGATGCGGTAGACCAGCCACGTGCCCACCGCGCCCACCGCGATGGCCACGATCGCTGCCACGATGGCCGGTATCACCACGTGCGACACCAGTCCGCGCCAGATGACGCCGTGTCCACCGACCGCGGCGATCGTGGCTCCGACGATGCCACCGATCAAGGCATGCGAGGAGCTCGACGGAATACCCAGTAGCCAGGTCATCAGATTCCAGACGATGCCGCCGACCAGACCGGCGAACACGAGCTCCAGGGTCACCAGGTGAGAATCCACCAGGTCTTTGGCGATCGTCGCCGCGACAGCCGTGGACAGGAACGCTCCGAGCAGGTTCAGCACTGCCGACAGTGCCACCGCGACCTTGGGCGCGAGTGCGCCGCTGGCGATGGAGGTCGCCATGGCGTTGCCGGTGTCATGGAACCCGTTGGTGAAGTCGAAGGCGAGTGCGGTGATGACGACGATTATCAGAAGAAAGAGTTGAAGGCTCACAGAGCA
>NZ_JBARMY010000318.1:0-2854 GCF_049802695.1 Mycobacterium sp.
CCACCCCGGCCCGCGCATCGGCCAGCAGCACCGGCACGCAGTCGGCCGTGATCACCGCCAGCGCCAGCCCAGAGGTGCGGGTGACCAGGGCGTCCGTGGCGTCGACCGCGGCACCTCGCGGCTCGTCGACCACCTCGACCCGAACGCCGTGCACCTGATTCATCCACACCACCCGGTCGGGGCCCAGGCCGATGGCCTGAGCAAGTCGAGTCCGGTTAGCCGCCACCGCGGACGGGTCATCACCGACATGATCACCCAAGTTGAAGGTGTCGTACGGCGGCCTTGAGACGCCGCCCGCCCTGGTGGTCGTCACGCGCCGAATTCGGTAACCCACTGAGCCAGTATTCCAAGCCCAGTATCCGGGCCGCCGGCGCGAGGGTGCACAGCTGCCCCCGCCGGCGATCGGTGTGTCGTGTGCAGACACCCACGGTGGCCGGGCAGGCCCGGCGAACACCGCTGGAGGAACTAGCGGCGCATGAAAGGCGGCACGTCGACGTCCTCGTCGTCACCACCGCCGAGGTTGAGGGTCGAGCCGTTGGTGTGCCGCGGCACACTGACCGCGTCGGCCGGCTCGAACAGACTGGAACTCACCGTGCCTGCCGTGGCCGGCGCGATCGTCTGGGCGCTGGCCGGGGTGCTCACGATCGGTTCGCGGCCGGGCCCCATCGCGTCGAAGCCGGCAGCGATCACGGTCACGCGCACTTCGTCGCCCAGCGAGTCGTCGATGACGGTGCCGAAGATGATGTTGGCATCCTGGTGGGCGGCGTCTTGCACCAGCGACGCCGCCTCGTTGATCTCGAACAGACCCAGGTCGCTGCCACCGGCGATCGACATCAGTACACCCTGGGCGCCTTCCATCGAGGCTTCCAGCAGCGGGGAGTTGATCGCGGTCTCGGCGGCCTTGAGCGCCCGGCCCTCGCCGCGCGCCGAGCCGATACCCATCAGCGCCGTGCCGGCACCGGACATGATGCCTTTGACGTCGGCGAAGTCGACGTTGATCAGCCCCGGAGTGGTGATCAGGTCGGTGATGCCCTGCACACCGTTGAGCAGCACCTCGTCGGCGCTACGGAACGCGTCCATCAGCGACACCGCGGCGTCACCCATCTGCAGCAACCGGTCATTGGGAATCACGATCAGGGTGTCGCAGCTTTCCCGCAACGAGGCGATGCCGTTCTCGGCCTGATTGCCGCGCCGCTTCCCTTCGAACGAGAACGGCCGGGTGACCACCCCGACGGTCAGCGCGCCCAGTTTGCGGGCGATGCTGGCGACGACGGGCGCGCCGCCGGTGCCCGTTCCGCCGCCCTCACCGGCGGTGACGAACACCATGTCAGCGCCGCGGAGCAGCTCTTCTATCTCGTCTTTGGCGTCCTCGGCTGCCTTGCGCCCGACCTCCGGGTCGGCGCCGGCGCCGAGCCCGCGGGTGGAGTCGCGCCCGACGTCGAGTTTGACGTCGGCGTCGCTCATCAACAGCGCCTGGGCGTCGGTGTTGATGGCGATGAACTCCACGCCTTTGAGGCCCTGCTCGATCATCCGGTTGACAGCGTTGACGCCGCCACCGCCGATACCCACGACTTTGATGACGGCGAGGTAGTTGTGCGGGGGGGTCATCATTGCGTCTTCCTCCCTAGGGGAACTGGCGTGATGCGGACCTGCTTTGACTTCCCCAAACTCTCAACCTCAACCAGAGATTTAGAGTTATGTCAAGTAGTTCCGCGTGATCAGAACGGTATGGGGACGACCCGTGCGAACGATGCAGGCGCGCCGACGCGCCGCAGGCCAATTTCGGCAATTTTCCGCGACGGCCCTTCGATCGTCAGGCGGGAGTGCCGACCAGCGGTGTTCGCCGGGCCCTGCCCGGCCACCGTCACGTCGGCGTGACCTCGGCGGGTGGTCGCTATTTGACGGTCGGCAAGTCCGGGCTGGACACGTCGTAGGTGTGCCCGGGTTGAGTCAACAGCGCCGCGAGTTTCTCGGCCTTCTCCTCGGTGTGGTCGGTGGTTCCCCACACCACGACGCGCCCGTCGGTCAGCGTCAGGGTGATCGAGGCCACCGAGGGCGCTGCGATCCGGCCCACTTGACCGGCGACCTCCGGCCGCAGCACGGTCAGCACTTGCAGCGCGGCCTTGGTCGCCGGATCCGACGGCCCAGGGTTGTCGACGTCCAGATACGGCAGCGACGGCGGCGGCGGAGCGACCGCGAAGTCGACTCCGTCACGGTCGTAGAGGTGCGGCCCGTCGGGAAAGTCTTTGACCACCACCGGCATTCGCTCTGCGATCGTGATGCGCAGCGCTGACGGGTACTGACGCTGCACCCGGGCGCTGGCCACCCGCGGAATCGCGGCCACCCGGTCGGCGACCCGGTCGGTGTCGATCTGCAGCAGCGGCATCCCCGGTCGCACCTTGGCTGCGCCGAGCACTTCATCGCGCGTCACCGTGGCGAGCCCGACGACGATGACGCTGCGCGCCGACATCACCGGCGTGAAGTAGAGCACCAGCCCCAAGGCGACGGTGAGCACCGCCAGCAACACCATGAGCAGCGCCATCTTCAAGCCACGCACGGTGCCCCGCGGAACCGAATCAGCCGGCGGCGTACCCCGGGCCTTACGCTTGGCCTCCCGGCGGGCCAGCTCGATCGCCGTGGCGCGAGCCTGGGCGGCGCGGCGTTCTTCGCGTTCCCGGCGCGCACGGCGGCGTGGTCCTTCGAAGTCGGTCGAGTCTTCGCTGCTTCCGGCGTCCTCCGACGATTCGGCGGCTGGGGCAGCGTCGGGTTCGGTCTCGAGGCTGGTACTGGATGGTGGCGACCCGGTCACCGGGCCGCCGTCCGGCTCGGTCACCGCCGTACCCCGGACCGGCCC
>NZ_JBARMY010000319.1:0-10176 GCF_049802695.1 Mycobacterium sp.
GCCACCGGCCCGTCTCCGAGCGCGAGCTGTGCCGCAGGGGCCGCCGCGCCCCCGTCGCCGGCCACGCGGGCCAGTTCTGTGTGTGGCTGTGCTGACCCGGATGGCATAGTGACAGGCTAGGCCGACAGTGATCGTCCGGCGCCCCCCGCGTTCATGGGCTCACACCGGGCCTCGTCAGGATTGGACCGCCATGCCAGAACACGCTGATGCGGGTCGGCACTTCCCCTACCGCTACGACGGCCGGCTGGCGCCGGTCTGGGGGCCATTCCGCGTGTGGCCGGGCCGGCAGGGCGTGACCCTGACGGACGACATTCGTCTCGTCGCCGTATACGGGCCGTTCCGGGTCGATGCGCCGTTGTCGATGGTGCATGACGCGCATGTGACCGGCCCGTACCGATGGTGGACCGCGGTCGGCCCCAGACTCTCGATGGTCGATGACGGCCTCACCTTCGGAACCAACGCCCGCGCCGGTGTCTGCATTCACTTCGAGCCGCGCATCCACCGCGTCATCGGCTTTCGTGACCATTCCGCACTGACCGTCACCGTCGCCGACCCCGACGGATTGCTCGCTGCGATCGAAAGCTCCACTTAGCGCCTGATGTTGCATAGAATCACGCGAAGAAGGATGCGGTGACCAAACGAGCCAGGCAGATACCGTTGCGCCGACCAGAGCTGGAGAAGCTGATGTCGGCCGATATGAGGGCGATAACAGCCCAGTCCGACCGGATAGGTCGCTACTTCGCCCGTCGAAACGATGTGAGCGGCAGCGACTTTCATGCATTGCTGCACATCATGGTGGCCGAAACGGCGGGCAAGCCGCTGACACTGGCGCAGCTGCGGGAACGAATGGATGTGTCGCCGGCGGCCATCACCTATCTCGTCGATCGGATGATCGACGCCGGGCACATCCGGCGCGAAGCCGATCCCGGCGACCGGCGAAAGTCGCTGCTTCGCTACGAGCTCAGCGGGATGGCTCTGGCACACGACTTCTTCGGTCCGCTCGGGGTTCATCTGCGTGGTGCGCTCGCAGCTCTGGACGACCGGGACCTGGTGGCCGCGCACCGCGTGTTCATGGCGATGGTCAGCGCAATGTCGGATTTCGAGACCGAGCTGCTGGACCATCAAACGGTACCGAAGGCCGTTCAAGGGACTGCACCAACGGATCGGCGCCGTAAGGTTTCGCGGTGATCGTCGCCGAAACTGTACCGGCTGAAATTTTTTCACCCGGCGATTGACGACGCAGCTTACTCGGCCGCCAATTCTCCTGCGGCGACCGCGAGTACGCGTTCTTCGATCAAGTCGGCTCCGCGCACTACACCTCCGGTCGCGGCGAAACCGGCGGCAACCCGGCGGGCACCCTCGACCATCGTCATCGCTTTACGCACCGACTCGCGTAGTCGCGATGGATTGAGCTTCTTGGCCGGCAGCCGGGTGCCGCAACGAGCCACCTCGACGCGCCGTGCGACCTCCGCTTGATCGCGGGCGAAAGGGACGACGCATACCGGCACACCCCGATCGAGTGCCTTGACGGTAGTCCCCATGCCACCGTGGGTGACAGCGCAGCTGGCACGGTCGAGCACCACGTCGTGCGGGACGAATCGGCACACCGTGGCGTTGGGCGGCCGGGGCAGGTCCGGCGGGATACCCGCGGGGAAGGTGGCGATGACATGAACCGGTTCGCCGGCCAGCGCCTGCAATGCCGTCGATCCCAGCACAGTGTCGGCCTGCTTGATCGAAGACGTGCTCACCAGCACAATGGGCCGTTCGATGGCGCGCAACCACTCCGGCGCCGGTGTGGGCGTGGGCTCGAACCTGCAAGCGCCGATGAGGTGCACGGTGTCACCCCAGCCGGCATGCGGATACTCGAACGGTTCGCCACCGACCGCCAACAGCAGCGGCGCGCGCCGCATCAGATCATCGACACTGCTGACGACGGGCACCCCCAGTTCGGCGCGAACCGCGTTCAGCCGCGGCACTATCGGTCGATCGAACAGATACCGCACGAACGGACGCACCGACGCATCGCGGACCTCACCGACAATGCCCGGCAGCGGCCGCAGACCAGGGCCGAACGGCGGCACCCCCCGTGCCCGCAGGTACGGGCTGAAGGGCGAGAACACCGACCACGGGACTCCGGCGGCTTCTGCGAACGACATTGCCCCCCAGCAATTTGCATCGATGATAAGGGCGTCGGGCCGGACACTGTCGATCGCGACGCGTAGATCATCGACCTCCAGAACCGCCCGCCGGCACAGCACATCGATGGACATCTTCAGCACGCCTAGTGCGCTGTTCGCCGTCCAGTCCCGCCCGACTATGGCCTCGATGCGGGGCTCGACCGGCTCGGTGTGCAGGCCGACGCACCGCATCCGCGAAACCTCGGCGGCCATCGTGCGCAGGTGTACCTGGTGACCGCGGTCAGCCAACTCCTGCAACAGCGCTCCGAGCGGCAGGAGATGCCCGAGCGCAGGCGAGCCGTATGCCAATATCACTGCCATGTCTCAACACACCCGCGGCTAAGGGGAGGGCTCCACGCCCACATCGCGCAGAGCGGTCAAATCCGTTGCGCCACAACCATGCAGACAAATCCTGAGTTCGTCGATGAACCGCTGGAGCCATTCCGTAGCAGCATCGGCGGATTCGATCGCCGGGGCCAGCAGCGGCCGCGCCACCGCGACCACGTCGGCGCCCAACGCCAGCGCCTTGGCGGCGTCCATGCCAGTGCGGATGCCTCCGGAAGCAACTAGCGGGATTGCCGGCAACGCCGCGCGGACCTCGATGATCGCGCGCGCTGTGGGCACACCCCAGTCCGCCAGATCGGGATGGCGCAATCGGCCGTAACGAACGAACTGCTCGACGCGCGACCACGACGTGCCGCCTGCTCCGGCGACATCGATGGCAGCGACCGGCGGCTCGCCCGACGGCTGAATGAGTTGCGCGACAGCGGCGGCACCTATCCCGTGTCCTACTTCCTTCAGCATCACCGGATAGGGCAGTGCCTGAGCGACATCTTGCAGACGCTCGAACGATCCGGAGAAATCGGTATCCCCGTTGTGCTGGACTGCTTCCTGCAGCGGATTGGTGTGCACTGCCAACGCATCAGCACCAACCCGGTCGAGCGCTTTGGCGACGTCGGGGATGGCCGCCTTCGTCAACTGGGCCAAGCCGATGTTGCCCAGCAGCAATACATCTGGGGCCACGTCCCGCACGCTGAAGCTGTCTGCGGCCCGCTCGCCGAGCACGCTGTCCAGCATGATCCGCTGAGATCCGAGCATCATTCCGATGCCCAGCCGTTGCGCGGCCGCGGCCAGATTCCGGTTGATAGTGGCCGACATATCCGCGCCGCCGGTCATTGCGCCGATCAGTACCGGAGCCTCCAAGGGAACACCGAGGAAGGTTGTGGACAGGTCAATGTGCGCGAGGCTGGTCTGTGTCAACGCGTTGTACGGCAGCCAGAAGCGCTCGAGGCCGGTCGTCACACGGCAGTAGGACACGGCGTCCTCGAGGCATACGTCGATGTGGCGCCGCTTCCGCGTCTCGATATCGGGTTGGTCAGGCGTCATGGGTGAATCGTTTCTGTTCTCCAGGTGCCGATCACTTAACGTCGCGGCAGGGCAGCCGACCACTGCGGCCGCTAGCTTTCCGCGCCTTTGAGTTCATCTTGATAGCGCCGCATGGCAGTGATCAACGCGGTGAATACCCGATGCCCGGCGGCTAAATCGTCGTCACTGAGATCGGCCATCGCAGCCCTGGAGTGCATGCCGAGCGGGACGAAGAACGCGCGCGCAGTGTCGAACCCGGGTTCGGCATAGCGCAACACCACCTTACGGCGGTCCGCCGGATGGGTTTCCCGGCGCAGGTGACCCGAATCGATCATCCGGTCCACCAGGTAGGTGATTGCCGCACCGGAAAGCCCCATCAACTGCCGAAGATCGCCGGAAGTAATGGGCTCTCCGGCAGTTTCGCCCACCATGACATGCAGCAGGGCCCGGAAGTCGGTGGAGCGCACATCCTGAGACGCAGCGAACAGCCGACCAATCTGGTCGGATTCCGCAGACAGCACGCGCAGGTCAGCCGAGATCGTCGACTCCAGCGCGGCGCGGTTGGTTACCTTCTCATCAGTGGCCATGGCGCTATCAGCATATCCGCAAATCCCCCGTTCATTCAGTTGATTAATACTTAAAAGACTGAAATGCTGAACGGGTGGTCGTTCGAGGGGATTCGGTGAGGACAAAGACGCTTGCCGCAACGACGCTGGCGGTCGCCGCAGCTGCGGGTCTGGGTACCATCGCCAACCTGGGCCAGCAGCCCGCTTGGTATGCGCGGTTGCGAAAGCCGTCTTACGTGCCACCCGACTGGGTGTTTCCGCTGGCTTGGACCTCCTTGTACACCGACATCGCAGCCACGTCCGCCGTCGCCGTTGACCGGTTGCGGACCACCGGCCAGCATCGCGCACTGCGCCGCTACATCGTCGCGTTGAGCATCAATCTGTCTTTGAACGCCAGCTGGAGTTGGCTGTTCTTCAAGTACCGCAAACTCGGGTTGTCCGCGTTGGGCGCCGGCGTCCTGGCGGTCAGTACCGCGGACCTCAACCGGCGGACCGCCGGTGCTGTGCCGCGGGCCGGGTTTGCGTTGCTGCCCTACCCGCTCTGGTGTGCGTTCGCCTTTCTGTTGTCCATCCGCATCTGGCGGCTCAATCGGTGACTGCCGTTCTGTGGTTCCGTCGTGACCTCCGATTGGCAGATTTGCCGGCGCTGCAGTCTGCCGCCGCCGGCGGCGAGGAAGTGTTGGCCTGCTTCGTGCTCGATCCGCGGCTGGAAACATCCGGCCCCCGCCGGATGCAGTTCCTCTGCGACTCGCTGCGCCGGCTGGCCGACGATCTGGATGGCCGGCTGCTGGTGGCGCGTGGGCTGCCGGAGAAGCTCATCCCGTCGATCGCCAGCCATGTCGAGGCGTCTGCGGTTCACGTGTCGGAGGATTTCGCACCGTTCGGGCGGCGCCGCGACGAGCGGGTGCGGGAAAGCCTCGACCAGGTGCCGCTGGTTGCCACGGGGTCGCCCTATCTGGTGTCGCCGGGGCGGGTGATCAAAGATGACGGCACCCCTTACAAAGTGTTCACGCCTTTCCTGCAGCGATGGCGAAACACCGATCGGCGGCCACCGGCCAAGACCGGCCCACAATCGGCGCGTTGGGTTGACCCGGCGAAGCTGGACGTCAAGGGAGTCAAACAAACCGAGATCCCCGATCCCGGCGTCAAGCTCGACCTTGCCGCCGGGGAGGCGGCCGCGCTGCGGTTGTGGGCCGAATTCGTCGAGCATGGAATCGAGCGCTACGCCACCGACCGCAACCGGCCGGACCTGCACGGCACCAGCCGGATGTCAGCCCACCTCAAGTTCGGCACCGTTCATCCGAGAACCATGGTCGCCGACCTGAATCTGCGTCGCGAGGGGCCGCAGGCGTATCTGCGGGAACTGGCTTTCCGCGACTTCTATGCCGCGGTGCTCCATCACTGGCCGCACAGCGCCTGGTGGAATTGGAACGAGGACTTCAACGCGATCGAAGTCGACACCCGCGCCGAAGCCAAACGTCGCTTCGAGGCGTGGAAAGCCGGCGAAACCGGATATCCGATCGTCGACGCCGGCATGCGTCAGCTGGCCGGAATCGGATATATGCACAATCGGGTGCGGATGATCGTGGCGTCGTTTCTGGTGAAGGACCTGCATCTGCCGTGGCAGTGGGGCGCCCGCTGGTTTCTGGAGCAGCTGGTCGACGGCGACATGGCCAACAACCAGCACGGCTGGCAGTGGTGCGCGGGTTCGGGCACCGACGCGGCGCCCTATTTCCGGGTGTTCAATCCCACGACGCAGGGCGAGAAATTCGATCCGTCCGGCGACTACATCCGCCGCTGGGTGCCTGAGCTCGCCGACGTCGAGGACGTCCATCTCCTCAAGGGCGAGCGTCCGCCGAAATACCCGGCGCCGATCGTCGATCACCGCGCTGAGCGGGTGGAAGCGCTGCACCGCTATCAGCGCATCTGATCGCCAGCAACTTCAAGGCGGTCGCGAGCGCGGCTGAAAGCCGGGCGAAGCGGGTCGTCGCCGTCAGCTTCAAGGCGATCGCGAGCGCGGCTGAAAGCCGGGCGAAGCGGGTCGCCGCCGTCAGCAGAAGAGATCAGTGAGAAGCCTTCTTGCGTTCGATATCGGCGAGCGCCGCGGCCAGCTGGGCGCGCTGCGCCGCCGAAGTTTCCCAGGCCAGCTGACGATTCTTGACAACTTTGGCCGGCGCGCCCACCGCGATCGAGTAGTCCGGTATGTCGCCCTTGACCACTGCGTGCGATCCCAGCACGCAGCCCCGCCCGACCGTGGTGCCGCGCAGCACCGTCACCTTCGTCGCGATCCAGGTGTCCGGCCCGATCCGCACCGGGCTTTTGACGATGCCCTGGTCCTTGATCGGCAGGGTGATGTCATCCATCCGATGGTCGAAATCGCAGATGTAACACCAGTCGGCCATCAACACGGAATCACCGAACTCGACATCGAGATAGGTGTTGACGACGTTGTCTCGACCGAGCACCACCTTGTCGCCGAACCGCAGCGAGCCCTCGTGGGCGCGAATGGTGTTCTTGTCGCCGATATGGACCCAGCGGCCGATTTCCAGCTGAGCGAGCTCCGGTGTCGCGTGAATCTCGACGCCCTTACCGAGGAAGACCATGCCCCGGGTGATGATGTGCGGATTAGCCAGCTTGAACTTCAGCAGCCGCCAATAGCGGACGAGGTACCACGGGGTGTAAGCCCGGTTGGCCAGCACCCATTTCAGCGACGCCAAGGTGAGAAATCGGGCCTGGCGTGGGTCACGCAGTCGAGATCCACTCCAGCGGCGATGCAGCGGCGCGCCCCACATGCTCGTCATGGCCGGAAGCCTAGCGTGACGACGATGCGGGACGCACCGCGTCCCGAGGAGGAGTCGGGCGATGAAACCCAGCGTGACGACGATGCGGGACGCACCGCCTCCCGAGGAGGAGTCAGGCGATGAAGCCTAGCGTGACGACGGGGACGCACCGCCTCCCGAGGAGGAGTCAGGCGATGAAGCCCAGCGTGACTAGCCTGACGAGCTACCCTCACCTGTACTCGGTAGCCTTGACACCGCGCTTCGAAAGGATCTGGGACCCACACCGTGTTTTGGCGACTCCCCCGCTGTCGTCCGCGGAGTGTGCGGGTTATGAACGGCGGAAGCGCAATATTTCGCAAAATCACGCACACCGGACGCGGGGCCGGAGCCGCAGTGCTGCGGCGTTCGGTGTCCATGCTGTCGGCGGCGGTTCTGACCGCTGCGCTCAGCGGCTGCGGCAATACCGACTCCTGGGTGAACACCGTCCCTGCGCAGGGCTGGCCCGCTCAATACGCCGACGCGTCTAACAGCAGCTACACCGCGACCGCTGGCGCAACTTCGCTGGTCCTGCGGTGGACGCGCTCGGTGAAGGGCGACCTGGCCGCGGGGGCGGCTCTCAGTGCACGCAGTTGGCTTGCTCTCAACGCGCAGACGCTCGGCGGTTGTTCGCTGATGGAGTGGGAGAACAACGACAACGGCCGGCAGCGGTGGTGCACCCGGCTGTTTCAGGGCGGCGGCTTCTCCAGTCCGCTGTTCGACGGCTTCGACAATTTGTATGTCGGCCAGCCGGGAGCGATGCTGGCCTTCCCGTCCACCCAGTGGATCCGGTGGCGCCGGCCGGTGATCGGAATGCCGCTGACACCGCGGATCCTGGACGACGGGCAACTCCTTGTGGTCACGCACCTCGGTCAGGTGGTGGTCTTCGACGCTCACCGCGGGACCGTGGTCGGCAGCCCGATGGACTTGGTCGACGCCGTGGACCCCACCGATTCGGCGCGCGGACTGTCCGATTGCGCATCGGCGCGCCCGGATTGCCCGATCGCGGCGGCTCCCGCGTTCTCCGCGGCGAGCGGTCTCGTGGCGATCGGCCTGTGGGAGCCTGGCGCGAAATCCGCGGTGCTGGTCGCCCTGAGGTACCACCGCGGCCAACATCCATTGCTGATGCGCGAATGGACCAGCGGCGACGTCGGCGCCGGGGTGCTCGCCAGCCCGGTATTGTCCGCCGACGGCGCGACGGTTTACGTCAACGGCCGAGACAACCGGCTGTGGGCGCTGCATTCTGCCGATGGGAAACCGAAATGGTCGGTGGACCTCAAATTCTTGGCGCAGACCCCGCCGGCGGTGCTGCCGTCCGGGCTGATCGTGTCCGGCGGCGGACCCGACACCAGGCTGGTCGCCGTCAAGGACGCCGGCGATCACGCCCAGCAGGTGTGGCGCCGCGACGACGTCACACCACTGTCGTCGTCGAGCCTGGCCGGAAGTCATGCCGGCTACGCCGTCGTCGCCGGCGGCCCCGGTCCGGGTTCGACGGGGCTGTCACTGCTGGTCTTCGATCCTGCCGATGGTCACACGATCAACGGCTACCCGCTGCCCGCGGCGTCCGGCTATCCGGTAGGGGTGTCGGTAGGGGCCGATCGCCGTGTGGTCGTCGCCACCAGCGTCGGGCAGGTGTACAGCTTCGCGCCCAGCTGAGCGGCGCAGGGGGCACCGGCCGAAGTTACACCGTCAGCGGCGGAAGGGCATTGCGCGGCACGCGCGCCTGGGTGGCACCGGCGGAGGACGGCAACAGCTCACCGGGCGCGAAGTAGAAGATGACGTCGTCGTCGGTGATGGCGAAGTTCTGGTAGTGCGCGGGGTCCAGACCGGTACCGGGCGAAATCGCCGCACCCAACCCGTTCTGGCCCACCTCTCGCTGCACGATGGGGTAAATTGCGTCCAACGGTTTGCTTCCCGGCGCGAATAGGTTGTCGAAGGTGACGGGCTGGCGCTTGCCGAGGTCGTAGTTGAAGCCTTTGTACGACGTGGACGGCCGTGGGCCGCCGAGGTCCTCGAAGACCTTGAGCATCACGCTCTGCGTGCTGTGCGGCGGTTGGCCGGAGCGGAACTCTTCGGCGGTGACTTCCATCTGGTAGGGCACGTCGCGGGAACCGGATGTCTGCGCAACGCTGATGAACCCGTCGCGGTTCTGCGACAGGAAGTCGGTGAGCGCCTGTTCGTCGGCATAGTCGGTGGGAAAGGTCATGTTGACCATGTAGCCGGGGTTAGTCGCGGACACGCGGCACATCTGACCGTTCTCAAGGGTTCCGCCCAGGGCGGCGCATGACGGTTGCGCCGCGGCAATCGGCCCGGTTAAGCCGGGAACGGTGGGCGCGACTGCCAGCATTGCGGCAGCCACCAGGTTTCGCATCGTGAATTGTCCTTGCAGACTCAAGAACGGGCAGGCACCCGGAATGACTGCTGCCAGCCTACCTTGGGCCTATCTGGAGGGTTTGCAAACGAATGCGCTCGCAGCACCGGCGCGCGCCGAGCCGATCCGGGTGATGACGACGGCCAGGGGTTGGCTGCCCCGCAACCGGAGTCGTCGCCGAAGCAGTTCCGGATCGGCCTGCTCGCCACGGACGCCGCGCACCAGGATCTCCACCGAGCCGCAGTCCAATGCTGAGAGTGCCTGATGCAGCCGCTTTTCGTCGAAAGGTAGTTGGTCGAGGACTTCGAAGCCGCGCACCGCCGAGGGCAGCCGGTCACCGGACAGATAGGCAATGTGCGGGTCGAGCTGCCAGAGTCCGTGCCGGGCGGCGTAGTGGCGGACCAGACCGGCTCGCACCACCGCGCCGTCGGGGTCGACGATCCAGCGCCCCGCGGGCGCAATCGGACAGTCATCCGGATCCGCGTCGGTGATCTGTTCGCCGCGGTCCAGCACAGTGGCCCGGCGGCGCACTCCCGGCGGGGCGAGCCCCGCTGACCATAGACAGGCTTCGCGGACCGTGCCGCCGTATGACGTCAGCTCTATTTCACCGTGGAAACCGAGTTGGCCGAGCTGCTGGAAATCGATTCCGGGAGCACATTTGACGACCAGGTGGCGATCTCGATAGGTGTTCAGCAACTGGTCCAGGGCGGGTTGGTAGTCGCGTGGGTGGAAGCGCCGCCGCCCACCGCGGCGCCGCGCCGGGTCGGCCAGCACTACCGCGTCGCGGGTCACCGGGCGCAGTGCATCGGCGCGGCACAGACCAGCGCCGGCCCCGAGGTTGTGCTGCGCCATCACCAGGCGCACCGGGTCGAGATCACTGC
>NZ_JBARMY010000320.1:0-1530 GCF_049802695.1 Mycobacterium sp.
GTGGCTGGCCGACCACGCCGCCGACGGGCGCCGATCAGGGCTGGCGGTCGTGGGTACCCACCTGCCCTACGACGGTGACGCCACCGCCCTGGCCGTCGCCACCGCCGACGGTGACGGCGCCTACATCGACACCACGACGCTGACACCGGACGACGATGCCGCGCTCGCCGCCTGGCTCGCCGACGAGACGAAACCCAAGGCGCTGCACGAGGCGAAGTTGGCCATCCATGACCTCGCCGGACGCGGATGGACGCTGAACGGCATCACTTCCGACACCGCACTGGCCGCCTACCTGGTTCGGCCGGGGCAGCGCAGCTTCACTCTCGACGACCTGTCGCTGCGCTACCTGCGGCGGGAGCTGCGCGCTGAAACCGCGGAACAGCAACAGCTTTCGCTGCTCGACGACACTGACGGCGTCGACGATCAAGCGGTGCAGACGGTGATTCTGCGGGCCCAGGCGGTGGTGGACCTGGCCGAGGCGCTCGACGCCGAACTGGCCCGCATCGACTCCGAGTCGCTGCTGGCCGAGATGGAGCTGCCGGTGCAACGGGTGCTGGCCGGCATGGAGGCAGCCGGCATCGCGGTCGACCTGAACCAGTTGGCTGCGCTGCAAAGCGAATTCGGGAACCTGATCCGCGACGCCGCCGAGGCCGCGTACGCGGTGATCGGCAAGCAGATCAACCTCGGCTCACCCAAACAGCTGCAGGTCGTGCTCTTCGACGAACTCGAGATGCCGAAGACGAAACGGACCAAGACCGGATACACCACCGACGCCGACGCGTTGCAGTCGCTGTTCGACAAAACCGGCCACCCGTTCCTGCAGCATTTGCTCGCCCATCGCGACGCCACCCGGCTCAAGGTGACCGTCGACGGGCTGCTGAGTTCGGTGGCCGGCGACGACCGCATCCACACCACGTTCAATCAGACCATCGCGGCCACCGGACGCCTGTCGTCGACCGAGCCGAACTTGCAGAACATTCCGATCCGCACCGATGCGGGCCGGCGGATCAGGGACGCGTTCGTCGTCGGCTCGGTTGACGGCATCGGTTACGCCGAACTGATGACCGCCGATTACAGCCAGATCGAGATGCGGATCATGGCGCACCTGTCCGGCGACGAAGGCCTCATCGAGGCGTTCAAGACCGGCGAGGACCTGCATTCCTTCGTGGCGTCCCGCGCGTTCGGCGTGCCGATCGACGAGGTGACCGGTGAACTGCGTCGCCGGGTCAAGGCGATGTCCTACGGCCTGGCGTACGGCTTGAGCGCCTACGGACTGTCGCAGCAGCTCAAGATCTCCACCGAAGAGGCGAAAGTCCAGATGGACGCCTACTTCGCCCGGTTCGGCGGCGTGCGCGACTATCTGCAGGCCGTTGTCGACCAGGCCCGCAAGGACGGCTACACCTCGACGGTGCTGGGCCGGCGGCGCTACCTGCCCGAGCTGGACAGCAGCAACCGCCAGGTGCGCGAAGCCGCGGAGCGGGCAGCACTCAATGCTCCGATCCAGGGCAGCGCCGCCGACATCATCAAGGT
>NZ_JBARMY010000321.1:0-23524 GCF_049802695.1 Mycobacterium sp.
GGTGTACGGCGTCGTCGCCGTCGTCGTCAAGATGGACGACGTCGGGCTGCACCTCACTCAGACCGCATCCCGAATCGGGCAGAAGGTCGGCCGGGGCCTGGTCGCCGGGATGCCCAAACTGCTCTCAACGCTCTCAGCGATCGGGACGGTGGCGATGCTCTGGGTGGGCGGCCACATCCTGCTAGCGGGCAGCGACCACCTCGGCTGGCACGCTCCGTACGGCTTGGTTCACCACGTCGAGGATCAGGTTCACCGCGGTGTCGAGTCTGCCGGTGGCGTGCTGGCCTGGTTGGTCAACACCGGAGCGTCCGCGGTGATCGGATTGGTCGTCGGAGCTGTAGTCGTCGCACTCATGCACCTGCTGTCGTTCGGTCGGCGAGGTCGCTCCTCTCCGCAGACGTCAGCACCCGCCGGACTCGTCATTTAGACCCATGGCAGCGCGATCGGATCGGGTGTCGGTTGGCTGCTAGCGCGTAAAGCGGCTCAGGAATCAGCCGGGTATGCGAAACGGTCGGCCGATGCGGCACGGCAGGTCAGCCCAGTCTGATGAGACGCGGGCCGCGCTCGCGATGACGCAGCTTTCTGTCGCTGAAAGCAAACCGTGGGAGATCTGGGCAATCCGCGGCTCTGAAATCCGAGACCGCGCAACTGCGAGAATAGTTAGCGAATGTCCGGACCGAAGACTGAGTGCTACGGCCTGTCGGCGTCGTCTGAAAACTGACCCCGTGTCGACGGAAGAAACTGCGCAGGATTCGACCGGGGCCGACACCTGCTCGACTACGCGCCGCAACGATGTTCGACGAGCGGCTCAGTGGCAGGAGAGTGTCACAACCCTTTGCAAAGTGGCCGCCGCTGCCTTCAACGCGCCGTTCTGGGCGTGGACGTAGGTCCGCATTGTGAATGCCGGATCCGCGTGCCCGAGCCACGCGGAAATAACTGTGATCGGCACGGCCTGCGCGTGCATGATGCTGGCGCAGGAGTGCCGTGCGTCGTGCAGCCCAATCGACCTCATCTCGGACGCGCTGCAGCTCGCGCCAGAAGTCGCTGAGCGTGTCGGGGTGATACGGACGCCCGGCGTCGTCGACAACGACATACTGCCCCCGGCCAACGTAGTGAGGGCCGAGGCGCAGCCGCTTAGCGGCCTGGAGAACCTTGGCGCGCTTGAGCGTTGACCGGTAAACATCCGACCACGGGTCACACATCGAGCATGATTCAGTCAGCTCAGGTCACGCCTGCCAGCAACTCCTGAAAAGACTTTTCCATGCATGCGGCATATGTGGCCGGGTCGGGCAGGGCGTCGCGATCCGCAGTAGCGCTGATCGACAAAGTTCTGTTGTAGCTCGCTACGACATGAATGAGGTTCAAGCCGGCCACCAGCGGCCCGAGACCTGCGGCGCGTACCAGGCGGGCGCCGCTGAAGAAGATTGGCTCGGTTGGACCGGGCACATTGGTCACGGTCGTGTTGGCAATCGTTGGGCCAGAAAACGGAAGCACGCTCGCGGCCTTTGCCGTGACCCCGAGCAGTGAGGTTGGCACTGTGCCAACCAGATCGAGCAGCTGGGTCCTGGTCGACTGATCCGACCCCGAACGGCTGCCCGCAGTCGACGCAGCGATTGCGGCGAGCCGTTCGATCGGATCAGCTATGTGCGTACCGAGCGTTTGCAACCGGCCGAACAACAAGTTCCCCTTGCCGCTGTTATCGCCCGACTCGCGCAGTGAGAGCGGGCACGCGGCAACAAGCGACTAATTCCGCATCGCCTTGCGGCGAAATACGGTTAATCCGCCGCCCTGCACAAGCTTGGGTAAGCGGACCGGCGGCGGTTTCAACCTCGTCGGCGTCGATGTTTCGCACGGGTTGGCCATGGCCGTATCGGTCATGCGGTCTCCCAACTGGGCTTTTCCTCGGATCTCCTGCTCGGTCAGTGCGAGCGCGACCGCTCACATCACCAAGCCACGCGCCAAGGAAATCGTCGCTCGCGCGCAGTGGGACGATCTCGGTAGTGCACTACTGCAATCTCGCCCGGTTTCGGCGTACTTAGTCGCCAGGTTGGCGGCGATACCAACCAGTCGCACTGACCCAGAAGCATGAGCATCCGCATTGCTGACGCGGATCGTGGTCGGGCAACGAAAGAGCTCACGGTAATTCGTTGAGTGGTATAGG
This sequence comes from Mycobacterium sp., assembly GCF_049802695.1. Classification (GTDB taxonomy): domain Bacteria; phylum Actinomycetota; class Actinomycetes; order Mycobacteriales; family Mycobacteriaceae; genus Mycobacterium. The sequence goes on from NZ_JBARMY010000321.1 coordinate 2,162, forward strand.
TTTCGCACCGTTGATCGTGGGCGGTACGGGGCTATCGGCTGATATGTCGCGCGGAACCCGCATGTGCGCCTCGGCGCGGAGCCATGTCTGCGCTGGGACGAATTGCTTGTCATCCCAGCCGGCGGATTGCACCCGTATCTGTCCGCGCCAGTTCTTCATGATGGCGACGTGAACGGGCCAGCGGATAAAACGACGCAAATCGGCGTTACTCTCCCAGATGGACAGTGATCCGCCGCGCCACTCGACCGGCTTGCCCCACAGCCACAGCCCGACCGCGCCGCGCATGATCGGCCAACTTTCCGCCAGCTTCATGCCCAGTTCGGCGATCTGCTGCCAGTCTTCGCCGGAATTGGAGTGAAAGTCGGTGAAACTGACCACAACCGGGGACTGGGTTCCGTGGGAGGGTCCTGGCAGCCAGTCCGTGCTGAACAGGCCACTGTCGGGTGTGATCGGCGGCTGACCGGCCGCGTTCGACTGGCCTGAGGATGGACGGCGTTTTTCGTCGGTGGTGTGAACGTCGCCGAAGGGTGCTGTCGTCATGGGTTCTCCTTCACAAGCCGCTGCCGGTTGGGGACCGATTGTGGGTTGTTGGTGGATAGGCGGATTGCTCAGAGTCGATGCAGCCGTTAGCTGCTGCGGTGAGGCCCTGAAGGTGGTTTCCACTGTGGGGAGCGGCCGAGATAAGCCAGGATGCGGTCGAGGTCGGTGGCCTGGTCGCGTGACTGGATCGCGGGGCCAAACAGTGCAGTGTCTGCGGTGCGAAATTCCGCGTCGGGCACGGCGAGCGCGATTGGCAGCACGGCGACCACAACGTCGGCCGGAAGCTCAAAGGGGTGACTTATCGTGCGGGCGACGTCCCAGCCGTGCACGACGTAGTCCACCAAGTGAAAGCCGATCGCCAGTGAACCGGGAAAGGTAGCGCCGGGCCCAAACTCTGGCAGCGCGAACGCCGCATCGAGCACGTCGGCACCGGCGAACGCATCGATCACCTCGGTGGCGGCCGCGGCATAGCTGCCGGCGGGGTCGGCTGCCACGGCGTCGGCGACGGTGGCGGGTTGCCAGACCGCCGGATCGGCGCCGTGCCGGCGCGCAGCGGCGGCAAAGCCGCGATGCTGCACCGTCATGTGGGTGAGCAGGTCGGCGAGATTCCAGTCGGCGCACGGCGTCACCTTCGATAAGTCGTCGATCTTGACGGCCGAGACCACGTCAACGGAAGCCAGTACGGCGACCCGATGCAGTGGGCGGAGATCTAAACTATTCTGCATTCGCCTACTATAAGCATGTGCGTACCATATGACAAACACTATCATCACGACATGGTGCGGAAGGCGACGCGGCCCGACCTCGCGGCGATGCTGACGCAGCTGGCTCGACAAACCGTGGCCGCCGAGCAGCCGGTGCTGGCCGCCCACGGCCTATCGATGTGGGGCTACATCGCGCTGACCGCCCTGGACCATTCGTCGATCCGCACCCAAGCGGCCCTGGCCGACGTGATCGGCGCCGACAAAACACGCATCATCCCTACCCTCGATGCGCTGCAGGAGCACGGCTACATCGAGCGGACTCCCGACCCCGACGACCGCCGCGCGCGCCTGCTTGCGATCACCGAGGTGGGCCGGTCCATCAAAAACGCCGCGCAGAAAGACATTCAGCGCGGCGAGGAACGCTGGCTGGGCCAGCTATCAGCCAACGACCGAAGCGTCTTTTTGCGTGTCCTACGGCAACTCACCTTCGGCTGACGAGGCGACGGCGGCTTCGCTGAAGACCTGGCCACAATGGGAGAACGGGTGGTTGACGTCGCTTGAAGCGGGCACCCGTAACTTCGCGCCAGCCAACACTACGACTGACAAAAACCAAATCGACGCGCGTGAACTTTCCAGCCCCGCCGGACGTCGTCTTGGACATAGGAGGCGGTGAAGATGCGCAGCTCAGACCGAGCTTGGGTGGCACTGGCCAGTGGCGTGGCAGCTTACGACCTGATCGCCACCGATGACGAGCTGTTGACCAATGCGGCCCGCCGGTACTTCAAGTCTCAGCCGATTGCCACCGTGTCGACAATCCTGGTGACAGCGCTGCATCTCGTCGGCGGGCTACCGCCGTGGTGCGACCCGATCACGCTGACGTTCGCCGCATATCGGCGTCTGCTGCGGGGGTTCTGGTCCTCGTAGGGCACGAACTTGACGGAACTCATAGACGGACCAGTGCTTGCAAATGTCTCGATAAAGAGGCCATACGAAAGTCTCAAAACTCGTGCGAAGTTCGAAGGCACGGTTTCGGTGACGAAACGGATCGATCGCCCAACAGACACCGCACCGGGACGTGCGATCGGCATCATCGTGCCCACAACTTGCCGACAGTTATAGAAATCTCCAGCGATCTTACGTGATGAACATTCGCAGTTAGAAGGGGTTTTCGGCGTCTCCTCCTCGCCCGTCAGAACAGTTCAATCCTGACAGGAGGCTCCGACCCTAGGCACTCGCAGCACCGGGTGAGGTGTCGACCGGATGGATTAGCGATGCTGGCTAGTCGGGTCGGACGACAAAAGCAGACGAGGTCGCAGGCAATCCGCTGTGATCTCGGCGCCACCAGCCAGGTAGTTGATCAGTGCATCAGCGAAGTCGGCCAAACCCGCGGCGTCGATAGCGTACGGTGCCGGCACGTTATCGCGGGAAAGGCGGCCCGACGCACGACGAAGCAGCGTGATCGCGCCTCTGAGGTTGCCGCGTTGGACGTGGGTGATGCCGACCGCGAGCTGAGCCAGCCCTTGCCAGAGCATGCGCTCTTCATCCGGCCCGTTCTTCCATGCGGCCTCCAGCACCTCGTGCGCGTTAAAGGCGAGTCCGCGGTCTAGCAGGTTCTGGGCGTAGGCGAGGGTTTCGATCGGCGGCAGCTCCAGGTTATCCGGGATGCATGCAATGCCTTCACTGCCTGGCGGAAGCGGGCGGCCGAGAGCGTCGCGTGGGCGCCTGCTTCGGGGTCGGCCGGACTCGTCGCGATCACGCTCGGCCATGCGCCCAATCATCGCAGGCGAATGCCAGGCAATACGCGTGATCTTCCGGGCAATCGGCCAGCGCGGCGGCTCGGCTGCCGATGATCATGCGTCGCGGCGAGATCTCACTTCGCGCCTCAGCTCGATCAACTCCTTTTCGAGGTCGATGACACCCTTCGCGCACATAGCAGTGAGGCCGATGAGTTTCACGACGGCGGCCCAGAGAGGGTTCTTTCCGGTAAAGGACTGGTCGAGGTGAGCGAACCGGTCGCGGAGCTCCTTGCCCACAACGGATTCAGGGTCGAGCTCGATGTCTCTCATCCTGTGGAACGGCGAGAAGTCGGGGGGTGCCTCTGGTTCGGGTGCCATGGCGAAAAAGTGTAGGCCGGAAAGTCCCAGAGTCGCAGCAAGCCCGAGCCGCAACCCGCTATCCGGGCTGCTGCTGCGCTGAGTGAGCCCACGCGTGGGCACATTCTGGGCACCTGCGGGCACAAACTGGCGGAATCTCTGGAATCACAGCGAGTGTCACTCCGCAACTCGTGGCCGTTTCGACGCAGTGACCATAGGTGGTTCAACAGTTCAATCCGGACAGGGGCTCGAAGCCATCGCGGAGTCACACAGACCTCACCTGCACCTTGGGAGCAGGTAGGCCTGTGCTGCGAAGCGGTAGCACGAGTGATACTACGGCGGGTTTTGGGTCCCTGGTGATATCACCGGCGAGATCAAGCTGAACAAGGTACTAATCCCTGAGAGACGCGATCAAAGGGACCACTGGGACGACTGTGCACCATCAACCGGCGGCGGCTTGCTTACGCCCGTAGACCGCCGGCACAGCGGCACGCGGCAGGGTCAGCGGTAAATCCTTGTAAGTGGCGATACCGGGCGCCGCAGCGACGACGGCGGGGATGGCATGGATCGGCGGCATCGCCGTCATGATGTGGCCGAGCACGAAGAAGTCCTCAATAGTCTTGGCCGACTCGATCATGTCCTGCGGCGGTAGGAATCCGACTTGCATGTTGACGGTGGGTCGGCCGTCGATGGTGATCTTCCAGCCGTCGCCGTCGAGCTTCCAATCGGGTTTGAGCGTCTGCCCCTTCTTCCACCGCACGTTGATGTCGATGACGGTATTGCCGTTGACGATGCCCTGCCAGCTGGCGTAGACGCCGGCCACATGCCCGGACGGGATGGTCCATGATGCCATCGGCAAATCCTCTGTCGTTTCGGCGTATTCGGCGACACACGTGATGTCGTCGAGGTCGACGCCGATCGCATCGGCAACCAGGCGCACGGCCTCGGCGAAGACCGCAGTGCCCTTGGCGGCCATCGGCTGCAGTTTCGGGTCGTCGACGGCGATTCCGAAGCCGACGGGGCGTTCGGTCTCGGGTGAGTCGTACAACGTGGTGTCAGCGGATTCGGCGATGGTGATCTTGTCGATCCGATCGCAGGCGTTCGCGGCGACGATCGCGAGGAGTTCGGCGAAGCCTGGACTGACCCCGGAGCCGAACAGCGTGGATCCGCCCTTGGCGCATGCTTCTTCGAGCCGGGCCCGGTCGTCGCCGAGGTTGTGTCCGGTGATGAAGGAGGCCGACGCGACGACGTTGACGCCGGCCGACAGGATGCGCACCAACTCGTCGACGTTGATCCACATCGGGTTGTACACCACACAATCGGGTTTGAGCGCCAGCAGCGAATCGACATTGTTGGTGGCCGAGACGCCGAGGGGTTCGATGCCGACGAGTTCGCCGGCATCGCGGCCCACCTTGTCGTCCGACCACGCGAACAGGCCGACGAGTTCGTAGTTCGGGTTGGCGGCGATCGCCTGGACTGAGCTTTTACCGACGTTTCCTGTCGTCCACTGGACGATCCGGTACGGGTTGTTTGGCACCGGCTCAGCATAGGAGAGCGGTAGCGGTTGCGGTTTGTTTTTCGCCGATCGGCGAAAATGCGGAGTCGTGCCTTTAAGCTGCGGGGATGGTCGGTAACACAAGCGTTGAGGCGCAGGACTCGCCCCGACGCGCCCGAGGCCGTCCGGCCAAGATCAGCCGCGAACAAATCGTGGCGGCGGCGCGTAGCGTCGCCTCGCGGGATCTGACGATGCAGGCGGTGGCGGACGCGCTCGGTGTGAGCCGAAAGGCGCTGCACTACTACGTCGGCGACCGGCAGGGCCTGCTATCGCTGGTAGTGGCCGATCGGTTCGAATCCGAGCTGATGCGCGTCGAGCTGCCCGCCCACGACGACTGGCAGTCGGTGCTTCGAACCTATACGCATGCGTTCCGCGACGGTCTGATCCAGGTTGGGGCCGCCTTGGATCACACACCGCTACGCGGAGCCGGCGCCGCCGCTGCGCTGACACTCGCCGAACACGTCATCGACGTGCTTCTCGAAGCGGGATTCGGCGCCGCGGACGCACGCAGAGGACTCACTGCGCTGGCCAATATCGCGCAGTCCTCCGCGCAGAGTGCCGTACAAGTGTCGACGGGCCAGCACGATTACGGCGCGGAAACCGTTCAAGCGCTTTTAAATTCGGACCAGCTTCAGTATCCGTCGCTTCGACGGGCGCTTGCGGGCGCAACACCTTCAGCCGCGGACCAGTTTGAGTTCGAGTTGGACCTCGCTATCGGCGGACTCGAAGCCATCCTCGCCCGAGGCGGCGTCAAGATCTGATCGCCCACACGGCCGAGCGCGTCAGGTGACGACCAGACTGTCTTTGGACAGCGATGTCCCGAAGTAACCGACATCCGGGTCGACCACCACCCTCTTCGTTTGGCCGTTCCGGGCCAACGTATCCGGCACCCGCACCTCGTCACCTACCGTCATGGTTGCTGCGATGGCATCGGTGAACTCCGCGAATTGAGTCGCGCGGACGATCGAGTAAGGCATATCGGATTCGGTAATGAGCTTCTCCTGGGCGACCTTCGCCCGCAGATAACCGCTCTCGGGCAATTGGTCGGCGCCCACAATCGACACGGCGACGTAGTGCCCGACTCTCGCGGCCTTCCGCGGCCAACAAGTTAGCGGTCGACTTCGTGAAGAACTCAATCACCGGCCCGTCATCGAAGGAGGGCGAATTGGCAACGTCGACAACCACGTCCGCATTGGTGAGGACGTACGGGAGGCCTTCTCCGGTGAGGGCATTGACCCCGGTGCGTGGCGACGCTGCGACCGCGTCGTGGCCGCGGTCGCTCAATTTTCGTACCACTTTGAACCCCAGGACTCCGGTGCCGCCAATGACGACGATCTTCATGGTTTCCTCTTCGAATCTCCGACTTCGGCCACGGTCGTGTCCGACAAGTATCCCGATCCAGCAAGGCTGCTGCGTCACTTTTGCATGAACACTTGACGTCACCGTCTGTCGAATCGCGCTAACCACACTGAGGCAAAATTACTTAACTTTTCCGATGTCAACTAACAGCCAAATAAGCGGTGCTGTTCGAATGCGCACAACGCTTTTTGGGAGGACACTCGATAACGTGTGGACGGCAGACTCCGGCCGGCCGCCGACACTCCACTAGTTCAGCCACGTAGCTAGGAGTATCCGATGAAGTACGTTATGGCATGGACCAGCCGTATCAACAGCTCCGGTAGGGAGAACGAAGAGGGCGTGCAACGCGCCTTGCAACTGTTCTCCAAATGGCAACCGTCCGCCGGCGTGACGTTTCACCAGTTCGTCGGGAGGGTCGACGCGGAAGGCGGGTTCGCGGTGGTGGAGACAGACCATCCCGCCGAACTTCTGAACGACACTGCGAAGTTCGCCCCTTACAACGTCTTCCAGATTTATCCGGTCGTCGACATCAACGAATGGGCGCAGCAGGCCCAGGACGGTGTCGAGTTCAGGGAGTCGATCAGCTGACCGCAGCTCAGCGGCTGACGTCCCACTGCCCATAATCGGCCGCCAGGACGTCGTCGAGGTCAACGTTGATGCCGCCCAGCGGAATACCGGGCGTCGACGGGCTGTCGACCACAGCCTGATAGAGCACGGCTCTGGGTTCACGCTCACCGTGCGACCATGCGCTGGTCTGCCATGCCCACCGGTGCCCTGCAGTGCTGGAGTGCCCGACGACACCGTCGTCGATCGCCCAGCCGCATGCCCTGGAATGACCGTAGATGCCGGTGCGCTCAACGCCCAGGACAGAATTGAGGCCCCGGAACCACTCGAGCGCAACGCTTTTCCAAGTGTTGAGGTCGATGTCGTCGTCCACGCTGAAGAAGACGGGCGCCGAGTCCGGACCACCGGCGGCCGCATGCAGCTGTTGAGCCGTGCGAGCGTCCGCCACGCCACCGCCGTAGCCGCGGGTGTAATCCGAGGGGTCTGGCCAACCGGGCTTGCCGTACTGGTAGTTGCTCACCATGTGCAGCCCGGCAGCGCGCAGCGCATCCGCGTAGTCGCGGGTGACGGGCTTTGCCTCGAAGTCCGCCCCGGGCCGGCACTCCGACACCCATACCACTACGCCGTCGTAGCCGGCCGACTTGATCTGATCCGGTGAGATTTTTCGCTTCGCGAAATCGATCACCTTGGTGTCGGCCGCGGCCGCCCGTTGGCTGCCGAGTGTCGCCCCCAACGTCGCGAGGCCGAACAGAACCGGTGCTGCGACGGCATACCCGAGCGCTTCCCGCCGCGATATCGACCGCAGGGTGCCGCGTCCCCCCGTCGCAGGCAAATCATGCACCGCGCGATCGTACAAGACGATGCGCGCTCGCAGCGTCGCCGAACTGTGACCGAGCGCCACAGCAAGCTATCGCATACTGGACATCATGGGCGGCCAGCGACCACCGCAAACTTCGACCGGTGGGCCGAGGGGCGTCGAGGTCGTGGTGGCTGACTTGGATGGATCCGGCGGCCGACACCGTCACCGCGCAGCTCGTCGGCCGTCGCTGACCCGCCGCAGGCTGACCCGCGGTGTCATGGCGCTGATGTCGGCGGCGGCGGTTCTCGCGACGGGCACAGGATGGTGGGTCGCACACGGCGCGCTCGGCGGAATCACCGTGTCGTCGGCGCTGGGCACCGACGATCCCCGATCCAGCGGCGGGGAGATGAACATCCTGCTCATCGGGCTGGACTCACGCAAAGACCAAGACGGCAACGACCTGCCTTCGGCGATCTTGAACCAACTGCACGCCGGGGACTCCGATGCCGGCGGCTACAACACCAACACGCTCATCCTGGTCCATGTCGGAGACGACAACCGCGTCGTCGCGTTCTCCATCCCCCGCGACGACTGGGTGCCGTTCAGCGGGGTACCGGGCTATCGCCACATCAAGATCAAGGAAGCGTACGGGCTGACCAAGCAAAGCGTCGAGCAGAAACTCATCAACCAGGGTGTGAGCAATCAACGACAACTGGAGACGCGCGGCCGTGAGGCGGGCCGGTCGGCGACATTGCGAGCGGTCCGCAATCTGACCGGCGTTCCGATCGACTATTTCGCCGAAGTCAACCTGGCCGGTTTCTACGATCTGACCGAGAGCCTGGGCGGTGTGCAGGTGTGTCTCAAGCACGCCGTGTACGACTCGTATTCCGGGGCCGACTTTCCCGCCGGCGGCCAAACGCTCAACGCGGCACAGGCGTTGGCGTTCGTACGGCAACGACACGGCCTGGAGAACGGCGACCTGGACCGCACCCACCGCCAGCAGGCCTTGCTGGTGTCGGTCATGCATCAACTCGAGAGTTCCGGCACCTTCAGCGACCTCGGCAAGCTCAAGAGCTTGATTACGGTGGCGCGCAAGGACGTTGTGCTCTCCGCAGGGTGGGACGAGGAACAATTTGAGCGGATGGGCGCGCTGGCCGGCGGCGATGTCGAATTCCGGACGTTGCCGGTGGTTCGTTACGACTCGATCGACGGCCAGGACGTCAACATCATCGACCCCGCGGCCATCAAAGCCGAAATCGCGGCCGCGATCGGCACCACCACGTCGACCAGCACCACGATGTCGACCACCGTGCCGCCCAGCCCGTCGACCGTCGTGGACGTGATCAACGCCGGAAGCACCTCCGGGCTGGCCGCCCAGGTGTCACACACCCTCAGGCAACACGGCTACACCATCGGTGAGGTGCGTGACCGCACCGCCGGCGATCCCGCCACCATGGCAGTCGCCTACGGGCCCGGCGTGGCAACCGACGCGCAGAATCTGGCCACCGTCCTGGGTATCGACGCTCCCGCTCAACAGGATTCAGCCGTGAAATCCGGACACATCGAAGTTGTCGTCGACGACAACTACTCGGCTTCGTCACAGGACGAGACCAGCACCACCACAACGACAACGACGACCAAGTCGTACTACGGGACAACCTCGACCGAGCCCACCCCGGACCGGGGTGCACCGATCATCGACAGTGGCGGGGTGCCTTGCGTCAACTGACCGCTGACCAAGGGTCAGGCGTGCGTGCCGCCGTCGATACGAATCTCGGTGCCCGTGATGAACGCACCGTCATCGGACACCAGCATCGCCACCACGCCGGCGACCGCCGTGGGATCACCCATCCCGGCTCCGCTGGACTCCAGCGTGGTCGGCAAGATCGGCGAGAGCCTGCCGAACAGTGCCCAGTCGGCATCGGCGGGGATGTAACCCGCCGTGGCATCGGTGATTCCGGATTTGATACTGCCGGGCGCGACGCTCACGGCGCGTAGTCCCTGACTGGCGTATTCGAGGGCCAGCGCATGAGTGAAGGACTGAATCGCGCCCTTGCTCGCGGCGTAGGCCGCCATGTAGGGGTGCGCGAATGAGGCGGAGGTGGAGCTGAAATTCACGATGGTGCTCCGGGGATTCTGCAACAGAGCCGGCAGCGCCTCGCGTACCACCAGGAAGGTGCCGGTCAGGTTCACACCGATGATCTGGTTCCACAGCTCGAGGCTGGTCTGATGGGTGTGCGCCGCCCGCAGCATGCCGGCGGCGTTGACCACCGAGTCCAGTCCGCTCATTCTGTTGATCGCCGAGCGCATCCCCTCGACCACCGAGTTCTCGTCGCCGACATCAAGCTCGACGGTGGAAAGCCGGTCGTCGGTTCCCGCCTCCTCCGCCTCTGCTCGCGTCTTGTCCAGTACTGCGATGTCGGCGGCCACGACGCAGGCACCTTCAGCGAGCAGTCGCAGTGCGGTGGCTTGCCCGATCCCTGACGCTGCACCGGTCACCAGGATCCGGTTGCCCTCGAGTCGCTTCATCTGTTCTCCTGTGCTCGCCCGACCGCCCCGTCCAAGGCGGTCGTCGCACATCCTCCACCACCGACGCACAGAAAAGCGCGGCATGGTGGATGTCATGGACATCGGATTCATCGGACTGGGAAACATGGGCCGCGGCATGGCCGTCAACCTCGTCAAGGCCGGCCACCGTGTCACCGTCTACAACCGTTCCGCGGAGAAGTTGGACTCGGTCGTGCAGCAGGGTGCGATGCCGGCACGCACGGTCGCCGAGGTCTGTGGTGGTGATGTCGTGGTCACCATGCTGGCTGATGATGCGGCGGTCCACGACGTGACGTTCGGTGAGCGGGGCGTGCTGGCCTCGCTGCCAGCGGGTGCGACGCATGTCTCGTCGAGCACCATCAGCATCGAGTTGTCGAAGCGTCTCAGCGCAGCGCACACCGATGCCGGACACCGATACGTCGCCGCGCCGGTGTTCGGCCGGCCGGAGGCGGCCGCTGCCGCAAAGCTTTTCGTTGTCGCGGCGGGTGATCCGCAGTCGGTGCAGCCGATGATCCCGCTGTTCGACGCGATGGGCCAGAGACATTTCGTCGTGTCTGAACAACCAGAAGCCGCCAACCTGGTGAAGCTGTCCGGCAACTTCCTTATCGCGTCGGTCATCGAGTCACTCGGTGAAGCCGTCGCGCTGGTCGCCAAAGGCGGTGTCGATCCGTCGCGTTACATCGACATCCTCACGGCCACCTTGTTCAGCGCGCCGGCCTACCAGACCTACGGCGGGCTGATCGCCCGGCGCGAATTCGAGCCGGCCGGCTTCGCCGCTGCGCTGGGCCTCAAAGACATCCGCTTGGTGCTGGCCGCCGGCGAGAGCATGCAGGTTCCGTTGCCGTTGGCCAGCCTGCTGCGCGACCGCTTCCTCACCCTGCTGGCCAACGGCGGCGGGCACCTCGACTGGTCGGCAATCGCCACGCTGGCCACCCGGGACGCCGGCGCTGCGCCGGATACAGCGTCACACCACTCCGCGTAACCCGTCGGCGCCGAACACGGGTTCGAGCATCGTCGAGTAGTCCGGTCCACGTCGCAAGATGAGCCCTCCGTCGACGTTGATCACCTGTCCGGTGACATAGCCGGCCGCGTCGCTGAGGAGAAACATCGCCAGGTTGGCGACGTCCTCCACCTCGCCTGGCCGCGGCAGCGGCGTGCATTGTGCGTAATCCGCGCTCAGTTCCGGCGAATCCAGCACGGGCGCAACAAGGTCGGTGCGGATGAGACCTGGGCGGATACTGTTGACCCGCACCCAGGACGGGCCGAGTTCGTCGGCGGCCAGCTTCATCATGTGGTCCACGGCTGACTTGCTGACCCCGTAGGCACCGAACCAGCGGTGGGTGTTGCTCGCGGCTATCGACGAGATGCCCACGAACGAACCGCCGCCACCGCGAACCATTTCGCGGGCGGCGTGCTTGAGCACGTACATGGTGCCGTTGACGTTGAGGTCCACGGTGCGTCGCCACGCCGGCGAGTCGATCTGGGTGACCGGCCCGATGGTCTCCGAGCCGCCCGCGCAGTGCACCACGCCGTGCAGCCGGCCGTGCCAGGCAGTGGCGGCCTCCACCGCGCGTGCGGTCTCGTCTTCGCTGGTGACGTCGGCCGTTTCATACCGGATGGCCCCATTGGCTGCGCTGGACTCGATGTTTTTGGCGGTCGCGGCGAGCCGATCGGCGTTGCGGCCCACAATGACGACGGCGGCCCCGGCCGCCACCAGTCCGGCGGCGACGCCCTGGCCGATACCGCTGCCCCCACCGGTCACCAGATAGGTACGTTCTTCGAACGAAAGCAGCATGCGGGCTCCTTCACGGCAGAACTGCAACACGTTCTACCTATCGAACCACGCGGGGCTGTCGTGCGGACTGATGGCCGTTGCCGCCGCGTCAGGGCACGTCGCGGCGCGCCACCTGGGATGGCTTTGCTGCCCGCCAATCTTCGACATCAGGGGGCAGCCCGACGGGGAAACGGTTCTCGTTGCGCGCCGCCCAGTGCGCGTGCCCTAGCTCGTGTACGTGGAATGCGTGCCGCAGCGCCTCAGTGAACCCCATCGCGTCGGCGGCCGCGTTGACCGAATCCTTGATCAGCAGCGCCGCCATCGTGGGGCGCTCGGCGATACGCCTGGCAAATTCCAAGGTCTTGTCCGCCAGCTCGTCGCGCGGGAAGACCTTGGACACCATGCCCAGCCGGTAGGCCTCATCAGCATCCAGCGAATCACCGGTCAGCAGCAGCTCTTTGGCCTTCCGGGCGCCGAATTCCCACGGGTGCGCGTAATACTCGACACCGGGCATGCCCATGCGGACACCGACGACATCGCTGAATTTGGCATTGTCGGCGGCCACGATCAGGTCGCACGCCCAGATCAGCATCAGCCCGGCGGAGATCGCGTTGCCCTGGACTTGCGCGATGGTGATCTTGCGTAGATCGCGCCAACGGCAGGTGTTCTGGAAGAAGTAGTGCCACTCCTGCAGATAGGTCTTCTCGGCGACTGCTTCACGGGTAGCGCCGTTGGACCGAAAGGTCGGATGCTGGGCCGGGCCCGGCGCTCGCTCGAGCAACGCCCCTTCAGACCCCAGATCGTGGCCCGCGGAGAAGTTCCTGCCGCGGGCGGCCAGGATCACGACGCGGACCTCGTCGTCGGCCTCGGCTCGCAGGAATGCCTCATCGAGTTGCACCAGCAAGGTGCGACTCTGGGCGTTGTGCGCCTCCGGGCGGTTGAGCCAGATGCGGGCGATCCGGCCTTCGTGGAGAGTTTCGTAGGCCACCAGTGCGTCGGCCTGAGCGTCGACCGCGCTGGTGCTCACATCGTCGTGGACTGCCATTCGCCACCTCACTTGGGTTCGCCGCAGGTCGCCGACTTGCACATTACGACCCGTCCGTCCCGGCCTGCGCGGTGGGTCCGGCGCTGGTCACCTCACCAAAAACGCGCTTCGCCTACAGTGATGTCATGCCCACTAAATCTGATCCCGCAGAACTCGGCGAAGTCGAACCGCTGACCGATACCACCGCGAGCCAAGCCAGGCGTGTGGTCGCCGCGTATGCGACCGACGCCGACGAGTGCCGGGTCTTCCTGTCGATGCTTGGCATTGGACCGGCGAAACTCGACACCTAAGTGGTTCCCGGCGGTCCCGAGCTGCGCTCCGAGTCGGTTGAAGCCGGCACTTCCGATTTCGTGGTGGTCGCCAACCGACTCCCGATCGACATGGAGCGGCTTCCCGACGGCACCACCACCTCGAAGCGCAGTCCCGGCGGACTGGTCACCGCCCTGGAGCCGCTGTTGCGCCGTCGGCGCGGCGCCTGGATCGGCTGGCCGGGCGTCACCGACGGCGACGAAGAACCCTTCGATGACGAGGGACTGCAGCTCTACCCGGTGCGGCTGAGCGGCGACGATGTCGCCGAGTACTACGAGGGTTTCTCCAACGCCACGTTGTGGCCGCTGTATCACGACGTCATCGTCAAGCCGATTTACCACCGGGAATGGTGGGATCGCTACGTCGACGTAAACCGCCGATTCGCCGAGGCGGCCTCACGCGCCGCCGCCTCGGGTGCGACCGTGTGGGTTCAGGACTACCAGCTCCAGCTGGTCCCCAAGATGCTGCGGGAGTTGCGGCCCGATCTGACCATCGGATTCTTTTTGCACATTCCGTTTCCACCGGTCGAGTTGTTCATGCAGCTGCCGTGGCGCACCGAGATCGTCGAGGGTTTGCTCGGCGCTGACCTGGTCGGCTTCCACCTGGCCGGAGGTGCACAGAACTTCTTGATCTTGTCGCGGCGGCTGGTCGGCGCCGAAACGTCGCGCGGATCGGTCGGTGTGCGGTCCCGGTACGGCGAGGTACTTGTCGGATCGCGCACGGTGCGGGTGGGAGCCTTTCCCATCTCCATCGATTCCGACGAACTCGACCAGAAATCCCGCAACCGCGAGGTGCGGCGACGGGCCAAAGAGCTGCGAGCCGAAGTGGGCAACCCGCGTAAGGTCCTGCTCGGTGTCGATAGGCTCGACTACACCAAGGGCATCGATGTCCGGTTGAAAGCGTTCTCGGAGTTGCTTGCCGAAGGCCGCGTCAAACGCGACGACACCGTCCTGGTTCAGCTGGCCACACCGAGCCGCGAACGTGTCGAGAGTTATCAGATCCTGCGCAGCGACATCGAACGCGAGGTGGGGCACATCAACGGGGAATACGGCGAGGTCGGCCGTCCGGTGGTGCACTACCTGCACCGGCCGGTTCCTCGCGATGAGCTGGTCGCCTTCTTCGTAGCCAGTGACGTCATGCTGGTCACGCCGCTGCGCGACGGGATGAATCTGGTGGCCAAGGAGTATGTCGCCTGCCGTGGTGACCTCGGCGGCGCCCTGGTCTTGAGCGAATTCACCGGAGCCGCAGCCGAACTCAGGCAGGCCTACCTGGTCAATCCGCACGACCTCGAGGGCGTCAAGGACGCGATCGAAGCGGCGCTCAACCAGCCCGTCGAAGAAGGGCGGCGCCGCATGCGCGCGCTGCGACGCCAGGTGCTGTTACATGACGTGGACCGCTGGGCGCGGTCATTCCTCGACGCCCTCGCCGAAGCGCATCCGGCTCGGGGCCCAGATCGGATTTAAAGCCCTGACACCGCCGCCGGGATACTTCAGGTGGTAGCCCCCGAGCAGATCAGGTCTCCATCACACCGGTCGCGGCGAAGCTTAACTCCGGATCGCGATCGGCGAAGTAGTCGTGCAGTGTCGTGCTCAATTCCGCCGGCTCCCACGCCGCACCCTGGGCGCTGAACTGGCGCTCCACCGTGGGCGCCGACACCAGCGTCACCCGCGGACCGTAGACGATGAAGACCTGTCCGTTGACCGCTGCGGCCGCCGGCGAGGCAAGAAACCGCACCAGGGTGACCACATGCTCGGGCGAAAGTGGATCGATGGCGCCCTGACCATCGGGGTCGGGCGCCTCGCCGAAAACGTCGGCCGTCATCGCGGTGCGTGCCCGAGGGCAGATCGCGTTCGCGCACACCCCGTAGCGGCCCAGCGCTCGGGCGGCCGACAGCGTCAGCGCGGTGATACCCGCCTTGGCGGCACCATAGTTGGCCTGTCCGACCGGGCCGACCAGGCCTGCTTCCGAGGACGTGTTGACGATCCGGCCGTAGACCGATCCGCCGGCCTCCTTGGCTTTCGACCGCCAGTAGGCGGCTGCGTTGCGGGTGACGAGGAAATGGCCACGCAGGTGCACCGCGATGACGGCGTCCCATTCGTCGTCGGACATGTTGAACAGCATCCGATCGCGGGTGATCCCGGCATTGTTTACCACAATGCTCAAGCCGCCGAGCGCGTCGGCGCTGCTGATCAGTTCGTCGGCGGTGGCGCGCTCGCTGATGTCACCGGTCACCGGGACGGCTTTGGATCCCGCAACGGCGATTTCGTCGAGCACGTCGGAAGCGTCCAGGGCGGCGAAGATGTCGTTGACGACGATGGTGGCGCCGGCCCGGGCCAAGCCGATGGCCTCGGCGCGCCCCAGTCCCGCGGCCGCACCGGTCACTATCGCGACCTTCCCGGACAGATCCGTCTCGTCCGTGCTGCTAGTCAAATTATGAGTACCTCTAGTCTTCCCGGGCCAAGGCGGCCCGGGGGCATTCGGCGATCGCTTGTTCGGCCAACTGCTCGCGATCAGCCGGGATCGGGTCGGCCTTCAACACGGCGTAGTCGTCGTCATCGAGGTCGAAGATGTCCGGCGCTAATCCCAGGCACACCGCGTTACCTTCACATCGGTCCCGGTCAACTATCACCCGCACGGCACTCCTCCTTAACTTGCCCGGCCGTCAACATGGCTAGCGGGCTTGAAGATACGCATCCCTACCATACGACCACGCCTACCCCGACATCGCCGCTGGACCCCCAGACTAGAACGTGTTACAACCAGGGATGGCGGATCGGTGGCCGTGAAAAAACGAAGGGCGGCTGGAATGCGAATCAGTTACACCCCGGAGCAGGAGGAGCTGCGTCGCGAATTGCGGTCCTACTTCGCGAAGCTGATCACACCCGAGCGCCGCGCAGCGCTGAGCTTGATGTCGGGCGAGTACGGCGAAGGCAACGTCTACCGGGAGACGGTCGCGCAGATGGGCAAAGACGGGTGGCTCACTCTGAACTGGCCCAAGGAGTACGGGGGCCAGGACCGCTCCCCGATGGACTCCCTGATCTTCACCGACGAGGCCGCAATTGCCGGCGCCCCGGTGCCGTTCCTGACGATCAACAGCGTCGCGCCGACCATCATGTCCTTCGGCACCGAGGAGCAGAAGAACTTTTACCTGCCCAAGATCGCGTCCGGGGATCTGCACTTCTCCATCGGCTACTCCGAACCCGGTGCCGGCACCGACCTGGCCAATTTGCGCACCACTGCCGTGCGCGACGGCGACGACTACATCGTCAACGGTCAAAAAATGTGGACCAGCCTGATCCCGTACGCCGACTATGTGTGGCTGGCCGTGCGCACCAACACCGAAGCCAAGAAGCATCGCGGGATCTCGATGTTGATCGTGCCGACCAGCGCCGAAGGCTTCTCCTGGACGCCGGTGCACACCATGTCCGGCGTGGACACCAGCGCCACCTACTACCAGGACATCCGGGTGCCGGTAGCCAACCGGGTCGGTGAGGAGAACGGCGGCTGGAAGCTGGTCACCAACCAGCTCAACCACGAGCGCGTCGCGCTGGTGTCGGCGATGCCGATCATCATGGCGCTCAATCAGGTACGCGAGTGGGCGCAGAACACCAAAGATTTCGGCGGTGCCCGGCTGATCGACTCGGAGTGGGTGCAGCTCAACCTGGCCAGGGTGCACGCCAAGGTCGAGGTGCTCAAACTGATCAACTGGGAACTCGCCTCGTCGGACTCCGCGGCGCCCTCACCGGCGGACGCATCGGCCGCCAAGGTGTTCGGCACCGAGTTGGCCACCGAGGCCTACCGTCTGCTGATGGAGGTGCTGGGCACTGCCGCCACCGTGCGTCAAGATTCCCCCGGTGCGCTGCTGCGTGGTCGGGTCGAGCGAATGCACCGGGCGTGTCTGATCCTGACCTTCGGCGGCGGCACCAACGAAGTCCAGCGCGACATCATCGGCATGGTGGCGCTGGGCCTGCCCCGAGCCAACCGCTAGCGAATCCGGAGAGCTCATGGACTTCTCGACAACCGAAGCCGCGCAGGATCTAGGCGGTCTGGTCGGCACCATCGTCGACGCGGTGTGCACTCCAGAGCACCAGCGGGAGCTGGACGGCCTGGATCAACGGTTCGACCGCGCGCTCTGGCAGAAGCTGATCGACGCCGACATTCTGAGCACCGCGGCAGCCGAGTCGATCGGCGGCGGTGGTTACGGGGTGCTTGAGCAGACCGCGATTCTGGTGGCGCTGGGTCGCCAACTGGCCGCCGTCCCGTACCTGGAATCCGTGGTGTTGGCCGCCGGTGCGCTGAGCCGGTTCGGATCGGATGAGCTGCAACAGCGTTGGGCTGCGCCGGCGGTCAGCGGTGCGAAGATTCTCACCGTCGCGCTGAACGGCGAGACCGGCGATGGGCCGGTGCAGGCGACCCGCGCCGGTGACCACCACCGTCTGCACGGGTCGCGCACTCAGGTCGGCTTCGGGCCGGTCGCCGACGGGTTCCTCGTTCCCGCCGAAACAGACTCCGGCACAGTGTTGTTCGTGGTGCCCTCGGACGCTTCTGGTGTCTCGGTGACCGCGTTGGAGACCACCGGCCTGGGCAGCGTGGGACACCTTGAACTCGACGGGGTCGAGATAGCGGATGCGCCGATAACCGGCGGGGACGGTGTCGTCGGCTGGCTCTCCACATTGGCCGCACTGGGCCGCAGCGCTTTTCAGCTCGGTGTGCTGGACCGGGGGCTGCAGCTGACTGCGGAGTACGCTCGCACCCGTGAGCAGTTCGACCGCCCGATCGGAAGCTTTCAGGCCGTATCGCAGCGGCTGGCGGACGGATACATCGACGTCAAGGGTTTACGGCTGACGCTCACCCAAGCGGCGTGGCGACTCGCCGAGGATTTGCCCGCCGACACCGAGGTGGCCACCGCGGCGTTCTGGGCGGCCGATGCGGGACACCGGGTGGCGCACGCGATCGTTCATGTTCACGGCGGCGTGGGAATCGACATCGACCATCCGGTGCACCGATATTTTCTGGCCGCCAAGCACAATGAGTTCGCGCTGGGCAGTGCCACCGGACAGCTGCGGAAGATCGGCCGCGAACTGGCGGATACGCCGGCTTAGCCTGGAAGTCGCCGAGCCGTTGACAGCAGCCGAAGCTTTTCCTACCGTCACCGACTTGCTCAAACCGCTTGTCGCTGTAGAGGACCGCGGCGTCTACTTCGAGGACTCGTTCACCAGTTGGCGGGATCATTTGCGGCACGGTGCCGCAGTGGCGGCTGCGTTGCGTGAGCGTCTCGACCCGACGCGGCCGCCGCATGTCGGCGTGCTGCTGGAGAACACCCCGTTTTTCGCGGCGGTGCTCGTTGCGGCAGGGCTGTCGGGCATCGTCCCAGTCGGACTCAACCCGGTGCGCCGGGGTGCCGCGCTGGCCCGCGACATCGCCCATGCCGATTGTCAACTCGTGCTCGCCGACTCCAACTCCGCTGCGGTGCTCGGCGATATCGAGCATGTGAATGCCGATTCGGCCGACTGGGACGAGGAAGTGGCCGCACACTCCACCGCCCAACCCCGGTTTCAGTCGGCCGACCCGGCCGACCTGTTCATGCTGATTTTCACCTCCGGCACCAGCGGCGAACCGAAGGCGGTGAAGTGCAGCCACGGCAAAGTCGGGATCGCCGGCGTGACGATGAGCGAGCGTTTCGGTCTTGGCCCCGACGACGTCTGTTATGCGTCGATGCCATTGTTCCATTCCAACGCGGTGCTGGTCGGCTGGGCGGTGGCGCTGGCATGCCGCGGCTCGCTGGTGTTGCGACGCAAGTTCTCTGCGTCGCAGTTCCTTCCAGATGTCCGCCGTTATGGCGCAACATATGCCAACTACGTGGGCAAGCCGTTGTCGTATGTGCTCGCCACCCCGCAGCGTCCGGATGATGCGGACAACCCGCTGCGAGCGGTGTACGGCAACGAGGGTGCGCCCGGTGACATCGAGCGCTTCGCCCGCAGGTTCGGGTGTGTGGTCATCGACGGGTTCGGGTCCACCGAGGGTGGCGTGGCGATCAGCCGTACCCCGGACACCCCATCCGTTGCGCTGGGGCCGTTGCCCAACGGGATCGAGATCGTCGATGTCGACACCGGTGAAGCTTGCCCGCCGGGGGTTATCGGTGAGTTGGTCAACACCGGTGGCCCGGGCCGTTTCGAGGGCTACTACAACGACGCCCAGGCCGATGCGCAGCGCATGGCCGGCGGCGTCTATCACAGCGGTGACCTGGCCTACCGCGACGACGCCGGCTACGCCTACTTCGCCGGCAGGCTGGGTGACTGGCTACGGGTCGACGGCGAGAACCTGGGCACCGCCCCGATCGAGCGGGTGCTGCTGAACTATCCCGGCGTCACCGAGGTTGCGGTGTATGCGGTGCCGGACCCGGCCGTCGGTGACCAAGTGATGGCGGCGCTGGTGCTGGCTCCCGGAGCCGAGTTCGACGCCGAAACGTTCAGCGCCTTTCTGGCCGAGCAACCAGACCTTGGGCGGAAGCAATGGCCATCCTTCGTCCGGATCAGCACTGAGCTGCCGCGCACGGCGACGTTCAAAGTGCTCAAGCGCGAGCTGTCGGCCACGGGTGTCGACTGCGCCGACCCGGTGTGGCGGATTCCGCGGTGACAGCGATATCAACTAGTTGTTAGCCAGGGCACCCGGCGCCGGGTGGTGTCTGTGGCGTTATTGCGCCCACCCGGCAGGTGGGACGAGGATGCTGAAGGATGACACCTTCAGTGCTCCCAGGCGGATGGGATCCGTTCCGTCCAGTCGAGATGCTGGCGTCGCTCTGGTCGTCGGCCAGCTCCCTTCCGCCGGTATCTGCGGCCACGGAAGTCGGCTATCGAACGCTGTTCACAACGCTGCGCCGACTGATAGTGGGCCGGAGGCTGTCCGTCCAACTCGATCAGGGAAACATCACCCTGACCGTTACAGAGTTTGATGCCAGCCTCGACATGGTCGGGTTGTCGTTGGGCCAGTACGGCGATGTCCGGGTCGTCGCCACAGAGCTGTGCTGGGACACCATTGAGTTCGACCGTGCGGTTGCGACCCTGCACAATGCTCACTTGCGCCCCGGAACGCCGCCTGTACTGATAGCCGCGCCAGTCGAACTGTCGCTGGAGTTGCCCGCCTCTCTCCTCGATGAACTTTTCCGGTGGGTCATGCCCAGATTCGTCGGAGAAGTCGGCGACGACGGAGTTGCACGACTGCACTGGGCTCGTCGACCCGGCCTCGCCAATCTCGAGGTCGATGCTGAGCTCGACGGGTCGACGCTGTGGTTGAAGCCGCGCGGACTTGCCCTGCTGCGACACAGGTGGTCCCTACCGGCTCGAGCTCCGGCTTACCCGGTTCGTCTCCCCAACCTGCCGCATGGACTCCAACTGACGGGCGTCACTTTCGGTGCCGGCATGTTGAACATCTCCGGCACGGTTCCGGAGTGGCACGTGGACATACCACGCGCGCGCCTGGAAGACATCATCAGCCAACTGAGTTCGATGGGCGAAGTGTTGAATCTGACGAAGGTCTATCGGTGGTTGTGATCAAGCCAGCAAGGATGGCACCATCGCGTCGATGAGATGCGGTCCCGGTTCCGCGAAAGCCCAGCCCAGCGCGTCGGCGAACTCCTCGGCGGTGGTCGCGCGGCGGGCCGCAACACCCATCCCCTCAGCCAGTTTGACGAAATCGATTGCCGGATGAGTTAAGTCGAGCAGCTGCTGCGCTTTGGGGCCGGCCGCCCCAGTTGCGCCGACGCGCTGCAGCTCGATTCGCAGAATGTCGTAGGCGCCGTTGTTGTAGATGACGGTGGTGACGTTCTGGTTCTCCCGCGCCTGTGTCCACACCCCCGAGATCGTGTACATCGCGGACCCATCCGATTCCAGGCAGAGGACTGGCCGATCAGGGGCCGCGACGGCGGCGCCCACCGCCGCCGGAATGCCATAACCGATCGCGCCGCCGGTCAGGGTGAGCCAGTCGTGCGCCGGAGCTCCGGCGGTCGCCTGCGCCAGCGGCACACCGGACGTGTTCGACTCGTCGACGACGATCGCCCTTTCCGGCAGCAGCGCGC
>NZ_JBARMY010000322.1:0-7639 GCF_049802695.1 Mycobacterium sp.
GCGGAGTTCGAATACGCGGTCACCCACGAGGGTGCGCTGGAGATCGGTGACATCGTCGATCGCCGCACCCGGATCGGTCTGGTGGAGCCCGACCGGGACCGCGTCATCGAGGTGGCCGAGGAGTTCCTGGCGCGATTCGGCTGACGGGTGCCGGGCATCTGCAGCGGCGGATACGATGGAACGGAACTAACCCGTACCGGCTAGGACGGATCATGGAGCTGGAAAGTGGCCAGACGACGCGCACCCCGCGGCCGGCGCGAAGCCCGGGACGTCTCGATCGATCCTTGGACGCAGCCATCCTGGAAGCCGCGCTAACGGGTGTGGCTGAGCTGGGGTATGACCGGTTGAGCATGGACGACATCGCGTCTCGTGCCGGCGTCGGCAAGGCCGCGATCTATCGTCGCTGGGCATCCAAAGCCATGGTGGTCGCCGACGCGATCGCCCACTGGCGACGACGCCTGGGACCCGTCGAGCCGCCCAACACCGGCAGCCTTCGCGGCGACATAGAGGTCCTGGTGGCTGCCGTGCCTGACCTTGATAACGCTGATTTGGGCACAATTCAGGTCGTCGTAGGGGTGGCCACGGCAGCGATGCACAACCCCGTCCTGGCGGCTGCCTTGGACGACCTTGTGCTATCCACCCCCCGGCACATCATCCGAGCGGTCCTCGATTATGCGGTGGCTCGCGGCGAACTGCCGGGCGGACGCGATCTGAATCTGATACCCGACGTGGTCCTAGGCCTCAACGTGCTGCGGGTGATGACGGGACGGCCAATCGACCGGGTCTTTTTCCGGCGGGTGCTCGAAGACGTGATCTTGCCGCTTGCCGGCGCACCGACGCCGTAGCAGTTGCGCGTTCTCCTCGAGCATGTCACCGTGGGTTACACGGAACTAGTTAGTTCCGTGCAGAAGGGAGAGGCGATGAACGTTGCGGATTTTCCCGTGTTGATCGCTGGTGCCGGCGCAGGCGGACTGGCCACCTCGGCGCTGCTCGCCAAACACGGCGTTCGCTCGCTGATGGTCGAGAAGCGCCGCGAGATCTTCATTTACCCGAAAGCGCGCAACCTGAGCTTCCGCAGCCTGGAAATCCTGTGCGGTCTGGGTCTCGCCGACGAGATCCACGCGATCGCCGAGGGAGTCTCGGACATGCGCGGCAAGCCGACGCTGAACAGCGCCGAAGAGATACAGGCGTTCGACGTCGACGCAATCTTCTCGCCCTTCCGGGAACTGAGCCCCGAGCCGGCCGGGCAATACTGTCCCCAGAGTGCATTGGAACCGATCTTGCTCGACTACATCCGTCGGCACGGCAGCCAGGTGCGCTATGGGACCGAGTTGTGCTCATTCGAGCAGGATGAAACGGGCATCAAAGCAGTCGTACGCAGACGGGAGTCGGAAACACTGGATACGGTGCGCGCCGACTATCTCGTGGCAGCCGACGGCGTGCACAGCCCGATCCGCGACGCGCTTGGCGTGACGACCTCGGGCTACGGCGCACTGCCCATCTTTGTCGTCTTCATCTACTTCCGGGGGCCGTGGCGGAAGTTCGTCCCCCAGCTCGGCGACGGCGACGCCGTGCAAGTCGACAACGCCGACCTCCAAGGCATATTTCTCCCGGTGTACGAGGACTTTGGCATGTTCATTACCACTTACTTCCCAGGCAAGGGGGAGGCCGCCGCTCAGTTCAGCACGCAGGGTTGCCGCGAAGTGCTGACGAAAGCGATTGGTGAGCCGATCGACGTGGAAGTGGTCGATGTCGCGCCATGGCAGCCCTACGAGCGGGTAGCCGCTCAGTTCCAGAACGGCCGAATCTTTCTCGTCGGTGACGCGGCCCACACCATGCCGCCGTTCAAGGCCGGCGGAGCCAACACCGCCATCCAGAGTGCGCACAACCTGGCCTGGAAGCTGGCCGCCGTCTGGAACGGGACGGCCGATCCCGCGTTGCTGGCCACTTACCACACCGAGCGACACCCCGTCGGATGCTTCAATGCGCGCCAGTCACTGACGGGGCCGGCGCTCGGTTTTCTGCGATTAGACGACGACAGGCCGCGATTGCCGCCGGACGAGGAAGCGCCGATGTTCGAGCTGCTCATCGGCTATCAATACCGCTCAGCCGCGGTGGTGGCCAACGAGCCCGCGACGGCGGATTCCGGCGACGTGTTGCTGGTCGACGAACTGCATGGACAACCCGGCACCCGCGTCCCGCACGCCTGGGTCTTCCGTGGCGACAAGCGGGTCTCGACGCTCGACTTACTCGGCTCCGGGTTCACGCTGCTGACGGGGGAGCAGGGGACCGGTTGGTTCGACGCCGCGGCTGCGGCGTCGGCGGCTCTTGGCGTTGCCGTTGACGTTCACCGGATTGGGGCGGACGGGGACGTCGTCGACCCGGACGGCGCGTGGGCGGCGGTCACCGGTCTTGGGCCTGGCGGTGCGGTCTTGGTCCGTCCGGACGACTTCGTCGGGTGGCGGGCCGACACGCTGCCTGAGCACCCCGAAAGCGAACTGCACCAAGCGCTCTCGAGAATACTCTGCCGCTGAGCTGCGTGAGCGTAACGCTAGTGCGAATCTGGTGGCTGCAATTCGCGGTGGCGCTACGCTCGCGCGCGATTACAGCGGGATGTTCTTGTGCCGGCCGCGGCGCGCCGGCGCCTCGGCCAGCGCCTCGGTCAGCTTGCTGCGGGTGTGCGCCGGGTCGATCTTCTCGTCGACCACACCGATCTCTATCGCGCTGTCCACCCCGCCGGCGATCCGCTCGTGCTCGTCAGCGAGCTCGTTGTGCAGCGCTTCCCGCTCGTGCTCGGGCGCGGCGGCCAGTTTCCTTTTGTGCAGGATGCCCACCGCTGCCTTCGCGCCCATCACCGCGACCTCGGCGTCCGGCCAGGCGAACACCTTGCTGGCGCCCAACGACCGCGAATTCATCGCGATGTAGGCCCCGCCGTAGATCTTGCGGGTGACCAGCGTGACCCGGGGGACTGTGCTCTCGCCGAACGCGTGCAGCAGCTTGGCGCCGCGCCGCACCACACCGCCCCACTCCTGGTCGACGCCTGGCAGATAGCCGGGCACATCGACGATGACCACCAGCGGGATGCCGAACGCGTCGCAGAGCCGCACGAAACGTGCCGCCTTCTCCGCACTTTCGGAGTTCAGGCAGCCACCCAGCCGCAGCGGGTTGTTGGCCAGCACACCGACCGTGCGACCCGACAGCCGGCCCAGCCCGACCACCATCGACGGCGCCCACTTGGCCTGGAACTCGTCGAAGGGAGTGTCGTCATCGAGGACCGCGGTCACGATCGGGTGCACGTCGTAGGCGCGCCGCGACGATCCCGGCAGCAGCGCACGGATGTCGGTGTCGCCTGCCTCGGCCTTGCCGCGGTCGAAAAGTCCCTGCTGTGCGAACAAGCCGACCAACCGGCGTCCACGCGCGTACGCGTCCCGCTCGTCGTCGGCGACGATGTGGCAGACCCCGGACTTCTTGTGGTGGGTCTCCGGCCCGCCCAACGAAGCCATGTCGACGTCTTCGCCGGTCACACTACGCACGACGTCGGGCCCGGTGACGAAGACGCGGCCCTCCGGCGCCATGATGACGACGTCGGTCAGCGCCGGCCCGTAGGCCGCGCCGCCGGCGGCGAACCCGACGACCACCGAGATCTGCGGGATGTAACCGGAGGCCCGGATCATCGCCTCGAACACTGTCCCGACCGCGTGCAGCGCACGCACGCCTTCGGCCAGCCGGGCGCCCCCGGAATGCCAGATGCCGATGATCGGGCTCTGCTCCGCAATCGCGGTGTCGTAGGCGTTGACGATGTGCGAGCAGCCCTCGGTGCCCATCGCGCCGCCCATCACCGTGCCGTCGGTGCAGAACGCGACGGTGCGCACGCCGTTGACGGTGCCGGCGGCGGCCAGCACCCCGGAGCGGTCCCGCTCGTGCAGCAAGTCGACGCTGTCGTCGTCGAAGAACGCGCTCAGTCGCAGCAAGGGGTCACGAGGATCGATCGACTCGCTGACCGCCTCTGGGGCCACGATCGTCATCGCAGTTCTCCTGTCGATAGATGCTGAGCGTCAGTATTTGCCGAAAGCCAACGCGACGTTGTGTCCGCCGAAGCCGAACGAGTTGTTGATGGCGTACTCGTACTTGCCCGGGCGCGGCTGGCCGGCCACCACGTCCAGGTCGATCTCGGGATCGAGATTGACCAGGTTCAGTGTCGGCGGGACGGTCTGGTCCCGCAGCGCCAGCACGGTCAGAATCGACTCGACTGCGCCGACCGCGCCGACCGAGTGGCCCAACGCCGACTTGGGCGCATACACCGCCGGGTGGTGGTCACCGCCCAGGGCGTTGTTGATGGCTTTCGATTCCGCGAGGTCGCCGACCGAGGTGCCGGTGGCGTGCGCATTGATGTGGTCGATGTCGCCCGGCGTCAGGTCCGCGAGCTGAATCGCCCGGGTGATCGCGTGCCCGGCGCGTTCCCCGTTGGGATCCGGGGCCACCATGTGGAAGCCGTCGGAGGTGACGCTGGCCCCCATCAGCCGGGCAAGGATACTGGCCCCGCGAGCTTTGGCGTGCTCTTCGGTCTCGATGACCATCAGGGCGCCGCCCTCACCGAAGACGAACCCGTCGCGGTCTCGGTCGAACGGACGGCAGGCACCGGCCGGGTCGTCATTGTTCTTCGACAGCACGATGCGCATCGACGCAAACGCCGCGATGGGCACCGCCTCGATTCTGGTCTCGACGCCACCGCAGATGGCCATGTCGGCTTCACCGAGCACGATCTGCTGCCAGGCCCGCGCGATGCCCTCCGAACCGGACGCGCAGGCCGACACCGGGGTCATCACTCCGGCCTTTGCGTGGCGTTCCAGACCGACCGCGGCCGACGCGCCGTTGGGCATGTACATCTGCACGACCAGCGGGTGAACCGCTTTCATGCCACGTGCCCGCATGTCGTCGTAACTGAAGATCAGTTCTTCGGTGGAACCTATGCCGGTGCCGATGGACACCGCCAACCGGGTGGTGTCGACCTCGGGCGCGCCGGCGTTGTCCCACACCCGCCGCCCTAAGACGGTCGCCATCTTCTGCAGGTAGCCCATCCGGCGGTTCTCGATCCGGGTCAGCTGGCTGTCGAATTCCTCGACAAGGTGACCGCCGATGCGGACCGGAAGGTCGAACTCCTCGACGAACGGGTCGTCGAGCTTGCGGATGCCGCTTTGCCCGTCCAACAGATTCTTCCACGTGGTTTCCGTGTCGGATGCCACGGCGGTGGTCATGGCGATGCCGGTGACGACCACATTGGGGAAGCCTTTCCCCGTAGCCAGTCCTGAAGTATTCATCAGTGTCGGAGGAGTTCCTTTCGGTC
Source organism: Mycobacterium sp. (assembly GCF_049802695.1). Taxonomy (GTDB): domain Bacteria; phylum Actinomycetota; class Actinomycetes; order Mycobacteriales; family Mycobacteriaceae; genus Mycobacterium. Next base: position 5,345 of record NZ_JBARMY010000322.1, read on the forward strand.
CTTTAGTAACGCCCGAAGGCGAGTGCGACGTTGTGTCCACCGAAGCCGAACGAGTTGTTGATCGCGTAACGGTAATCGCCGTAACGGGGTTCACCCGCGACCACGTCCAGATCGATCTCGGGATCTGGTGTCTCGTAATTCAGCGTGGGTGGGATGACTCCGTCACGCAGGGTGAGCACGGTGAGCGCCGACTCCAGTGCGCCCACGGCGCCGATGGAGTGGCCCAGCGCGCCCTTCGGCGCGTACACCGCGGCCTGCTCACAACCGGCGACCCGGATGGCGTTGGCCTCGGCGGCGTCACCGATCGACGTTGCTGTTGCGTGTGCGTTGATGTGGTCGATGTCGCTCGACGACAAGCCCGCCAACTCCAGCGCGCGCTTCATCGCCTGACCGGCGCGGATACCGTCCGGCGCCGGCGCGACCATGTGGAAGGCGTCGGAGGTGATGCCGGCTCCCATCAGCCGGGCCAGCGGCTTGGCGCCGCGGGCCTTCGCGTGCTCCTCGGTTTCGATGACCAGCATCGCGCCGGCCTCGCCGAACACGAACCCGTCCCGGTTCTTGTCGAACGGGCGCGACGCCCCTTCGGGGTCGTCGTTGTTGGTCGACATCGCCCGCATCATCGAGAACGCCGCGATGGGCAGCGCCTCGATGCCGCCCTCGACACCGCCGCAGACGGCGATGTCGGCGTCACCCAGGACGATCTGGCGCCACGCGTGCGCAATCGCCTCCGAGCCTGACGAGCACGCCGAAACCGGAGTCATCACCCCGGCCCGGGCGCCCAGTTGTAGGCCGACGACGGCCGCGGCGCCGTTGGGCATAATCATCTGAACAGCCAGCGGGGACACCTTGCGGGGCCCGCCCTCGTTCATCAGGTCGTAGCTCTCGACGATCCGCTCCGCGCCGCCCAGACCGGTGCCGACCACGACGGCGAACCGGTCCGGGTCGACCTCAGGGGTGCCGGCGTTGTCCCACAATTGGCCGCTGAGGAACTTGGCCATCCGCTGGACATACGACATGCGTCGCATGTCCAGCCGGCCCATGTGGTCGTCGACGGACTCCTTGAGGTGGCCACCGATCTTGACAGGCAGGTCCCATTTGGTGACGAACTCGTCTTCGAGGACGCGGATGCCGCTTTCGCCGGCCAGTAGGGCCTTCCACGTGCCCTCGATGTCCGCCGCTACCGACGTCGTCGCTGTGACGGCGGTCACCACCACATTGGGGTAACCGCCGTTAGCAGTGGAAGGCTTGGTCACTTGCTGTCCGCATCTATCCTCGAGCGCACGGCCTCGGCCTTGTCGGGATTTTCCGTTTCGAGCTTGGCGCGCAGCGCCTGGGCGGCTTCAGGGTTCTCTTCCTCGAGCTTCTGGATGTACTCGACGACGTCGCCGACGGTGCGCAGCCCGGCGAGGTCCTCGTCCGGAATCTTGACGCCGTACTTGTCCTCGGTCTGCACGGCGATCTCCACCATCGACAGCGAGTCGATGTCCAGGTCGTCGACGAACGACTTCTCCGGCGTCACCTCGGACGGCTCGATACCGGTGACTTCTTCGATGATCTCGGCGAGACCGGCGATGATTTCTTGCTGACTGACAGGCACAGCGGTTTCCCTTCGTAATGTGTTGTGTTACTTGTTATGTGCGATATGACTTCGTTGCGTGCGGTATGAGTGCGTTTCGTATCTGGTAGCGAGTTATGCGGTCGTACTCGAACGGGTCCGGCGATCGGGCTGGTGCAGCTCGGGCTACTCCAATTCAGCCAGGCCCGCCAGGTCTGCCGGCGACTTGATGGCGTAGCCCGGCACGCCCTTGAGTTCGCGCTTGGCGATGCCGGCCAACGTCCCTGCCGGCGGGAACTCCAGGATCGCCGTGACATTGTTCTGCCGCAGAGTCGCGGTGCACAGATCCCACCGCACCGGCCGGGTCAACTGAGCGACCAGCTTCTCGATCGCCTCCGCGGCCGACGATACCGGCTGTCCGTCATAATTCGACAACAGCGTGGCAGTGGGCGCGGCGGTTTGCACCTCGGCCACTGCTGCCGCGTAGCCGTCGAGGGCAGCGGCCATGAACTCGGTGTGGAAGGCCCCGGCTACGCCCAGCGCGCGGACGCGCGCCCTGGCCGGCGGATCCTCAGCGAGCTTGTCCAGAGCATCCAGGCGGCCCGCGGCGACGATCTGACCGGCGGCGTTACGGTTGGCCGGAACCAGGTCGAGCTGCTCCAGACGGGCCAGCACCTCGGTCTCGTCCCCGCCGAGCACCGCCGACATCCCGGTCGGCTCGTTGGCGCACGCCTTGGCCA
>NZ_JBARMY010000323.1:0-1719 GCF_049802695.1 Mycobacterium sp.
CGAGCAGGCGTTGCGCCGGGCGTGCGCAGCCGGCGCGCTGGCCACCCTGGTGCCGGGCGCCGGTGATTGCGCCCCGCTCAACGCGGTCATCGACGACGCGGTGGTTCCGGGCTGAGCTATCGTCACGTCGGCGCACTCAAAGGCTCGGCGCACAAAAAGGAGATCTCATGCAGGAAGTCTCCGACGAAGACAGCCCACGCCCGCCCGAAGGTGATTGGCTGGGAACGAAGTTCTTGAGGCTGACCCGCGAAGGCCCGTTCGCGGTCCTGACGCTCGACCGCCCGCAGGCACGCAACGCGATGACGCCGGCGATGTACTTCGGTGTCCGCTACGCCGTCAGCCTGGTCAATGCCGACGCGAATCTGGCGGGCCTGCTGATCACCGGCACCGGCGACGTGTTCGCGCCCGGCGGGGATCTCGGCGGGGGCGGTGACGACAACTGGATGCCGTGGGGCTCGGCGCTGTCGATGGACGTGACACCATTCGACACGCTGCGAAAATCCGCCAAGCCCGTGGTTTCCGCGGTCAACGGCCTGTGTCAGGGCGGTGGCTTGCAGATCGCGATGTGCAGCGACGTCGCCGTGGTTAGCGAGCGCGCCACGTTTCGGGTGCCGGAGCTGTATCGCGGCATCGCCGACACCTATTACAGCCAGATGCTGGCCCGCATCATCGGGCCGATCCGCACTCGCGATCTGATGCTGACCGGGCGCACGTTGACCGCTCACGAAGCCGTCGAGTGGGGCATGCTCGCCCGGGTGGTGCCACACGACGAGCTGCTGGCGTCGGCGCGCGAGGTGCTGGCACAGTGTTGCCGCACCGCGCCAGGCGCGCGGCGCACCATCAAGGCCAGCCTGGACAACTACCTCGGGCTGTTCGACCGGATCGGTATGGAGGCCAGCATCGGCGGCGACGAAGCCGTCGAGGGTTTTCTGGCGTTCCGCGAGCGCCGCTCCCCCAACTGGGTGCACACCGGGCTGCGACTCGACGGGCGGCTGTAGACGCTAACCCGGCCCGCGACGCACGTCGTGAGCAATGGCCAAGCCGTCGCCGCTTTCCAGTTCGCTGCCGTCTGACTCATCAGCACCCGACTGCGGCTGGGCGACAACATAATCGACACGTAGTGATGTGGTGTGCCGGCGACGAAGGCGAGCCGATTCACCCGCAGCAGCAGCGCGCCGATCACAGTGTCGAGCAGCTGAGCGTTGCGCGGCCCGGCGATCTCAGCGGTGATCTCGTGCTGCATGCGGGACACCTGCTGGGCCGTGGCGTGCTGACCGGGACCTACGAACGCTCTTAACGGCTTCCGCTCAGAGGCCGACGGCTCGGGTGACCTCAGCGAAGCGACTCGTGGGACGGCAGGCGCTGCGCACCACGGAAATGTCGTCGACGACATCGAAGTCAGCCAGCAGCTCCACCGGAGTTACTTCAACACCCTCGTCGTGTAGCGCTCTATACGTGAGCTCTCCGGTGTCGGGCCGAGACATCGGGACCCGGCGCAGACATTCGGCCACCGCCGGCGTCTGCAGTCCCAGCACCCACCAACCGCCGTCGCGCGCCGGACCGAGCACGGCTTGAGCGCCCAGCAGCCGGCGCGCACATTCGGCCAGCAGCTCAGCGGTGACCTGGGGGGTGTCCATCCCGATCTGCACGACAGGGTAGATGTCGGCCGCGTCGGCGTGCGCGTTGGCAAGCCGGTCGCCGAAGTCGTCGCCGCGCTGG
>NZ_JBARMY010000324.1:0-11198 GCF_049802695.1 Mycobacterium sp.
TGTTTGTGCTACGAAAGACCGCACACGAGTTCAGCAAGGATCACTGCACTGACCTGGCCGCGGCGCTGACCTATTACGCGGTGTTGTCAGTATTTCCCGCGCTACTGGTGATGGTGTCGCTGCTCGGCGTGTTCGGCGAGGGCCGGCGCACCACCAACGCCCTGCTCGACGTGGCCGCTGACCTCGTCCCCGCCTCAGCGGTCGACATCCTGCGAGCGCCCATCGATCAGGTCGTTGAAAGCCGGTCCGCGGGACTCGCGCTGCTTTTCAGCGTCCTTGCGGCGTTGTGGTCGGCGTCCGGCTATGTCGGCGCCTTTGGACGGGCCGTGAACCGCATCTATGCCTTCGCCGAAGGGCGGCCTGTGTGGAAGCTGCGCCCGCTGCAACTGGTGCTCACGTTGGCGGCACTGGTGCTGGTTGCAGCGGTGGCTTTCATGCTTGCGATCAGCGGCCCGGTCGCCCACGCCGTCGGAAACGCGATCGGGCTCGGCAATGCCGCTCAGACTGTGTGGGCCGTTGCCAAGTGGCCGGTAATCCTGGTGCTGGTCATCGTGGCGGTGGCGATCCTCTACCACGCCACCCCCAACGTGCGGCAGCCGAAGTTCCGCTGGCTCAGCATCGGTTCGGTGGTCGCAATCGTGGTGTGGGCGCTTGCCTCGGTCGGATTCGGCTTGTACGTAAGCAACTTCGGCAGCTACAACAAAACCTACGGAGCACTGGCCGGCGTCGTCGTGTTCCTGCTGTGGCTGTGGATCACAAACCTGGCCCTGTTGTTCGGCGCTGAACTTGACGTCGAACTGGAACGCGGGCGACAACTGCAAGCCGGAATTGCGGCCGAACGAGAGTTGCAGCTGCCCCCCAAAGACACTCGCATCGTCGAGAAGAAAGAGGCCGCCGAAGAGAAGTACATCGAATACGGGCGGCGGCTGCGCCGCAGCCGAGGCAACCGCGACTAGTTCACCGGCTAGGCGACCGCGGATTCGACTCGAAGCTTCGAGCGCAGCCAGCTGCCCATCTCGCTGATCGCCTCATCGACTTCGGGCACCCGTCCTGCACCGATGATGAAGGAGTGCTGACCAGCTTCAACCGGCCGCACCATCACATCGTTGCCGGCTTTGTCAGCGCGGAGCCCGAATTCGACTGCTTCGCTGGCCAGTAGCTCATCCTGTCCGTAATAAACCGCGATGGGAGACAGACCGGACAGATCAGCTTTCAGCAAATTGACCTTCGGGTCGGTCCATTCAACGCCAGTTCCGTCGAGCCAGCAGGACCGGAAAAACTCCAGCAACCCACGCGACAGCAGCTTATCCCGCTCAGCATTGCTGTCGACCGACTCTCCCGACATCGTGGGATCGCACCATGGTGAAATCGACAGAATGGCACCGGGAAGCTCTGCGCCGCGGTCACGCAGTCGCAGCGCAAGACTGACGGCAAGGTAGCCGCCGATCGAGTGCCCGACGCTGGCGATGTTGTGGTGCGCATACCCTTGCTCGAGCAGCCAATGGTATGCGGTCTCGACATCATCGAGTTGCGCGGGATATTTGTGTTCCGGGGAGCGCCTGAAATTCAGCACTAGCGAACGCGCGCGAGCCGCTTTAGCGATGTGTGCGGCGGCCTTGCGGTCGGAATGCATCGACGTCATCACACTTCCACCCATGTGGTTATGTAGCAGGACCGTCTTTGGGTCGCTATCGGCAGGAATACACCACAGCGCCTCAACCCCGTCGGCGTCGACCTCGGCGTAGGTCACTCCTTCGGGTTCTTTCGTGGCCACATGCATTGTCTCGACGATGTCGCGCACCGTCGACAGGTCAAAGGTGGGACCGGACGATCGTTGGCTGAGGTCGGCGAAAAAGTTTGCGAACTCGACTGCTTGGTCGCTGGGCATGGACGTCACCTTTCATGGGGGGTACAGAGTTGCCGAGGCATTGGATAGCATTCGTAATATTATGAACGCTATACTATGATGGGGGCGACGTCAAGGCCGAAGAGAGGGTTGAGATGAGATATCCGTCGGACCATAAGGCCAGGGCGCGGCAGGCGCTGGTAGAGGCAGGGGCACGTTCGTTGAAGGCAGCTGGCTTCAACGGGATCGGGATCAACGATCTGGCCGCCGCGGCGGGCGTGACATCAGGTGCGTTCTATTCGAATTTTCCTAATAAGGCATCGATGCTGGAGGCGGTCATCGACGCCTTCGTCGGCGAGCCGTTCGTTTCTGACACCGACTCGGTGACCCCCGTTGAAGGTCGATCACGCCTGAAAGATCTTGTCGAGGCGTACATATCCCTCGAACACAGCGCGGATCCAGCCGACGGCTGCCCCATGCCCGCACTGAGTGCCGACGTTTCACGAGCACAACCATCCGTCAAAGAAGCCTACGAGCGCAGAATCAGCGCGCTTGCCAACAGGATCGCCAACCTGCTCGACGGTGAGCCGTCCGATCGGGAACGGCGCGCCTGGAGCATTGTCGCCTTGATGGTCGGATCACTCACCATCTCGCGGGCGATGCCAGAAAACAGCGAAGCGAAGAGCACATCCCTCGACGCCGCACGTGCCACCGCTGGCATGCTCGTCGAGAGCGACCCGGCCTGATTAGTTGAAAAGTCGGCAAGGCATGGCGCGCCTGTCTTCAAGCGTCGCCGCGACCTTGACGCTCAGCTTTCCAGCCTGGCTCGGACGGCCGCGAGCCGCTGCATGAGTTCGGCCTCATCGATGACTCCGCGCACAAGCAAGGAGTGCGCGAGGGCAACCAGCCGGTTCTCTGGATAGGGCAGATCGGGGTAGACAGTCGCCGACAGAGCGTCCTCTTCGTTGCGTCGGTCGATGAAGCTCAATACGTCAGGGCCGCAACTACTTCGATCGAGCGCGTCGCAAGTGCCGTCGAGGCTCGTTTTCCACGGCGGCACCGGATTGTCGACCCCGTATTTTGCAGCCATGCGGCCCCAGACCTGATTGCGTTCAACGATGGCCGCCAACGGCGCGATCGTGGCTTTTTCGACTGACCCCCGGTCGCCCGAAGTATTCACCAGTTCCCTCGTCAGGTCAGTGCTCTGCGGGATGAATGGCCGGACGCGTCGCGGTGACCGCGTTCGTGGTCACCCCGACCTTAGGCAACGCGACTCCGATCAAACAATCGCGGGTGATGATTTCGACCAACCGGTCCTCGGTCCAGCCCTCGGTACCTTTGGGGCGGACGGGCATTACCATGAACCGATGCTTCTGGTTTGAGTCTTCGACTCGGATCTCGACGTCTTCTGATAAATAAAGTCCGAACTCCGCGAGCACTTGGCGGGGCCAGCGCACGATGCGACGACGGAAGTTCGGGGTCCTGTACCACTCCGGGGAGTTGCCCAGAATCGGGCGCGGATAACATGAGCATAAAGTGCAGACGATGACGTGGTGCAATGTTGGTGTGTCCTCGAGCACGTGAAACGCCGTGAAGTCGCTGGGTGTTCCGAAACCCGTGGGTTGCAACCAGTCGACCCCCACTTCCCTACTGGCAGCAAGCGGATCCGAGAGGACCAGCTTCTTGTACTCGGGGTCGAGCCAGGCCCGGGCCACCAATTGAGCCGCAGGAATCGGGCCGATCTGTTCGGCGAACTCGGTCATTCGTCGGTGTTCCTCAGCCGTGAAAAGCCCTTTCTCGATGCATAATTCGCGGAGAGCGATTTCAAGTACTTCGAAGTCGGTGATCTCGTCCACCCTGGGAGCGGCGGTGCGGTCGTGATCGTGGTCTTGACCGGTCATCGGCGAGTCCTTTCGTGAAGACAGTCGATCAATGGAGACTCGACTAGCTGCCCGCTTCGAGCCAGCGCTCGGGGATCTCTGTCTGCAGCGTGTCGTTGCTGGGCCCGGTGTAGCCGTACCACAGCCCGGAGAGGTTGAATCGAACGATGTAGAACCACTCCGGCTTCTGGTCAGGCCCATCCCAGGTCTCGTTCTCTGCCGCAGGGCTTTCATATGAGACGACCGCGACCTCACCCCGCGCCCCTCTCACGTACTGCTGCGTGCGGGTATAGAGCAGGATCGGCAGCTCCTTCACCACGACCTTGTCGCCGACCTTGAACTTTGGTTCGCCGGCCTGTCCGGCAAACACCTGCGGGTCGCCCTTACCGAGGGCGCGGACGTGGTGCTCGTTGCGGGTCACCGCGGCAGGGTTGCCTTCGGACTTGGGCCTGGCCTCGAGAGGCTTATCTTGCAGGCCGCCTTGATATCGAGCCTTGACCTCGGCCATGCGTTCCGCCAACTCGCTCAGCCCGATGTGGTGCTTCTCGACCAAGATTCGGACGACGGCCAGTAGCCACCGCCCGTAGTAAGGAAGTCCGAGATAAATGGTGCGGCCCAGGTCGACATTTCCCATCCGACGTCGTTCTTCGGACAGCCAGATCCCGCGCCAGCCGAGAACCTCACACAGCACATAGGTGTTGTGCTCCCATATCTCGTACTGCTTGTTCTCCCAAGAGATGGGAGCATCTGGCTCTCCGCCGACGTCGTGGGGGGTCTTGGTATAGGCGGTGAACCGCTCGTGGTCGATGAGATCAGGTGTCGGCGCGTCTGGAAGATCGGTGTAAGCGGACTTGAGGCGAGCGACCAGGGCCAGCTGGTTTACCCGTTCCAAAGGAGTCGTCATCTGGGCTCCGCTCGTCGTACGAATTCTGACCCTCGCCCGCCGCGATGATCCCGCGACGTCGCGGCGAAAGGCAATGCTCTCTACACAGCCCACCCCAACCTTCAACCCTGCGCAACCGGCAATTGGGTCAACGGCAAATGCTCGCCCGGAAATCGGGGCAGGCGTTCGACATAATTTTCGTCGCGACTCAGGTAACCCTCTTCCGTAGCCTGCTGACCGGCGTTCGCGCCTTGCCGACTCAGGCCTTCGCGGTCTCTACCGCCCGCTTGAGCGCATCCAGAGTCCTGCGGATGTTGATCCGCTGGAAATCCGGGAAAGTCTTGCCACGGGTCACGATCCGGTCGAACGCCGCCGCGAGCGCGTCTGGCCACGCCGTTCTGTCATCAGTCCACGTTTCGGTGACCCGGGTCCCGCCACCGGCGGTCGGCTCGAACCGGTACTCCCAGGACGCGTTCGCCCCGCGCAGGCGCGGCTTCTTCACCCCGATCGTATGAACCCGGAAGGCGAACCGTCGCCCAGGATCAGCGGCAGTCACGGTGCACCGGGTGGTCCAGCGAGCCCGACCGCGCTTGTTGCCCCCTTCAAAGGTCATCCCGACGAACGCTGCTCCATCTTCCGCGGGATTAAGCACGATCGCTCCCCTGTTCTCAGGGCTCCACTGCCCCATCTGGGTCGGATCACTGATCAGCGAGTAAAGCTCGTCTGCCGAGGCATCGATGTCAACCGTGCCCGAAACCGTCATGGTTCGCGTCATCGCTTCAATCTAGACCGCCGCCTCTGACCGATCAGATGAATCGGTAGCGCGTCGAACCCGGCCTTGGCTCTCGCCGTGGGACTTCTCCGGCCGAGTGGACCTTTGGACGCTTTCGGGCCATCCGACTAATCGACGTTCACGCCCACTTCTGGCCAAGCTACATCGCCCTCCAATGCGGCTCCAAGTGTCCGTCCTGACCGGCAGTGGCACCGCAGGTCAGGGTCAACTGGTTCATACGTCGTAGTAGAGCGCGAACTCGTACGCGGTGGGCCGGAGGTTGAACGGCGCGATCTCGTAGTCGCGCTTGTAATTGATCCACGTCTCGATCAGGTCAGGCGTGAATACGCCTCCCTCGGTAAGGTATTCGCTGTCTTCCTCCAGACGGTCGATCACCGCGGAAAGCTGGGTAGGTGCCTGCACTATTTCCGCGGCCTCTTCTGGCGGCAGCTCGTAGAGGTCCTTGTCGACCGGGGGAGGCGGCTCGATCTTGTTCTTGATGCCATCCAGCCCGGCCATCAACATGGCCGCGAACGCCAGGTAGGGGTTGCCGGATGCGTCCGGGCAGCGGAACTCCAGCCGCTTGGCCTTCGGGTTGTTGCCGGTGATCGGGATGCGCACGCACGCTGAGCGGTTGCGCTGGCTGTAGACCAGATTGATCGGGGCTTCGTAGCCGGGTACCAGGCGCTTGTAGGAGTTGACCGTGGGGTTGGTGAACGCGAGCAGCGAGGGCGCGTGGTACAGCAAACCGCCGATGTAGTGGCGAGCGGTGTCCGACAGGCCGGCGTACCCCTCCTCGTCGTACATCAGCGGGACACCGTCCTTCCACAGTGACTGGTGGCAGTGCATACCAGAGCCGTTGTCGCCGAACAGCGGCTTAGGCATGAAAGTCACGGTCTTGCCCGCCTGCCATGCCGTTTGCTTGACGATGTACTTGTACATCTGATGGTCGTCAGCCGCGTGCAGCAATGTGTTGAATTTGTAGTTGATCTCGGCCTGACCTCCGCTGCCCACTTCGTGGTGTCCCTTTTCGAGGACGAAGCCGGCGTTGGTGAGATTGGTCAGCATCGTGTCGCGCAGGTCGACGTAGTGGTCGGTCGGGGCCACCGGGAAGTAGCCGCCCTTGGGGCGGACCTTGTAGCCGCGGTTGGGATGGCCGTCGGACTCGGTCGCTTCTCCGGTGTTCCACCACCCGGATGTCGCGTCCACCTTGTAGAACGAGCCGTTGGTGCCCGAGTCGAAGCTTACCGAATCGAAGATGTAGAACTCGGCTTCTGGGCCGAAGTAGGCGGCGTCGGCAATGCCGGAGCTGATCAGGTAGTTCTCGGCCTTACGGGCGACGTTGCGCGGGTCGCGCGAGTACAACTCGAGAGTGAACGGGTCATGCACGAAAAAGTTCACGTTGAGGGTTTTGGCGGCACGGAACGGGTCGATAGTCGCGGTTTCGGGGTCGGGGAGCAGCAGCATGTCGGACTCGTGAATCGACTGGAATCCGCGGATCGAAGAGCCATCGAAGGCCAGGCCTTCCTCGAACACATTCTCGTCGAAGACGTAAATCGGGATGGTGAAGTGCTGCATGGTGCCTGGCAGGTCACAGAATCGGACGTCGACGTACTCAATCTTTTCGTCCTTGACGAGTTTGAATATATCGTCGGGCGTGTTTTCAGACACGGGATGCTCCTTCTCGGTGGATGGCAATGGCGCGGAGTTTTCGCTACGCCACTGCTATTTCGTCGGCGTGACAAGCTCGAGTCGAATCTGTTGCGTTCAGGAACGCACGCCTTTCCAACTGGTCGTAGCAGGCGACTCCGTCTGCGAGACAACGTAGTTGACTTTCCTTCCTTTGGAGGTGCTCCAGTGGCACATACCGCCACGGTGGCCGATAGTCATATGACCGAGATGTGAACGCAGGTTTGAGCAAAGGTGGGAATACTTATGCCGCAGGACGTGAAACCACGGCCGAATGACTCGATTCCCGAGCTCGAGCGAAGGCCGGACCATACACAGCGCATGAAACAGCCCCGTTCCCGTCAAATGCGCGAGATGATGCATCGCGAAATCATCGTCAGCGGTGACGACGCGCTGGCGAAGACAATCGCCGAGGAACTCAGGGGTGCCGGCGCACGGATAATCCAGATCGCCGGCGCCGCCGATCTCCTGGGCGCCGGGGTACATCGTGCCCGTGCGGTCGTCTGTGCTGGGCCCAACGACGCGGTCAATCTTGAAATAGCCTTATTAGCGCGGGAATACAGCCCGAATGTCCGCGTGGTGGCACGTTTGTCCAACGACGTGCTGCGCGAAGCGGTCGATGACGTCAACGGCCCCGGTGCGATCCTGGACGTCGCCGACCTCGCAGCACCATCCGTCGTCGAGGCGGTTCTGTCGCGCAAGGCACACCAGTTCGCGGCCGCCGGAACCGAATTCGTTGTCTGGGGTTCCGAGGCGTCTCGTGAGGGAACCCTACGCGAGATCTACGCCGATTTGGCACCGGTGGCGGTGGTGCACGGCAGGAACTCACCTGCCCCCGGCGAGGTGGTGCCGTGCCCGGGACGGGATCTGCAGGTCTACACCGGGGACTGGACCTCGATGATCGGCGTCAAAGACGAATTGGAAGCTCGCGGGATCACCGTGCCTCCCCGGACCGCGACACGCGCTCGGAACTCCCGGGTGCGACGCGTAATCGATGCCGCCCGTGCCATGCGCGACGACATGAACCCGATGCTTTTCCCCTCGTTGGCGTTCGCGCTGTTCCTCACGCTCGGCTCGACAGCGCTGGTGCGCTTCACCTATCACAACCCGCGGATGTCGTGGATCGACGCCCTTTACTTCGCCTCCGAAACGATTACGACCGTTGGCTACGGCGATTACAGCTTCGCCCAACAGTCCGCGTGGCTGCGACTCTTCGCTGTCGGGCTGATGTGGGGCGGCGTCATCGTGACCGCCGTCCTCGTCGCGTTTCTTGCCGATCTGCTGCTCTCGCGGCGCTTCGTCAAAATGGCCGGACTGCGACGGGCACGTCATATGCGCGAACACGTCGTCGTCGTGGGACTGGGTTCAGTCGGCATCCGCGTCGTCAAGGATCTGACCGCCGACGGCTACGACGTCCTCGTCATCGAGGAGGACGAGAACAACCGCTTCCTGCCGACCGTGGCTGAACTCGACGTGCCGGTGATCTTCGGCGACCCAACGATGCGCCAGACGCTGGAGTCAGCACGCGTCGATCGCGCCCGCGGAGTGGCGGTGGTGACGCATCACGACATGAAAAACATCGAGGCCGGAATCGTCCTGCTGGAGATTCTGGGATCCGACACCAAGGTGCCGATCGTCATGCGCGTTCAAGGCCGCGCGTTGGGCACGGCGGTAAATCGTCGGTTCGGTTTCGAGAACGTGCGGTCGATCGTCGACCTGGCAGCCCCCTGGTTCATCGGCGCCGCGATGGGCTTGCAGGTGTTGGGGACCTTCTGGGTTGGGCAGCGCTCCTTCATGGTCGGTGCAATGCTCGTGGCGGCGGACAGCGAGCTAGATGGACGGCGAATGATGGACCTGTCTACTCAAACGCGCGTCATCGCGATTACTCGACCTGAGGGACCGGTTAGCCTTCGCCCCCGGCGCGACGCCCGACTGAAAGCCGGCGACACCGTCTACCTCATCGGCCCCTACCGCGAGCTGATCGCGATGCTGCGCAAGGGTCAGCCGCCACCGCAGACTGCGACCAACAGTGGGCTTGCGGCGGCACTGGCGGCGGCGCGTTCACCGCACAGGCCACAACCGCGCTTGCCGAGATGGGCTGAGGAAGTCGACGCATGACAACGATGAGACAACGGGTGCCCGCCTGAGAGGCGGTCTGGTGATCGGCAACGTCGGCAACACGAAGCTCCGTGGGCCGACAATCCGTGGCACGGTGCTTACTGATTCACGCATTTCTCATGATTGTCAGCAACCAAGCTTTGAAGTGCGTCTCTTCGTCCACCCTGTCGAAAGCTTTGAAAGCCGTGCCACTCGGCCCCGGGAGGCGGATACGTTGGGCGCAGGGTATCGGTGGTCCGGCGATGGTATTGAGACATTTTGGTCAGGTCACGATCGCGCTCGACGTGACCGTGAAGATCGCCCCCGCGGGTAACCGCCGGCGGTGTGCCGGTGACCGAAGCAATGAAGGTGGGTCAAGAAATGACATCAACAGGCTGTCCTTGCTGTGCCTACCCGCAGCCGTTGTCAGCGCCGCGCCTGTTCAGTTTCGTGTCCGGCCATCGGGAGAGGCGCAGAGCTACCCGCACAACAGAGCCCGTGCATGGCGCAGTCAATACCGCATCACCGCGCGCTCTGCTTCTCGACGGTGGCACCGTGGTCGATCCCCGTGACGGCAGCACCGCCGCCAACGTCGTCATCCGGATAGAAGGCGGGCGCATCGTCGAGGTGTTCTCGCGGGGAGGGGCCGTGGCCGACCCGTCAGCCGACCGTATCGATGCGACGGGCAAGTTCGTCGTGCCGGGCTACAACGATATGCATTCACACGCGTTGAACCTGAACGATCCCTCGGGAAGCCTGGCCCTGATGCTCGCCGAAGGCATCACCGGATTCCGGCAGATGTCGGGTTCGCCAGCGCTTTTGAAGAACCGGTGCGACAACGCGTTGCCGATCGGGCCGGCCGCGCCGGCGCTGCTTGAGACACCCGGAGCCATCCTCACTCCGCTCAATGCCGGATCAAGGGCCGCGGTGGCCGCCGAGATCCGTCGCCAGCAAGCCCAAGGCGCCGATTTCCTGAAGATGGTGATGGCAGATCCGGACGTCTTCATGGCGGCGGTCGATGAAGCGGTCGCCGTCGGGATGCCGATTTTGGGTCACCTTCAAGAGGGCGTCGACCTCATGGCCGCCGCACGGGCCGGTTTTCGCTGCGTCGAACATCTGGGGCCGGGGTCGTCGGTGTGGTCGTCGTGTTCCACCATCGACGAGCAGTTGCGCACGCAGGCCTGCCAGCGACCGGTGCCCAAGGCGCCGCCCATCAAAATTCCCTTCCTCGAGCGCCTCGTCGCCTGGCGCATGCAAAAACTTCTGGTCAACCCCGCTGCCTTCTCCGATCCCGTCGACGTCGCCCGGATCCAGGCCGCCTTGGACACCTTCAGCGAAGACGCCGCCGCCGCAGTGGCGGGGCAGCTCGCCGAATACGGCACCTGGCAGGTGCCGACATTGGTTCGGCTGCGCAGCATGCAGTACGCCGACGCGCCGGAATACGAACGCGACGAGCTGCTTTCGTACATGCCCGCCAGCAACATCAAGAGATGGCGCAAGGTGACGAAGAAGTTCCAGGCACTTCCCGCCGAGTCGCGCCGGACCTACCGGGCGCTGTACCCGCGCCAACTGTCTCTGACCAAGCTGTTCGCCGAACGGGGCGTGCCGATGATGACCGGAACCGATGGCGGAGCCATGATGGGGCCTGGCTTGACCCTGCGTCAGGAGTTCGCGGAACTGGCCAAGGCAGGCCTCTCACCGCTGAAGATCCTGCAGATGACCACTAGCAATCCCGCCGAATACCTCGGACGCCAGGACACCATGGGCACCGTCGAGCCAGGGCGCCATGCCGACTTGGTCGTGCTGGACGCCAACCCGCTCGACGATGTCGAGAACCTGCACCACATCAACGCCGTCGTGAGAGCGGGCAAGCACTACTCCGCGGCGGAACTGAGCGCCCTCAAAACACGAGCGGCGTCATCGAAGGGGCGTCGAGCACCTCGGTGACGGACACCACGTGCCATCTGACGGACCGATCGTTGGCGCCAATATGTTGGCGGGCGGAGGTGAGTAAGCTACGACTGATCTTCG
>NZ_JBARMY010000325.1:0-1611 GCF_049802695.1 Mycobacterium sp.
GGGTTGGTCGCGACGGCGGTCGCGTCGAACGTCGGATCCTCGATGGTGTGGCACATGCCGAAGACATAGTCATCGCCCATCGGCTCCACGTCGAGCAGCGCACCGCAGTGGTCGAGCTGGAACTCACCGTGCCAGCGGTCGTGCAGGGTGTAACGGAAGTCCATGAATTGCGGCGGTGCGCCGATGTCCAGCTGCAGACCCTTGAAGATGGTGGGCACGTCAACGCCCTCGTAGTGCAGCGCGCGCTGCATGCGTTTGGTGTAGATCGGGCTGGCGCCGGCCCATTCCTCGATCGCAATCTGCACCATCTCTTCGCGACCGAATTCCTGAATGCACCAGGCCATCCCGGAGCGGTCGATCATGTGCCCGATGAGCAGGAGTTCAGGGACCAAGACGGCGAGCTCGTCGCGCGACAACCGGGCGAACCGGCTCCGAGGTTCACTCACACGCTGAAAATAGACGGCTTTATGTTATAAAGTCAACAATGCCCGTTTCCCGGTCGACCACTCCGACACGCCAGACCGACGCGCCGCGCCGGCGGGGCGACCACACCCGGGCCCGCATCGTCGACGAGACGGTCCGCTGCATCATCGAGGAAGGTTTCGCTGCGGCCACCGCAAAGCACGTGGCCGAGCGGGCCGGTGTGACGTGGGGCGTCATCCAGTACCACTTCGGTGACCGCAACGGTGTGCTGATGGCTGTTGTCGATGACGGCGTAGCCAAGTTGCTCGACAGCCTGTCCGCCGCCGATGTCAGCGCCCTGCCGATGCAGGAGCGGATCGAGGTCGTCGTCGATACCGCCTGGGACTGCTACAGCAGTCCGACGTCGATGGCCGCCTTCGAAATACTGCGCGCCACAAGGAGTCTGGGTGGGCCTTCACGAGGACACTTGCTTGCAATGAATTCAGCGATCACCCGGCTCGGCCGGCTGATCTCCGATGATCCGGCCGACGACGGTGTGGCCGAAGTGATTTGGGCGGCGCTGCGCGGTGTGGTGTTGGCGCAGATGATCATGGGTACACCGATCGACTGGCGTCGCGAACGACGCGCCTTGATCGACATGGTCAGCCACTACCTGCGGCGCTGATCCGGCCGCTCGGAGCACGCCCGTCGCGGTGTGCTGCAATGACGTGATGAGCCCGCAAGATGTCAGCGCCGACCGGGAAGCGATCGCCCACATCAAATACCGCTACCTGCGGGCGCTGGACACCAAGCACTGGGACGAGTTCGCCGAAACCCTGACCGAGGACGTCGTCGGCGACTATGGCTCGTCCGTCGGCGAAGAACTACACTTCACCAATCGTGCCGATCTGGTGGGCTACATGCGCTCCGCGCTGGGCCCCGCCGTCATCACCGAACACCGGGTGACCCATCCGGAGATCATGGTGTCCGGGGACGAAGCGTCGGGCACCTGGTACCTGCAAGACCGCGTCATCGTCGCCGACTTCGACTTCATGTTGATCGGTGCGGCCTTCTACCGCGACCGCTACCGGCGCACTGACGACGGCTGGAAGATCAGTTCGACCGGATACGACCGAACCTACGAGGCGACGATGTCGTTGTCGGCCATCGACTTCAAAGTCAAACCCGGCCGCGCGCTGGGGTGACTAC
>NZ_JBARMY010000326.1:0-31277 GCF_049802695.1 Mycobacterium sp.
CCACCAGGACCGGCAGGGCACGCGGCTGGCGCAGGTCGGCGCCGGACACCCAGGCCGTCGCCAACCGCGTCGCAGCCGGCACCCACACCCTGGCCACGCCCGTCGCCTCCAGCTGCCGTTCGAGCTCAGCGGTGTAGACCGGGTCGGCTTCGGCCAGGACTGCCTTGGTAAACACGTTCTGTCCCGGTCCGCCCAGGGCAATGCGGAGGTCGGGCAGGTTCGAGTCGACGTCGAGGCAGCCGTAACGGGGCTTGTCGGCGCTGCCGCAGGTGGCGGTGACACCGGCGCGCACCAAAGCGACCATCAGGCCGCGCGCCAGCGGTCCCGACAGCGCCTCGGTCGGTGACACCACCTCGACCACCGACATCGCACGCGTGCCAGCACCGACGCGGACCCGCGCCGCCGTGGACAGCCCGAACCAGCCGTAGGCGGGGTTGTCCAGCGTCCACGGAAACTCCGCGGTGTCCACCGACGAACCGGTTTCCGGGTCGTGCAACAAGGCGAATCCGCGACCGATGACGGCGTCACCCACTTCGCTGACCGGCATGCTGCCCGGTATCGGGCACGGCCAGCGCAGGCGCAGCAGCCGGTCGGCACCGGTGAACTTCGCGATGCTGGTGCGGCAGTCCACTCGGGCCACACCGCGCCACAAGGTGAGCGTCTGGTTGTAGCGCAAGACGTCCTTGATCTCGCCATGCACGACGAGCCGCTGGCCCAGCGGGCCGTGGTAGGCGCGCACCCGGGCGGGTGTCTCCGACGAGCAGGCAACACACGCCTTGGGCACCAGATGCCAAGGACCTTCACCGCCGGTGGGATGCCCGGGATACTCCTCGTAGACGGCAAGCTCGTTGGCCACCCGGCCGTCGGCGATCAGCTCGCGACCGTTGTGCATCCACGACGACACCGCGCCGCCGCGGGCCGGGTCGGCCGTCAGCCGGTGCTGCTCGTTGGCGATCTGGTAACCGGCCGCCGGTTCCCATCCCGTCGGCGCCGCCCCAGTTTCGAGGTCGGTTTTCGAGTCGGCGACCAAGCGGTAGGCCCGCCATCCCAACGACGGCATGTCGCGCGCCAGCCAGGTGACTGACCTTCCGTCGTGCTCCACGTGGGTGGGCAACGCAACCCCGTCGGCGTCCGCCACGTGCATACCCTTCGCGGCGGGCGCGTCGAGCCGCGCCGTGACCACATCGGTCCGTTCAGACGTCAGCGGGTTCCACACCACGAGGTCGCCGCTGACGGCGCTGGACAGCCGCGTCAGGGCGCCGTCGCGGATCGAACGGCCGAGCTCCCACGCCTCGCGCCAGCCGGTCAGCAGGTCGAGGTAGACCTGGTCGGATTCCGAGCCGGTGATGGCGTCGTGGTGCGCACCATAGGCAAGCTGCACCCACGCCTTGGCCAGCGCCGCCTGCGGGTAGTCCGCGCCGGCCAGCAGGTCGGCGAACACGGCGAACTTCTCTGCGTCGAGCACGGCGTTCTCCGCGGCCCGGTTGGCCAGCTTGGTGTCGATGTAGGACACGTCTTTGCCGGTGTAGACCGGGTTCATGTCGCGGGTCTGTGGTGACGGGGCGAGGCCGTGCGCGTCGAGCTCGGCGCGCACGGCGGCGAAGAACTCGCGCGGCAGCGCACACACGAACCGCGGCCAGGTGTAGCGCGAATTCCAGTCCCGGTGGATGTCCGTGACCCACTTGTTCGGCGGTGTGAAGTCGGTGCCGACCGGCAGCAGCACATTGCGGGTGAGCGCGACCTGCTTCAGCTCCTCGAACAACCGGTAGGTGGCGGCTTCGGCCTCGGCCAGCGATGTCGACTCGTCCATCCACCAGCCGGCCGAGTAATGCGCGGGCATGTAGTGGGTGAGCAGACCACGACCGGACGGGGCGATCCACTCGAACTCGCTGCAGAACTGCATGCCCTGCACTCCGCCGTCGCTGTGCGTCGGGCCCCACTGGTGGTGCGGTCCGCGGGCCCATGAACTGGACGTCAGTCCGGCGTCGGCGGCCATGCCGGGGAATTGCGGGTCGTGGCCGAACACATCGAGCTGCCATGCCGTCGTGGGGTCTGCACCGAGCACGTCGCGCTGAAATCCCATCCCGTGCACCAGGTTTCGGATGGTGGTCTCGGGTCCGGTGAGGTTGGTGCTCGGCTCGTTGTAGGTGCCGCCCATCACCTCGACGCGCCCTTCCGCCAGCAGGCGCCGCAGCTCGGCGCGGTCCTCGGGATGGGCGTCCCAGTACGGCTTGAGGTAGTCGACCTCGGCGAGCACGAATTTGTACACCGGGTCATGCCGGGCCATGTCCAGGTGCCGATGCACCAGCTCGAAAGCATTAGTCTGCCGGCAACGGCCGGGCGGGTCCGCCGACCACATGCTGGTATAGGCACCCTGGGTGTTCCACCACACCGGGTCGTAGTGGAAGTGGCTGATCATGAACATCGTCCAGCCCGGCTCCGCCACGACGAAGGTGAACGGCGTGCTGGTGTCGCCGACCTCCACCCGTGCGGTGCGACGCCGGCCGACTGCGGTGTCCAGGGGGTTCTCGACTGCTACCGGCACCTCGACGACGCCCTGGCCGGGTCGGGCGAACGCCCCGCCGGCCACGCCGTCGCCGTCGATGCGAACACGCACCTGTTCCGCGCAGTCGGCGACGGTGACGCGGACGAGTTGCAGCGGCGCGTCGGGCGGCCCGACGAACAGCTCGGTCGACTCCGCGGAGATGACCCGCACTCTCGCACCTTACGGCCGCGACGTGTGGTCAGTGCCGGGTTACGTCCACGACGAGCGGGCGATGGTCGGAAATCGCCAGCGTGGGCGTCGAGCACAGGTCGGCAACCAACCGCCGGTCGTCGGTGAGGATGTGGTCGAGCTGACGCTCGGGCTGGTCGCTGGGGAACGTCGGTGCAGTCGCCAGCGGCCGCAGCCGCGTCCAGCGCTGCGGCGTCGGCGGAGTCATGTTGAGATCGCCCATCAGCACGCGCGGACCGGCAAAGCCGCGCAGATCCTGGGCCAGTCGATACAGCTGCACGCGGTTCCAGCCGGGAACGAACGACAGGTGGGTGTTGGCCACGGTCAGCGGGCCCAGGTCGGTGTCCAGTCGGGCCAGCACCGCCGCGCGCGGTTCTTCGTCGACGATCTGCACCCGGCGCGGTCCGGGCAGATACATCGGAAATCTGCCCCGGATCCGCGGCAGCCGCACCACCTGCCAGTTCAAAGCCGGAAACCTCGACAACAGCGCGATGCCGTAGGCGGCGGCGCCGGGTTGATCGTCACCGGTCGCGGCCATCCAGGTGGCTCCCGGAGTTCCGGAGATCGCGGCGACGAACCGGTGGCTCACCGCGCCCATCGCCTCGGCCGCGACGGCAGTGAGATCCGCCATAGCCGAGCGGGGCTGGTCGAAGTCGACTTCCTGCAAAGCCAGCACGTCAGCGTCCAGTTGCCGCACACAGGCAGCGAGCCGATTCACGTCAACCTCGCCGTCGTGCGCGGTGCTGCCGTGCAGGATGTTGAACGTCGCTATCCGCATGGGTAATAGCTTCCCCCTGGAAGAATTGGAAAATATGACAGTTCTCCGATCAGCCGAAGCGGCGTCCTCCAGCGACCGACTGCGCGAGGCGCTGCGACGGGCCGCCTCGGCGCTCAAAGCGCACGGACCGCAGTTCGCGCTTGCGGGCAGCTACGCGCTGTGGGTGCACGGCGGCCCGGAGCCGGTGCACGACGTCGACTTCGCCATCGCCGAGCCGGACGTCGATGCGGCGACGGTCACCCTGGAAGCCGCCGGATTCACCATCAGCCGGCCACCGGAAGACTGGCTGTTCAAGGCCGGCCTGGACAGCGTTTTCGTCGACGTGCTGCACGCCATCAACGATGTCCCGGTCGACGCCGAGATGATCCGGTCCGGCGAGAGCCAAGAAGTGCTGGCAATTCGTATGCAAGTGTTGTCGCCGACACTGGTGTTGACTCAGAAACTCTGCGCCCTGCACGAGCACAGCTGTGATTTCGCGAAGCTGCTGCCAGCTGTTCGCGCCGTCCGGGAGCGGGTCGACTGGGAGCAGTTGAGGGCGAACACGGCCGTGAACGACTTCGCGGTGGCGTTCTTCACCTTGACCGACCGGCTCGGCATCACCAGCCCGCCGCAGTGATCCCGCTCACAGCATCTGGGCCCGCAATTGGGCCTCAACGCCAACCCTTTGGCACACTGCTGGAATGAGTCCGACCACGCATCGTGAGGTAGCCAAGCTGGATCGGGTGCCCTTGCCAGTCGAGGCGGCCCGTATCGGGGTCACAGGCTGGCAAGTCGCCCGCACCGCCGCCCGCGTCGTCAGCAAATTGCCCCGCTCCGGCCGCTGGCAGCAGAAAATGATCAAAGAAGTACCGCAGGCCTTCGCCGACCTGGGACCCACCTACGTCAAGTTCGGCCAGATCATCGCGTCCAGCCCGGGCGCTTTCGGCGAGCAGCTGTCCCGTGAATTCCGCAGCCTGCTGGACCGGGTGCCGCCGGCCGACAGAGACGAGGTGCACAAACTTTTCGTCGAAGACCTCGGCGCCGAGCCGTCCGAACTGTTCGCGACGTTCGAAGAGGAGCCGTTTGCGTCGGCGTCCATCGCGCAGGTGCATTTCGCCACCCTGCACAGTGGTGAGGAGGTCGTCGTCAAGATTCAGCGGCCGGGCATCCGCCGCCGGGTTGCCGCCGACCTGCAGATCCTCAAGCGTTTCGCGCAGGCTGTGGAACTGGCCAAGCTTGGTCGACGGCTGTCGGCACAGGACGTCGTCGCAGACTTCTCCGACAACCTGGCCGAAGAGCTGGACTTCCGCCTGGAGGCGCAGTCCATGGACGCCTGGGTCTCGCATCTGCATGCCTCGCCGCTGGGCCGCAATATCCGCGTGCCACAGGTGTACTGGGACTTCACCAGTCACCGGGTGCTGACGATGGAGCGGGTGAACGGCATCCGCATCGACGATGCCGCCGGTATCCGCAAAGCCGGATTCGACGGCGTCGAATTGGTCAAAGCGCTGCTGTTTTCGTTGTTCGAGGGCGGGCTGCGGCACGGGTTGTTCCACGGCGACCTGCATGCCGGCAACCTGTACGTCGACGACGAGGGTCGCATCGTCTTCTTCGACTTCGGCATCATGGGCCGCATCGACCCGCGGACCCGCTGGCTGCTGCGCGAGCTGGTGTACGCGCTGCTGGTCAAGAAGGACCACGCCGCTGCGGGCAAGATCGTCGTGTTGATGGGCGCCGTCGGCACCATCAAGCCGGAGGCGCAGGCCGCTAAGGATCTGGAAGCGTTCTCCACCCCCTTGACGATGAAGTCGCTGGGCGACATGAGTTACGCGGACATCGGGCGGCAGCTTTCGACGCTGGCCGACGCCTACGACGTCAAGCTGCCACGAGAGTTGGTGCTGATCGGCAAGCAATTCCTCTACGTCGAGCGGTACATGAAACTGCTGGCGCCGAAATGGCAGATGATGTCCGATCCGCAGCTGACCGGTTATTTCGCCAACTTCATGGTCGAGGTCAGCCGCGAGCACCAAGCCGACGTAGAAGTCTAAAAGGTCTTTGGACGATGGAAGTTCGTACCGGTAAAGCCCGTTCGGGTGATCTGCACCTCTACTACGAGGACATGGGTGATCCCAACGACCCGGCGGTGCTGCTCATCATGGGCTTGGGCGCGCAATTGTTGTTGTGGCGCAGCGCTTTCTGCGAGAAGCTGGTCGCCGAAGGGCTGCGGGTGGTCCGCTACGACAACCGGGACGTCGGCCTGTCGGACAAGACTGAACGGCATCGCTCGACTGAGTCGCTGATTCTTCGGATGGTCAAATTCTGGTTCGGGATTCGCAGCGGAGCGGCCTACAAGCTGGAGGACATGGCCGACGACGCCGCCGCGGTGCTCGACCACCTCGGAATCGAGCGGGCCCATATCGTCGGCGCTTCGATGGGCGGCATGATCGCTCAGATCTTCGCGGCGCGTTTCCGCGAGCGGACACGGTCGCTGGCGATCATCTTCTCCAGCAACAATCGCCGGCTGTTGCCGCCATCCGCGCCGGATGCCCTGCTGGCGATGGTCAAAGGACCGTCGCCGAACTCGCCGCGCGATGTGATCATCGACAACGTGGTGCGGGTCAGCCGCATCATCGGCAGCCCCGGATATCCGGCGCCCGAACAGCGGATCCGCGACGAGGCGATCGAAGGGTATGAACGCAGCTACTACCCGTGGGGCATCAGCCAACACCTGAACGCGATCATCGGAAGCGGCGATCTGTCGCGCTATGACCGGCAGATCACCGCCCCCACCGTCGTCATCCACGGCAAGGCGGACAAGTTGATGCGACCCTCCGGTGGCCGCGCGGTGGCGAGTGCGATCAAAGGCGCCCGACTGGTCCTGTTGGAGGGCATGGGACACGATCTGCCTGAACAGCTTTGGGACCGGGTGATCAGCGAATTGACGACTAATTTCGCTGAGGCTGACTAGCCGATTTACCGGGTGACTCACTGGGCGTGAATGTGCCATCGGGGGCCTTCAACCTGTAGGGTTCCCACAGGTCCACACCGGCTCAAGACCAGAAGTGTGCGCAGAGAACAACGGAGGACGCAGTGCCTGACGAACCGAGTGGGACGAGGACGCGAACGCGCCCGGAAGACATCCAGGCCCACTACGACCTCTCCGAAGAATTCTTCGAGCTGTTCCAGGGCCCGACCCGGATATACAGCAGCGCCTATTTCGAACCACCCGAACTGACGCTGGACGAAGCGCAGATCGCGAAAATCGACCTGAACTTGAGCAAGCTGGACCTCAAGCCCGGCATGACGCTGCTCGACATCGGCTGCGGCTGGGGCGACACGATGAAGCGCGCTGTCGAGAAGTACGACGTGAACGTTATCGGCCTGACCCTGTCGAAAAATCAGTATGCCCGCGCACAAGTTCTTCTCGACTCGATCGACACCGACCGCTCACGCGAGGTGTTTCTGCACGGGTGGGAGGATTTCCACAAACCTGTCGACCGGATCGTGTCCATCGAGGCTTTCGAGCACTTCGGCTTCGAGAACTACGACGACTACTTCAAACGGTGTTTCAACATCATGCCCGACGACGGGCGGATGACCGTGCAGAGCAGTGTCGGCTATCACCCTTACGATCTGCACGCCCGCGGCAAGAAGCTCACATTCGAGACCGCACGGTTCATCAAGTTCATCATCACCGAGATCTTCCCCGGCGGTCGAATTCCCACCACCGCGATGATGGTCGAACACGGCGAGAAGGCCGGTTTCGTCGTTCCGGAGCCCCTTTCACTGCGCCCGCATTACGTGAAGACGCTGCACCTGTGGGGCGATGCGCTGGAATCCAACCGGGACAAGGCGATCGAGATCACCTCTGAAGAGGTCTACAACCGGTACATGCGCTACCTGCGCGGTTGCGAGGCCCACTTCGTCGAAGAGACGCTCGACGTCAGCCTGGTCACATACCTCAAGCCCGGCGCCGCGGCGTAGCCGCGGACAGGTTGCGTCGGCACCACAGCCGTCCCATTGGTAACGCAGGACGACTAGCAGTGCACGTGTGAACAAGATATCGCATGGGCTATCACCGGCGAGGACGCTCTATTGCCCTCAGCTCGCGACGCCGAACGCCACCGGCGCCTTGCCCTACGCCTCCCGCTTGATGGTCGGCTAAGGGCCGCGGCGCCACCGGCGCCTTGCCCTACGCCTCGGCGAAATTCCGGGTGACGGACGGGTCGACCGGAATCCCCGGACCCGTGGTCGTCGAGATGGTGACCTTCTTCAGGTAGCGGCCCTTCGACGTCGACGGCTTGTGCCGCAGCACCTCGTCGATCGCGGCGCCGTAGTTCTCGGCCAGCCGCTTCTCGTCGAACGAGGCCTTGCCGATGACGAAATGCAGGTTCGCCTGCTTGTCGACCCGAAAGTTGATCTTGCCGCCCTTGATGTCGGCGACGGCTTTGGTCACGTCAGGAGTCACCGTGCCGGTCTTCGGGTTGGGCATCAGACCGCGCGGGCCCAGGATCCGGGCGATCCGACCCACTTTGGCCATCTGATCCGGGGTGGCGATCGCTGCGTCGAAATCCAGCCAGCCGCCTTGAATCCGTTCGATCAGGTCTTCGCTGCCCACCGCGTCGGCGCCGGCGGCTTCGGCTTCCGCGGCCTTCTCGCCCACCGCGAACACCACCACACGCGCGGTCTTGCCGGTGCCGTGCGGGAGATTGACTGTGCCACGGACCATCTGGTCCGCCTTGCGCGGGTCGACCCCGAGTCGGATGGCTACCTCGACCGTCGCGTCCTGCTTGGTCGACGACGTCTCCTTGGCCAGTTTGGCCGCTTGCAGCGGGGTGTAGAGGTTGGCACGGTCCACCTTCTCGGCGGCGGCGCGGTATGCCTTGCTGGTTTTGCTCATTGAGATATCCAATCTGACGTTGGTTGTGGTTGGTTCTGTCGGGCCGAAGCTGGCCCTCCCACGGTCGTCTTGATTTGTCGGACTCCTCCTCGGGCCGTCACCGGCCCACATCGTCGTCCGACGCCGAAGCTATTCGACAGTGATGCCCATCGACCGGGCCGTCCCGGCGATGATCTTGGCGGCAGCGTCGAGGTCGTTGGCGTTGAGGTCGGCCTTCTTGGAGTCGGCGATCTCGCGGACCTGATCCCAGGTGACCTTGGCGACCTTCGTCTTGTGCGGCTCGGCGGAGCCCTTCTGCACGTTCGCGGCCTTCAGCAGCAGCTGCGCAGCCGGCGGCGTCTTCAGCGCGAACGTGAAGCTGCGGTCCTCGTAGACGGTGATCTCGACGGGGATGACGTTGCCCCGCTGATTCTCGGTCGCGGCGTTGTACGCCTTGCAGAACTCCATGATGTTGACGCCGTGCTGGCCGAGCGCGGGACCGACCGGTGGCGCAGGGTTCGCCTGACCCGCCTGGATCTGCAGCTTGATCAGACCGGTGACTTTCTTCCTCTTCTTCGGCGGCATGAGGTGTTGATGTTCCTTCCTGAGCTGATGGCCGGCGCTTGCCGACTTAGATCTTGGAGACCTGGGTGAAGGTCAGTTCGACAGGTGTTTCGCGGCCGAAGATGGACACCAGCACCTTGAGTTTCTGCTGCTCGACATTGACCTCGTTGATCGTGGCGGGCAGCGTGGCGAAGGGTCCGTCCATGACCGTGACCGACTCGCCGACCTCGTAGTCCACTTCGATGACAGGACGTTCCAGGCCGCCTTCGGTTGCCGCCGCGGCCGTGCTGGCGGCACCCTTGGCGGGCTTCTTCGCGGCGCCTTGCGGCAGCAGGAACTTCACCACGTCGTCCAGCGACAGCGGCGAGGGACGCGAGGTGGCGCCGACGAATCCCGTGACACCGGGCGTGTTGCGCACCGCCGCCCACGATTCGTCGGTCAGATCCATTCGCACCAGGATGTAACCCGGCAACACCTTGCGGTTGACCTGCTTGCGCTGACCGTTCTTGATCTCGGTGACCTCTTCGGTGGGTACCTCCACCTGGAAGATGTAGTCACCGACGTCGAGGTTCTGCACACGGGTCTCGAGGTTGGCTTTCACCTTGTTCTCGTATCCCGCGTAAGAGTGGATGACATACCAGTCACCCGGCTTACCGCGCAGCTCCGACTTGAGAGCGGTGGCAGGGTCGACTTCGTCAGCCGGCTCCGGGCTGGCCTCAGCGGCCGTGTCGTCTCCGATCTCTGCCTCTGCCGTTTTCAGGTCGACCGTTTCACCCGCGGGCGTATCGCCGTCGAAGGTAGTCACGGGTCTTAGTCCTCTCTATAACTTACGAAGGTGAGCCGAATACCAGCATCACCAATTTGGCCAGGCCCAGATCCGCCAGTCCGACCAACGCGACCATGAACGCGAGAAAAACAAGCACCACCGAGGTGTATGTCATCATCTGTTTGCGGTTCGGCCAGATCACCTTCCGCAGTTCACCGACAACCTGCTTGAGGTAGGTGAGGACGAAGACGATCGGGTTCGGGCCCGCCGGCTTCTTCTTCTTGCTTCTGGCTTTTTTGGTTTTTTTGGCGCGCTTGTCCTTGGCTTTGGCGTCGTCGCCCTCCCCGGCGACTTCGACCGCCACCGACGCAGAGGCGTCGCCGTCGGCGTCGTCGTCACTGCGCTGCCGCGACCGCTTGCCGGTAGGCCGCTGCGGGCGCGTCACCACAGCTGTCCGGCCGCCACTTTCCGTGTCGCTGCCGTCGCCTGCGGCGTCGGCACTATCGTGCTCGTCGCTCACCGCGTGCTCCTTTATCCCTAGTGACCACTATCCCTAGTGACCACTCTCCAGTGTCCACCATCGCTAGATCCTATGTCCGGCTTCTCTTCGGCCCGTCCCGGCCCGCATCGTCGCCGGACGCCTACGCCTCCAGCAGGGGCGACAGGACTTGAACCTGCAACCTGCGGTTTTGGAGACCGCTGCTCTGCCAGTTGAGCTACGCCCCTTCAGGGGTTGGCTTAGGCTCGAGAAAGCCAACCTGTTCGCTACGGGGCCTACATCAGCGCCACTCCTCCGCATCGCTTCGCTCTGCATCGTCGTCGGCGCGCATAACACGCGCGCTCTCCGTTCGGTGAACCGACGGACAGCGCGCTGCAATGGGAAAACCCCGAGGCCCGAGTGTACATCGATGCAGGTACCGGGTACCAAATCAGGCTGTCCGGACAACCTGCCCGGATTCGAGGTCCCACTTGAGCTGGATCGACTTGTCGCCCTCGTGGCCCATCACCGTGGTATAGGCCTCCAGCACCAACTCACCGTTGTCATTGGTCAAGGTGTTCCTGGTGACGACGATGTCCGCGCCGAATCGCTCATCCACCGAGGCGACTTCCATGGTTGCCCACAGTATGTCCCCGGCAAGTACCGGTTTGCGGTAGATGAATTTCTGGTCGACCTGGACGAGCTGCAGGGTCTCATAGCCGGTGTCGACATTGCGCATGAAGTCGGCCTGGACGATCTTGGCGAGAATCGAGACGTAGGTCAGCGGAGCGACGATGTCGTCGTAGCCGAGTTCGGCAGCCGCGTCTTCGTGGTAGCTGGCACGGTCCTCGGACTTGACCGCGCTGGCGAAAGTGCGCACTTGCTCGCGGCCCACCACGAAGTAGTCCGGGTACCGGTAGACCATTCCCCGGATGTCGGTCTTGAGCGCCATGACTAGGCGAGCTTTGCCGTCGCGGTCGCCCGGCCGAAGATCTTCTTGCCGCCGCTAGTTGCCGTCAGCGCAATCACCACCGACTTGCTGTCCGGATCAACCGACTTCACCCGACCGGTGAACACGATCTCGGCGCCCTTGCCGTCGTTGGGCACCGGCACCACCGCGGTGAAGCGGACGTTGTACTCGGTCACCGCGCCCGGGTCGCCGATCCAGGAGGTGACATAGCCACCACCCAGGCCCATGGTCAGCATGCCGTGCGCGATCGCGGTGTCCAGCCCGACCATCTTGGCGATTTCATCGTCCCAGTGGATCGGGTTCAAGTCACCGGACACCCCGGCGTAAGCCACCAAATCCGCCCGGGTCAGCGGGTAGACCTTCTCCGCAAGCTGGTCGCCCACCTGCACCGAACTGAACTCACGCAGCGCCATCAGAAAATCCCTCGTCTCCGTCCCCACTCGCACGACCCGCCAAGGTCGTATAAGTCTCTTGCACTACTTGGCCTGCCGCATTGCTCACGATGTTCTTCGTCACGATGAGGTCGGTGCCGTGCGCCCTGCGTACCGAGTCGACGTACACGTCGCAGTACAACCGGTCGCCGGCCTGGATCGGCACCGAAAATTTGAGCACCTGGTCGACCTGGACGATCTGGGCTTCCTGAATCGCGATGTCGGCGTGTGCGAAGAACGCTGACTGGGCTTGATAGCCGAATATCGAGATGAACGTCAGCGGTGCCAGCACGCCCTTATACCCGAGCTCCTCAGCAGCTGATTCTTCGAAGAAGAAAGCGTCATGGTTCTGGACGGCCGTCGCGTACTCGCGGACTTTCTCCCGCTCAACTTCGTAAAAGTCGGGGTAGCGGTAGTGCATCCCGACCATATTCGACGACAGCGACACGAGGGTAGACCTTACCTAGTCGACTTCGGCAAACCTGTCTGGGTTGGCTCTAGCGTGTCTCGCGATGCGCCTGGTGCTTGCCGCAATTGGGGCAGAACTTCTTCAGTTCCAGCCGGTCGGGATCGTTGCGGCGGTTCTTCTTGGTGATGTAGTTGCGGTGTTTACACACCTCACAGGCCAGGGTGATCTTCGGCCGCACATCAGTACTGGACGCCACGTCACTTCTCTTTCTGGGTGTTCTTCGTATTGTTTTGTAGCGATGGCCGGACTCGAACCGGCGACCTAACGATTATGAGTCGTTCGCTCTAACCGACTGAGCTACATCGCCCCGGGGCCACATTGCCTTTCTGGGGCCGCCGGCCCACTCGGCGTCCGCCGAGCCCCCTAACGGAATCGAACCGTTGACCTTTTCCTTACCATGGAAACGCTCTGCCGACTGAGCTAAGGGGGCACCACCCGAAGCAGCCGGCCGATCTGTGCCGCGGGCCTAGAAGAGGGTACAACCTGGCTCGCAAGCCGGCCAAACTGATGGGCGCCGATCACCAACGTACCGATCGGACTGCGGCCGGACGCCGGGCCGTCACCCGGTGTCGGCGGCACCGCGTCATAGGCTGGTGAAATGCCGAGTTCGGAGCAGCTCTACTTCCGTCAATTGCTCTCCGGTCGTGACTTCGCCGGCGGAGACGTGATTGCGACACAGATGCGCAACTTCGCTTACCTGATCGGCGACCGGTCGAGCGGTGACTGCCTGGTCGTGGACCCGGCTTACGCGGCCGGGGATCTGCTGGACACACTCGAGGGTGACGGTATGCGGCTGTCCGGGGTGCTGGTCACCCATCACCATCCCGACCACGTGGGCGGCTCGATGATGGGCTTCGAGCTCAAGGGCCTGGCTGAACTGCTCGACCGCACCAGCGTTCCGGTGCACGTGAATTCCCATGAAGCGCTGTGGGTTTCCCGCGTCACCGGAATCGGCATGAACGATCTGACCACCCATGAGCACGGTGACAAGGTCAGCGTCGGCGACATCGAGATCGAGTTGCTCCACACGCCCGGCCATACCCCCGGCAGTCAATGCTTTCTGCTCGACGGTCGACTGGTCGCCGGGGACACGCTTTTCCTGGAGGGCTGCGGGCGCACCGACTTCCCCGGCGGCGACTCCGACGAGATGTACCGCAGCCTGCAACAGCTCGCACAACTCGCAGGTGACCCGACGGTCTTCCCTGGGCACTGGTACTCGATGCAGCCCAGTGCGTCGCTGTCGGAGGTCAAAAGTTCCAACTACGTTTACCGGGCGTCGAATCTCGATCAATGGCGAAAGCTGATGGGCGGCTGACCGGCTGAGACTTGGCTGCCAGCAACGCAACCGAAGGGCCGGAAAGCCGACGTCGGCGGATCGCCCGGCACCGAGCACTGTGATATAAGCGGGAGAATGGATGCCATGGGCTGGATCCACGATCGCTGGCACGACGTCACCCGAGCGGGCTCCGGCACGTGGTTGGCGTCGGCTGCGTGGCTCGCGCTCGCACTCGGGGTCGTCGCGCTGCTGTACACGCACCGGCAAATTCAGCGCAGCCGACACTTGGCGGCGGAGCGGTCTCGGCCGCACGTCGCGATGTTCATGGAACCGCATGCCACCGACTGGCATGTGATCGAGCTGGTGGTGCGAAACTTCGGCAAGACCGCCGCTTACGACGTCGAGTTCGCTTTCCCCGATCCGCCAACCGTGGCTGCCTATGAGAGCGCGTCCGATGGCTACGGCAATGTTTCCGAGCTGCAACTGCCGCGAACGTTGGCGTCGCTGGCACCTGGCCAGGAATGGCGCACAGTCTGGGATTCCGCGCTCGACCGAGCGGAATTCGGCGACAGCATCGGATCGCAGTTCTCCGGCACGGTGACCTACTTCGACCGGCCTGAGCACGCGCGGCGGTTCTGGCAGCGCACCCGCCGTCCGCTGCAGACGCCGGTCGTGCTGGATTGGGACAGCCTGCCGCCGGTGCAGCGCATCGAGTTGATGACCAACCACGACCGGGCGAAGCGGGAAAAGCAGAAGCTGGAGTTGTTGCGCAACCTGGTGACTTACTTCCACTACGCCACCAAGGAAACGCGACCGGAGGTGTTCCGCAGCGAGATCGAGCGGATCAAGCGGGCGGCAGAGGAAACGCAGGATAGGTGGCGTACCCGTCAGCTCGACGCACCCACCGACGTCAACGTCAGCTTGCGGTGGGGTGACGCCGGAGCCGATTTGGGCAGGCATCGTCAGCAAGTCTGACGAGAAGCCCGGCGCAAAGATGTCCACATCGAAGGAGTCTTCATGACCGGCCCGGTCAACTACCGTCACGACGATCCGATCGCGGTGATCACCCTCGATGACGGCAAGGTCAATGCGCTGGGTCCGGCGATGCAGCAAGCCATCACCGACGCGCTGGACAGCGCCGACCGGGACGGCGTCGGCGCGGTGGTGATCGCGGGAAATCACCGGGTCTTCAGCGGCGGCTTCGACCTGAAAATCCTCACCTCCGGTGACCTGCAGCCGGCCATCGAGATGCTCAAAGGTGGCTTCGAGCTGGCGCACCGGCTGCTGTCCTATCCCAAGCCGGTGGTGATGGCCTGCACCGGCCATGCCATCGCGATGGGCGCGTTCCTGCTGGCCAGCGGAGACCACCGGGTGGCGGCGCAGGCCCACAACATTCAGGCCAACGAAGTTGCGATCGGTATGACCATTCCGTTCGCGGCACTGGAGATCATGAAACTGCGGCTGACGCCGTCGGCGTACCAACAGTCCGCCGGGCTGGCCAAGACGTTCTTCGGCGAGACCGCCGTCGCCGCGGGCTGGCTCGACGAGGTGGTGTTACCCGACATGGTGTTGGACCGGGCCCTGGAAGCGGCACGAGAATTCACCAACCTCAACCAACAGGCGCACCTCGCGACCAAGTTGCGCGCACGCGCAGAGACGCTGCGGGGCATTCGCGCCGGAATCGACGGGATGGCCGCCGAGTTCGGGCTCTAGCGGGATGGGCCCGGTCTCTCTTCGTGCGTTGCACGCGCTCATCGCCCCGGGCCCGGCGGGACTGCCGGCCGCCGCACCCCCCGGCGCCTTCAGCCTTGCGCTGAAACCCAGTCGTAGGGCAGGAACTTCCCGTCGAACGTCACGACCACGCGGTCACCGGATGGGTGCGGTTTCTTCTGCAGATCGACACTGAAGTTGATGGCGCTCATGATCCCGTCGCCGAACTGCTCGTGGATCAGCTCCTTGAGCGCCGGGCCGTAGACCTGAATCGCTTCGTAGAAACGGTAGACGGTCGGGTCGGTCGGCGTTGGCATAGGCAAACCTCCGCGCATGGGCGACGCGGCCAGCACCGGCACTGCCGACTCCTCCAGGCCCAGCAGCTCGACGAGGACCTCGCCCAGGTCCGCGGGTATCGGGTGCTGGCCCAGCAATGCCGACGTCGTCCAGACAGCCGGCCTGCCGATCGCGTCAGCGAGCTGCTGCCAGGTCAGGCCTTTCTGCAAGCGGGCAACGACGATTTGCTCGGTGATCTCGTTTCTGGTCACGGCTACCAGCATGCCCCCGGGTGCAAACCCCGTGATTGGTGTCGCCGCCGGATGTACGCTGCGCAGCATTGGATCTTCAGCCAAGAGGACCGGGGTCGTTATGCGGATCGTTGTCGACCTGAACCGCTGCCTGGGATACGCGCAATGTGTGCCGCTCGCACCGAGCGTGCTCAAACTCAGCGGCGAAGAGGCCCTCACCTACGACCCCAACCCGGATGACACTGAGCGGCTGCGGGTGTTACGGGCAGCGGCGTCATGCCCCGTGCAGGCGATCATCGTGGACCGGCTCGACAGCGACTAGGTGTCTGTGGTGAGCAGATGACCGGGAATGGCTTCAGAGACAAGGGGCGCATCGTCATTGTCGGTGCCTCGCTGGCCGGGCTTCGTGCCGCCGAAGCACTACGGGAAGAGGGTTTCCGGGGGCACCTCACCATCATCGGTGACGAGCCGTGTGAGCCGTATGACCGGCCTCCACTGTCCAAACAGGTCCTCAAGGGATGGGTGGCCGCTGATCATACGAAGCTGCCGCGGCTCCGCCAGGTCGATGCCGAGTGGCGGCTCGGTGTGGCCGCGACTGCTCTGGACCGTGCCAACCGGCTGGTGCGGCTGGCTGACGGCACCGAGGTGGCGGGCGATCGCCTGCTGATCGCGACGGGTGTGCGTAGTCGGCAATGGCCCAACCCGGAGGAAGCCGCGCTGGCGGGCGTTCACACTCTGCGCACGAGTGCCGATGCCGTACGGCTACAGGCCGCATTGGCCACCCATCCCCAGCGGGTGCTGATCATCGGTTCGGGGTTCATCGGTTCGGAAGTGGCCTCGGTGTGCCGCGAGATCGGCCTGCAGGTGACGGTTACCGAGCGCGGGCCGGCCCCGTTGTCCGGGGCGCTCGGCGGGGTGATCGGCGCGATCGCCGCCGAAATGCAGCGCGCAGCCGGGGTGGATCTTCGCACCGGTGTCTCGGTGCTGACGTTGGAGGGTGACGCGGACGGGCACGTGCGCCGCGCGCGGCTATCGGATGGCAGCACGCTCGACGTCGACGTGGTGGTGACGTCGTTGGGGTCGATCCGCAACGTCGAGTGGCTCGACGGGTCCGGGCTGGCGGCCGGGTTCTGGGGGATTGGGTGTGACGCCGGCTGCCGCGCGTTCGACATCAACGGGGTGGTGACCAATAACGTCTTCGTGGCCGGCGACGTCGCGCGTGCCCCGCATGTGCTCTACGACTATCAGTTCGTGGCAATGGAACATTGGGACAACGCCGTGCTGGGCGCGCGGGTCGCCGCGCACAACATGGTCTGCGACGAAGTCGACCGCTGGGCACATCTGCTGATCCCACAGTTCTGGTCGGGCCAATTCGGTGTCAACATCAAATCCGTTGGCGTGCCGTCCTTCGGCGACGAAATCGTCTTCACCCAGGGTTCGGTGAAGCAGCGCCGGTTCGCCGCGGCCTATGGCCGGCGGGGACGTATCGTCGGCGCGGTCACCTTCAACCACGGTAAGTGGATCGACTTTTACCGGGACGAGATCGCGCGGTCGGGTCCATTTCCACCGCCGCCGCCGGGCTTTGATTTTCCTGAGGACAGGCGCGTGATGCCCGCCGACTTCCCGCCGCGTGGCGTGCCGACTGAAACCCCCGATGTGGTGTTGACGGGGCATGACCCCAGCGAACGTCGCGTCGAATTCCGCCCCCGTCAGCGATGAAGCAGGGATGAGGAGGAGCGACGCCCATGACACCGGAAGAAGCCTTCGACGCCGCAATGCGGTATGAAAACCGCGCGAATCCCTACCCGTTCTTCGACGAGCTGCGCAAGACGCCGGTCGTGCGGGTGACGAACGGTATCTATGCCGTCACCGGATACGAGGAGCTCATTGCCTTGGCCCACGATCCCCGGGTGAGTTCTGACCGTCGCAAAGGTCGCCCGCTTGCCGCCACAGAACCGGAAATTGTCGACGAGTCGGTGATCGAGATGATGGAGGCGTACGGCCGGGAGCCGAGCTTTATCGCGCAGGACCCGCCCGACCACGACCGGGCTCGCCGGCAGTGCATGCGGTTTTTCGGTCCGCCGCATTCACCGGGCGTGATCCCTAGCCAGGAGCCACTGTGTCAGCAGATCGTCGACGACCTGCTGGACAAGGTCGCTGGCAAGCATGGCATAGACGTCGTCGACGAGTTTGCCTATCCGCTGCCGGTCAATGTGATCTGCCGGATCATTGGCGTGCCGATCGGAGACGAGCCACAGTTTCACGCCTGGGTCGCGGACGCGATAACCGGTCTCTTTGACCTCGGGCCCGAGATCGCCACCGAAGAGGGCCGGGCCCGCCGGGCTAAAGGCGAAGCAAGCAACATTGCCTTCAAGAAGTACATCATCGGATTGGTTGAGAAAGCCGAGGAATCCCCCGGCCCGGGCATGATTTCGCAGTTGGTACACGATGACGGACCCGATGGGCGGATGTCGCCGAGTGCGATCGTGAACAACACCATGCTGCTGTTTGCCGCCGGTCATGACTCGACGGTCAATCTGATTTCGCACTGTGTGCTGACCGTGCTGCGCAACCCCGAATCGATCGAGTTATTACGCAGCAAGCCTGAATTGATTCCCCGCGCCATCGAGGAGGTGCTGCGGCTGCAGTCGTCGGTGCAGTTCTTCCCGACCCGATTAGCGCTGGCCGACATCGAGATAGCCGGCACCATGATCCCACGAGGCTCACCCATCTATCTGATGTACGGCGCGGCCAACCGAGATCCGCGGCGTTTCCCCGACCCCAACACGTTCAACCCCCAACGCGCCGACAACGAGCACGTGGGTTGGGGGCGCGGCATTCACGTCTGCTTCGGTGGTCCGCTGGCCCGGCTGGAAGTCAATACCGCCTTCGAGGCATTCGTTCGCCGGGTGGAAAACCCGCGGCTGGTCGAGGACCCACCCCCCTACCGCATCAGCCAAGTTTTCCGCGGCCCAAGGCATCTGCTCGTCGATTACGACGAGATTGGAGCCCGGCGCTGACCCGCCTCAGTGCACGACCTTGATGCCGAGGGCGTAGACGAGCTCGAGCCGGCGATATTCCAGCCGACCGCCGCGCGGCTCACCACCGCCCGTAATGCACGACCTCGGCGAAAGGCCGCCGGTTGGGTTTGCGGATCGGCGCAAGCGGTCGGTCAGCGGGATAGCCGACGCCCAGCAGGTAGGCCACCAGATAGCCGTCCGGGACACCGAGGATGGTGCGAGCTTTGTCCTGGTCACCCACCGACGAGTGGCCGGTGCCGATGCCCAGGTCGGCGGCCGCGAGCATCATCGCCATTGTCGCCTGGCCCACGTCGTACTGGTCGGTCACCTTTCGGCGATCGTCCGGGGGCACCGGAATGACGAACGCGATCGCCGCGGCAGCCGAAGCGATGTGCCCGGCGCCCTGCCACACCGTCGAAAGGTCTTGCAGCTGAGTCCGATCGGTGACGACGACGAAATCCCAGGCCTGACGGTTTTTCGCCGACGGCGCCCGCCATCCGGCCTCGGCGATCCGGTTCAGATCATCTTCGGACACCGGGTCGGGCCGGTACTGCCGTACGTTGCGCCGCGCGCGAATCGCATCCCAGGTTTCCACCGCACTCCCCTACTACCTCTGGATCTGAGCTCTCGCTCGCCTGTCTACCACGCATTCGGTGACCGGCAGAGAAACGCCTACTCGGGTCGGTGCCGCCGTCTAAGGTGTCCCGCGATGCCGCTTCATGTGCACCGCGCCGAACGCACCGACCTGTTGGCCGACGGGCTGGGGTCGCTGCTGGCTGAACCGCTGCCCGACCCTTTCGCCGAGGAACTGGTGCTGGTGCCGGCGCGTGGCGTGGAACGCTGGCTGAGCCAGCGGCTGTCGCACGTGCTGGGCAGCGGTGCGCCGGGCGGCGATGACGGGGTGTGCGCCGGCGTGGTGTTCCGCAGCCCGGGTTCGCTGATCGCCGAGATCACCGGCACCGTAGACGACGACCCGTGGTCCCCGGAGGCGTTGACGTGGCCGCTGTTGGAGGTGATCGACCGCAGCCTCGACGAGCCGTGGTGCCGGGCGCTCGCAGCGCACTTGGGCCACTTCGATTCTGACGGCTACGAAGCCGAACTGCGCCGGGGACGTAGGTACGCGGTCACCCGCCGGCTGGCCGGACTGTTCGCCTCGTACGCCCGGCAACGGCCGCAACTGCTCGTCGACTGGCGCAACGGTGACGCCGGCGACCTCGACGTGGACCTGCTGTGGCAGCCGGAACTGTGGCGCGCACTGGTTGACCGTGTTGAGGCCGATCCCCCGCACATCCGTCACCAACGGACTGTCGCACGCTTGAGAGCACGACCAAGCGAGCTGCCGCGGCGGCTGTCGTTGTTCGGGCACACCAGGTTGTCCGCCACCGACATCGACTTGCTGGACGCGCTGGCCGGCCACCATGACGTGCATCTGTGGCTGCCGCATCCCAGCGACAAGCTGTGGCACGCGCTTGCCGGCACCCATGGTGTGATCCCGCGTCGCGCGGACACCAGCCACCGTGCGGTGGGTCATCCGCTGCTGGCGACGCTCGGGCGCGACCTGCGAGAGTTGCAACGCAGCCTGCCGACGAATCTGCCGACCGACGAGTTTCTCGGCGGCACCGGTGTTTCCGCCTCTTCGGATACGCTGCTCGGCTGGCTGCAGTCCGACATCGCCGCCAATGCCGTACGGCCTGGAGGTCGAAAGCTGGCTGCGGATGATCGCTCGGTGCAGGTACACAACTGCCACGGTGCGGCCCGCCAGGTCGATGTGCTGCGCGAGATTTTGCTCGGCCTTCTGCAGGACGACTCGACGCTGGAGCCGCGCGACATTCTGGTGATGTGCCCGGACATCGAAACGTACGCGCCGTTGATCGTCGCGGACTTCGGGCTCGGCGACGTGGTCAACGGCGCGCATCCCGCTCACCGGTTGCGCGTGAAGCTTGCCGATCGCTCCCTGATCCAGACGAACCCGCTGCTCGGCGTGGCCTCTCAACTGCTGGGTCTGGCCGGCAGCCGGGTGACAGCCAGTGAGGTGCTCAACTTCGCTCAGGCTGCGCCGGTGCGCGCCCGTTTCGGTTTCACCGACGACGATCTGGAGGTCATCACCCGCTGGGTCCGGCAGGCGAATATCCGGTGGGGCTTCGACCAAGAGCACCGGCAGCCTTATCACGTCGACTTCGTGCACAACACTTGGCGTTTCGGTGTCGACCGGGTGTTGACCGGCGTCGCGATGTCTGACGACTCGCGGGCCTGGATCGGCGCGACACTGCCCCTCGACGACGTCGGCAGCAACCGCGTCGAATTGGCCGGCCGACTGGCCGAATTCGTCAGCCGGTTGCAGCATACGATCGACTCACTCACCGGCGCGCGGCCGTTACGCGAGTGGCTGACGGCTCTCACGGGTGGCGTCACCCGGCTCACGCGCGTGCACGACGCAGATCGCTGGCAAACCGGCCAGATGGAGCGCGAGTTCGGGGCCGTGTCGGCCGATGCCGGTC
Source organism: Mycobacterium sp. (assembly GCF_049802695.1). Lineage (GTDB taxonomy): Bacteria > Actinomycetota > Actinomycetes > Mycobacteriales > Mycobacteriaceae > Mycobacterium. The sequence continues at coordinate 21,080 of NZ_JBARMY010000326.1, forward strand.
CGCGGATCGAGACGGTGTTGCGACTACCCGACACCCGGGCGTTGCTCGACCGGCAGCTGTCCGGACGCCCGACGCGGGCCAACTTTCGCACCGGCACCCTGACGGTTTGCACGATGGTGCCGATGCGCTCGGTGCCGCACCGGGTGGTGTGCCTGGTCGGGCTCGACGATGGCGTGTTCCCGCGCCTCGGTGTCGTCGACGGCGACGATGTGCTGGTGCGCAATCCGATGACCGGCGAACGCGACATCCGTTCGGAGGACCGCCAATTACTGCTCGATGCCATCGGCGCGGCCACCGAAAAACTTGTCGTCACCTACACCGGGGCCAACGAATACTCGGGTCAACCGCGGCCGCCCGCGGTGCCGCTGGCTGAGCTGCTGGATGCCCTCGACATGACCACCGGCGACAAGATCCGCGAGCGCATAGTCGTCAAGCATCCGTTGCAGCCCTTCGATTTTCGCAACGTCGTTCCCGGGGAGTTGGTGCCGGACGTCCCGTTCAGCTTCGACCCGACGGTGTTGCGGGCGGCGCGGGTCAGCACCGGCCAACGATGCGACCGGCCCAAATTCATCTCGACGCCGTTGCCGCCACCAGCTCCCGACGACGTCGTACTCGCCGATCTCGTCGGCTTCTGCAAAGACCCGGTGAAGGGTTTCTTTCGCGCCCTGGAGTTCACGTTGCCGCGCGACGTCGACGGTGTCCAAGACGCCATGCCGGTCGATATCAACAATCTCGAGGAATGGACCGTCGGCGACCGGATGCTCAGCGACATCCTGCACGGGATGAGCCCGGATGACGCGCGGCAGGCCGAGTGGCGCCGAGGCATGCTGCCGCCCGGTCAACTCGGGTGGCGCAAGGCCACCGAGATCCGCGACCAGGCGGCACAGTTGGTCACCGCGGCGCGGCAGCACCGTGGCCGGGCGGAATCGAAGGCGTATGACGTCGACATCAATGTGGGCTCCGGGCGACGACTCACGGGCACCGTGTCGCGGGTGTATGGTGAGCGCCTGGCGTCGGTGACGTATTCCAGGCTGGACGGCAGGCACCTGCTGGAATCTTGGATCCCGTTGCTGGCGTTGACGTTGCAACATCCTCGCCTCGACTGGTCCGCGGTATGCATCGGCCGGTCGAAGAAGGGCAGCACTGTACGGGTCGACGGACTGGGGCCGCCGGTCGGCGACGCCTTGCCGATCCTGCGTGATCTGGTAGCAATCTACGACGCGGGGCGTCGAGAGCCGATTCCTTTGCCCATCAAGACCTCTTATGCCTGGGCCGCCGCCCGGCACTGCGGTGACGATCCGCTGTTGCAGGCTTCTTACCGGTGGAAAAGCGGACGATTCCCCGGCGAAGAGGAGTCACCCGCGCACGTGCGCGCGTGGGGCAAGAATGCGCGACTGGCGGACCTGATGCAGCCCCTGCGACCGGGCGAGGAATACGACGGCGAAGACAACCGGCTCGGCGCTTACGCCGCTCGGCTCTGGCTGCCGATGCTGCGTGCCGAGCGGGAGCCGGTGTGATGGAGCGCTTCGACTTGCTCGGACCGCTCCCGTCCCGGCGTTCCACCACCGTGCTGCAGGCCAGCGCGGGAACCGGTAAGACCTTCGCGTTGGCCGGTCTGGTGACCCGCTACCTCGCCGAAGGTGCGGCGACGCTGGACCAGATGCTGCTGATCACGTTCGGCCGGGCAGCCAGTCAGGAACTGCGCGAGCGTGTGCGCGGTCAAATCGTGCACGCCGTAACCGCGTTCGACGACCCGTCCATCGTCGGGGACAACAAGCTGGTGGCATCGCTGTTGGATGACACCGACGGTCGGCGCACCCTGCGTCAGCAGCGGCTGCGGGATGCGCTGGCCGGCTTCGACGCGGCGACGATCGCCACGACCCATCAGTTCTGCCAGCTGGTGTTGAAGTCTCTGGGGGTGGCCGGTGACACTGCCGCGAACGTCACCTTGGTCGAGAGCCTCGACGAACTGGTCGCCGAGATAGTCGACGACCTGTACCTGGCTCATTTCGCCCGGGAGCGTGACGATCCGGTGCTGAGCTATCGCGATGCCCTGCGGCTGGCGCGCGAGGTCGTCAAGAATCCGTCGACGGAGCTGCGGCCTCGACATCCGGAGGCCGGATCGCGGGCCGCCGTCTGTGTCGGCTTCGTCGAAGATGTTGTCGCCGAGCTGGAAAGGCGCAAGCGTCGGCTGGGCGTCCTCGGCTACGACGACCTGCTGAGCCGGCTGGCCGAGGCGCTGGACGCCGATGACTCCCTGGCGCGGGTGCGTATGCATCAACGCTGGCCGATCGTCATGGTCGACGAATTCCAGGACACCGACCCGGTGCAATGGCAGGTGATCGACCGCGCGTTCAGCGGGTGCTCCACCGTGATTCTCATCGGTGATCCAAAACAGGCGATCTATGCGTTTCGCGGTGGCGACATTGTGACGTACCTGCGGGCGGCCGAGACAGCAGGCGACAAGAAGACGCTGGCCACCAATTGGCGGAGCGACGCCGCGCTCGTCGAGCGACTGCAGGTGGTGCTGCGGGGTGCCCAGCTGGGCGACGCCGCGATCGTGGTGGACGACGTCGAGGCTTACCACCAGGGTCATCGACTGGCGGGCGCGCCGCGCAACGATCCGTTCCGGCTACGGGTGGTACAACGAGCGACGCTGGGACGCAGCGGCATTCAGAATTTGCCGATCGACCAGCTGCGGGCGCATATCGGCGCAGACCTCGCCGCCGACATCCGCGCGCTGCTGGCGGCCGGCGCGATGTTCGGCGGTGAGCTGTTGCAGGCCCGCGACATCGCTGTGATTGTCGAGAAGCACAAGGACGCCCGGGCGTGTTTCAAGGCGTTGTGCGATGCCGGCATTCCGGCGGTGTACACCGGCGATTCCGACGTGTTCGCCTCGGACGCCGCCGAAGATTGGCTGTGTCTTCTGGAGGCGTTCGACCAGCCGCACCGTCCCGGCATGGTCCGCGCCGCCGCGGCGACCATGTTCTTCGGCGAAACCGCGGAATCGCTTGCAGCCGGCGGTGACGCGCTGACCGATCGGCTCGCGGCCACGTTGCGGGAGTGGGCCGGGCATGCCCGCGAACGTGGCGTCGCGGCGATCTTCGAGGCCGCTCAGTTGCATGGCATGGGTGACCGCATCCTGTCCTGGCAGGGCGGCGAGCGGCACATGACCGACCTCGCGCATATGTCGCAGTTGCTGCAGGACGTCGCGCATCGCGAGCACTACACTCTGCCCGCGCTTCGCGACTGGCTGCGCAGGCAGCGTGACGAACGCAGCGGCGCAACGGAACGCAACCGGCGACTGGACAGTGATCTCGCCGCCGTGCAGGTCATGACGGTGTTCGTCAGCAAGGGTCTGCAATATCCGATCGTGTATCTACCGTTCGCGTTCAACCGCAACACGCAGGACCGCGACGTCATGCTTTTCCACGATAACGATGTGCGCTGCCTGCACATCGGCGGCAAGGACAGTCCTGACTTCAAGACCGTCGAGCAATTGGCCCGCAAAGAGGACGCCAGCGACGACAGCCGGCTGACATATGTCGCGATGACTCGCGCGCAGACCCAGGTGGTGGCGTGGTGGTCGCCGGCCTTCGACGAACCCAATGGCGGCTTGTCCCGGCTACTGCGCGGTCGCCGACCCGGAGAGCCGCTCGTGCCCGACCGCTGCGAGCCCGCGAAGATATCCGACGACGACGCGATCGCCTTGCTGCGCGAGTGGGAGGCCGCGGGCGGCCCGGTGATCGAGCAGTCGGTGGTGGCCGCAGCGCCTGACGTGCCCCGCGCACAGATGCCGAACGACCTGAGAAGCCGCCACTTCCACCGCGATATCGACACCGCCTGGCGTCGTACCTCCTATTCCGGGCTGATCCGCGTGGCGGAGAGCACCGGCGTCAGCAGCGAGCCCGAGAACACCGAATTGGACGACGAAGTCGGCGAGATTCCGGTCGTTGCGGCACCGGTTGTGCAGAACCTGCCGTCGCCGATGGCGGAGTTGCCGACGGGCGCGCGATTCGGCACCCTCGTGCACGCCGTGCTGGAGACGGCTGACCCCTTCGCCGGGGATTTGGCCGTCGAGTTGGAGTCGCGCATCCGGTCGAATGCGGTGTGGTGGCCGGTCGATGTGGCTCCGGAGGTGCTGGCCGCGGCGATGGTACCCATGCATGACACCTCGCTGGGCCCGTTGGCCGGTGGTTTGACGCTACGGCAGATCGGGTTACGGGATCGGCTGCGCGAGTTGAACTTCGAATTTCCGTTGGCCGGTGGAGACCTGCGTTCGGCTGCACCGGCTGTGACGCTTTCCGACGTGGGCGCGTTGTTGCGTGACCACCTGTCGGCCGATGATGCGCTCTCCCCCTACGTCAGCCGGTTGACGGCCCCCGCTCTCGGGGATCAGGTGTTGCGCGGATACCTCACCGGGTCGGTCGACGCCGTACTCCGCGTTCCGGGCGACTCGGGACATCGCTATCTCGTCGTTGACTACAAGACGAATTGGCTAGGGGACCCGGACCGGCCGCTGATTGCCGGTGATTATGACCGTCCACGCATGACCGAAGCGATGCTGCACTCGGATTATCCTCTGCAGGCTCTGCTGTATCTTGTTGTTCTGCATCGATTTTTGCGGTGGCGGCAACCGGGCTACGACCCGGCGCACCATCTCGGCGGGGTGCTGTACCTGTTCGTGCGGGGTATGTGCGGCGTCGACACACCGGTACTCGACGGTCACCCGGCCGGAGTCTTCAGTTGGAATCCGCCGCCCGACTTGGTGGTTGCGCTGTCCGACGTTCTCGACGAAGGGAGACGGTCAGCATGACGGTCGCCGATGTCGGGGCCGCCCTCGGTGCCGCTGGTGTGCTACATGAGTTCAACGCGGCAGGAGTGCTTGATCTCTCGGATGTGCATGTGGCGCAGCGGCTCTGCGCACTGAGCCAGGAGACCGACGAGCAGGTCGCCTTGGCGGTGGCGTTGGCGGTCCGGGCGCTGCGGAGCGGGTCGGTGTGCGTGGACCTGTCGACCGTCGCAGGGGTCGTCGGACCGGCTGACCTGTCGTGGCGGGAGCCGACGGCATGGCTGGCGGCGGTTCGCGCCAGCCCGTTGCTTGGTGAGCCGCCGGTGCTGCACCTCTACGACGACCGCCTGCTTTACCTCGACCGGTACTGGCGCGAAGAGCAACAGGTCTGCGACGATCTGCTGGCACTCCTGGTGCCCAAGCCGGTGATCGATGTGCCCGACTCCGAGCGACTCTTCCCGGCCGGATTCGAAGAGCAGCGAGAAGCGGCCGAAATCGCTCTCTCGCAGGCGGTCACAGTCTTGACCGGCGGGCCGGGCACCGGTAAGACCACCACGGTTGCGCGTCTGCTGGCGCTGCTCGCGGAGCAGACGCAAATCGCCGGTGGACCACGGGTACGCGTCGCGCTGGCGGCGCCAACCGGCAAGGCGGCGGCGCGGCTGCAGGAGGCAGTGGCTCTCGAGGTCGAAAGGCTTGACACCGCCGACCGGGCGCGGCTGGGTGAGCTCCGTGCGGTGACGCTGCACCGACTGCTCGGCTCCAGACCGGACACCTCGTCGCGGTTCCGGTATGACCGCGGGAACCGGTTGCCGCATGACGTGATCGTGATCGACGAGACGTCGATGTTGTCGTTGACGCTGATGGCTCGGCTGCTGGAGGCAGTTCGACCGCAAGCCCGGTTGATCCTGGTCGGTGATGCCGACCAGTTGGCGTCGGTGGAGGCCGGAGCGGTGCTCGCGGACTTGGTAGAGGGTCTGTCGGCCCGAGACGATGTGCGGGTAGCGGCTCTGCGGACCCCGCACCGGTTCGGGGAGTCGATCGGCGCGTTGGCCGAGGCGATCCGGTTTGGTGAAGCAGACCAGGTGCTGACCCTGCTGCGGTCCGGCGACAGGCACATCGAATTCGTCGAGGACGACCACCCGGAGCAGCGGCTGCGTTCTGTGCTGGTGCCGCACGCCTTGGCACTGCGGGAGGCGGCCCTGCTGGGTGCCGGTGATGTTGCTGTCGCGACGCTGGATCGCCACCGGCTGTTGTGCGCGCACCGGCGTGGACCGTTCGGCGTGGCGCATTGGAACCGGCAGGTGCAGATGTGGCTCGCCGAGGAGACCGGTCAGCCGCCGTGGTCGGAATGGTATGCCGGACGGCCGCTGCTGTTGACCGCGAATGACTACGGCTTGCGGGTGTACAACGGCGACACCGGTGTTGTGGTGGTCGGTCCAGACGGCCTGCGGGCCGCCATCGCGAGTGCCACCGGACTGCTTGACTTCGCGACCAGTCGGCTCTCTGACGTCGAGACCATGTATGCCATGACGATCCACAAGAGTCAGGGCAGTCAAGCCGACGAAGTGACGGTGCTGATGCCGCCGGCGGATTCGCGGTTGCTGACCCGGGAACTGTTCTACACGGCGATGACTCGGGCGAAGCAGAAGGTGCGGGTGGTCGGCCCCGAGGCTTCGGTGCGCGCCGCGGTCGGGCGACGAGCGGTGCGAGCGAGCGGGTTGGCACATCGGTTGCAGTCGTCGGCGTGAAGCTGTTCGCGCAATGAAACTCCTCGCCACGTATACCGTGAGGCGGTGACCGCCATTCACCGTCCCGACGTCATGGTCCTGATGACAGACGAAGAACGCTCGAGGCTGAGCTGATGGCAGACCCAGACGCGGGCCGTGTCGCGGTCTACCTCGATTTCGACAACATCGTCATCTCCCGCTATGACCAGGTGAATGGGCGTAATTCGTTTCAGCGAGACAAAGCCAAAGGGCTGGAAGAGTTTCCGGATCGGCTGATGCGGGCCACCGTCGACGTCGGCGCCATCATCGACTTCGCGTCGTCGTTCGGAACGCTGGTACTCACCCGTGCGTACGCGGACTGGTCGAACGAGGTCAACACCGGCTACCGCGAGCAGCTGGTTGGCCGCGCCGTCGATCTTGTGCAGTTGTTCCCGGCGGCGGCCTACGGCAAAAACGCCGCCGACATTCGGCTGGCCGTCGACACGGTCGAGGACATGTTCCGATTGCCAGATCTGACCCACGTGGTGATCGTGGCCGGCGACTCCGATTACATCCCGCTGGCGCAGCGATGCAAGCGGCTCGGCCGGTACGTGGTGGGCATCGGGGTGGCCGGGTCGTCGAGCCGGGCGCTGGCGGCGGCGTGCGACGAGTTCGTCGTCTATGACGCGCTGCCCGGAGTTCCGGTACCGGAGCCGGCGCCGGCACCCGCCGATGTGGCGGTGTCGCCGAAGCGACGCGCCGGCCGCACCAAGGATGCCGACACCGAGGAGTCGCAATCACCCGATCCGCAGGCTGCGGCCACCGGTCTGCTGACGCGCGCGCTGCGGATTGGCCTGGAGAAGGACGATGCGGACTGGCTGCACAACTCCGTGGTCAAGGCGCAGATGAAGCGGATGGACCCGTCGTTCAGCGAGAAGTCGCTCGGGTTCCGGTCTTTCAGCGACTTTCTGCGATCTCGGTCAGATCTGGTGGAGCTCGACGAAAGTTCGACGATACGGATGGTCCGATTACGCGCGAACGGCTGAGACGAGTATCAGCCGGGCTGCGTTCGGGCCCGCTGCGCGGACACGAATAGGTTCCGGGGACCGTCGTCCTCAAGGTCCGCCGCAGGTTTGCGTCCATATCCGGCCATCAGCTCGACCGACGGTGTCACGTCGACCTGCCAGCCGTGGCGGCGCAACCAGTCGCCGACATCATCGCGATTCTCGAAGTACCACAGCTCGTCGGTTCGGGGCACCTCCCGCTGCGGGTCCGCTTCAGCCATCAACGCCTGAATGCGCTGCATGCGCTCACGTCGCTTCGCGAACGCACCCGGGTCGGCGAAGTCAGGTGCGAGCGCCTCGACAGCAATACGGCTACCGGAGGCAGTGAGCCCCTGAAGGCGGTCGAACAACAACCGCTGGGCTGCCGTCGGCAGATACATCAGCAGCCCCTCGACCGACCATGCGCTCGGCGCCGACGGATCGAAACCGGCCTGTTGCAACGCCGTTGGCCAGTCTTGACGTAGATCCGCCGCGACGCCGATCCGATTACACGTCGGTTCTGCGCCGTGCTCTATCAGAGTCGACGTTTTGAAGTCCAACACCCGGTGCTGGTCGAGTTCGTAGACCGTCGTACCGTCGGGCCAGGGCAACCGCCAGGACCGCGCGTCCAGGCCCGCTGCCAGGATCACCGCCTGACGGATGCCCGCGCCGGCGGCGTCGACGAAGAAGTCGTCGAAAAAGGCGGTGCGGCAAGCAAAGTAGTTGACCAGCTCCTGCATCCGCCGGGGCAACTCTGGTTCGGCTCTCACGATTTCGGCGGGCAACTCAGGCGCCGAATACCAGTTCCACACGCCGTCGCCGACGGTGTCGAGGAAGATCCGGGCGAACGGATCGCTGATCAGCGGGTTGTCCTTTTCGGTCTCGGCAGCGCGCGCCGCCGCCACACCCAGCGCGGTCGCGCCGACACTTTCGGTGATCTCCCAACTGTCGTCGTCGGTTCTCGCCACGCTCACTTCCTCCCAGTCGGCAGCACGCATTCGACCCTACGTGAGCCACCTGCGGAAGAATCGCGGTCACCATGACCGACAGCAACCGATCCGCTGTGCCGTCTCGACGCCGCCACACCGTGCGGCTTGTCGTGTTCACCGGCTTCCTCGTCGCGCTGGTCTATCTGCTGGCCGTCCGGCATGTCGTCGACGTCGAGGCGGTTCGGCGCACGGTCGCGGCGACGGGCCCGGCCGCGCCGCTGACCTACGTCGTGGTCTCGGCCATCCTGGGCGCGGTGTTCGTGTCGGGCCCGATTCTGGCGGCCAGTAGCGGGGTGCTGTTCGGTCCGGTGATCGGTGTGTTGGTGACGCTGAGCGCGACGGTGGGCACCGCGGTGGTCGCAAGCCTCGTCGGCCGTCGGGCGGGCCGCACCAGCGCACGGGCTCTGCTGGGAACGACACGCGCGGAGCGCATCGACTCGTTGATAGAGCGGGGTGGTCTCTGGGCTGTGGTCGGTCAGCGTTTCATCCCGGGGATCTCCGATGCGCTCGCCTCGTATGCCTTCGGAGCGTTCGGCATTCCGTTGTGGCAGATGGCGCTCGGCGCGTTCATTGGATCGGTGCCGCGCGCATTTGTCTACACCGCGCTGGGCGCCTCGATCGCGGATCGGTCCTCGCCGCTGGCCTATGCGGCCATCGCGGTGTGGTGCGTGACTGCCATCGTCGGCGCGTTCGCCGCGCGGCGCGGCTATCAGAAATGGCGGGTGCATGTCCGCGGCGGTGCGGACGGCGGTATCGCCGAACCGGATCGCGAAGCCGGACCGCCTCGCCCTTGACGGTCACCGACCGAGGCCGGCAGTGAACGATGGCGGCGCCGCCGACTCGGCGCTCCCCCAGAAGACGTTAGGAATCAGCGACAGCGAGAAAGACAGCTCCCCGCCGTCATCGATGGTCGATTCCGGCAGATACGTCTGGTCGGTGGGCCGGCCGTCGATGCTGAGCCCGTTGATGTACTTCAGGCCATTGGATGCGCCCGGAGCGGTGATCCGGATCAATCTGCCGGTGGGCAGCATAATCTCGACTCGGTCGAAAAGCGGTGTGTTCACGGTGAGGATCGGCGTGCCCGGCGTGATCGGGTACAGCCCGAGCGCGGCCCACACGTACCAGCTCGACATCGCACCCAGGTCGTCGTTGCCGGGCTCGCCGTCCGGTGTGGGACCGAACAGTTGGCTGCGGACCCGGTCGACGGTCTGTTGAGTTTTCCACGGTTGACCCATGTAGTTGTACAGCCACGGCACCCCGAAATCCGGTTCGTTCCCGATCCAGAGGTAGGGCTTGTTGGGCCCGGCATTGAGTTCCGTGGTGAAGCGGTCGAGCCGCTCGGCCGCAGCCTGCCGACCTCCGAGGGCGGTGACCAGTCCGCCGACGTTTTGGGGAACGAGCCACAGATACTGGTCGGCGTTGCCTTCGTCGAATCCCTGTTGCCCGAAATCTTCTCCGAAGTCAGAGCCGGCGTCGTGGGGCTGGGGACCGTCGAGGAAAGCACCGGCGGCGTCGCGGGGCGAGATGTAGCCGGTCGCCGAATTGAACAGGTTGTGCCACCACTGCGCCCTGTTCTGAAATTGCGCGGCGATGACGCCGTCTCCGAGGGACTCGGCGAACCGGGAGATGGTGAAGTCGTCGACCGACCATTCCAGCGTGATCGAGGCG
>NZ_JBARMY010000327.1:0-2100 GCF_049802695.1 Mycobacterium sp.
TCGGACTGCGTGAGCAGGAATTCCTGGCGCTGAAGGTCGAGGGCATCCTCGACTGCGCTGAGCTGCTGGTGGTGGCGCTGTGCGACGGCAGAGAGGCTCACGTCTTCGGTCGGCGCACCCTGCCGCAGATGGATCTGGCCTCGGTGTCCTGCGCGATTCAGAACCTGTGGTTGGCGGCGCGTGCGGAAGGCCTCGGCATGGGCTGGGTGTCGCTGTTCGATCCGCAGCGACTGAAACTGCTGCTGGGCATGCCCGCTGGCGCCGAGCCGGTGGCGATCCTGTGTCTGGGTCCGGTCCCAGAGTTTCCGGACCGGCCGGCGTTGGAGTTGGACGGCTGGGCCTGCGCGCGACCGCTGGCCGAATTCGTGTCCGAGAACAGTTGGGAACAATCGCTGATAAAGTCGACCGGCGGGTCCGACATGGTGGGGGGGTGACGGCAATCAGCGACGACGTCGTGGCGGACCGGCAACTGGACAACGTGCTGTTTGTGCATTGGCATGATTTGGGTCGATACCTCGGCGCCTATGGCCACTCGGATGTTTCCAGCCCGCGCCTGGACCAACTGGCCGCACAGAGCATACTTTTCACTCGAGCGCATGCCAGCGCGCCGCTGTGCTCGCCGTCGCGCGGGTCGCTGTTCACCGGGCTCTACCCACAAAGCAACGGGCTGGTCGGCCTGGCTCACCACGGCTGGGAATACCATTCCGATGTCCGCACCCTGCCCCAGATTCTGTCCGAATCCGGTTGGCATTCGGCGCTTTTCGGGATGCAGCATGAGACGTCATATCCCACCCGGCTGGGGTTTGACGAGTTCGACGTGTCGAACTCGTTCTGTGAGTACGTCGTTGAGAAGACGCAGGAGTGGCTGCGCAAGCGGGCGGAATCCCGCGCTGATCATCCGTTTTTGCTGACGGCCGGGTTCTTCGAGACGCATCGCCCCTATCCGCGGGAACGCTACGAGCCGGCCGACGCCGCCGTCGTCAACCCGCCGGATTACCTGCCCGACACTGCCGAGGTGCGCCAGGACTTGGCGGACTTCTACGGATCCATCGCGACGGCCGACGCCGCCGTCGGGCAACTGTTGGACACGTTGACCGACACCGGATTCGACTCCGACACCTGGGTGGTATTCGTCACCGATCACGGTCCTGCATTCCCGCGCGCCAAATCCACGCTCTACGACGCGGGAACCGGCATTGCACTGATCATCCGGCCGCCCACTCGCCTCTCCGCAGCGCCGCGGATGTACGACGATTTGTTCAGCGGCGTCGACCTGGTGCCGACGCTGTTAGAGCTTCTCGGTGTCGACGAGCCGGCCGGCATCCAAGGAATCTCCCACGCCGCCAACCTTCTTGATTCAAGAACCGAGCCGGTGCGCGAGCAGGTGTACACCGCCAAGACCTACCACGATTCGTTCGACCCGATCCGGGCCATCCGCACGAAGGAATACAGCTACATCGAGAACTACGGGCGCCGGCCGCTGCTGGATCTGCCCTGGGACATCGAAGCCAGCCCGTCGGGGCAGGTCGTCGCACCGTTGGTCACCGCGCCGCGGCCCGAACGGGAACTATATGATCTGCAAGCAGACCCCAGCGAGGTCCACAATCTGCTGGCCATCGACGACACCGGCCGCGCGGACACCATCGCCGCGGATTTGGCTGTGCGGTTGCATGATTGGCGTCAGAAGACCGGCGACGTCATCCCTTCCGAATTCGCCGGCACCCGAATCTCGACGCGGTACACCGAAACCTATCTGCAGATCCACGCCAAGGTGCCGACCAGCCGGTCAGCGATCGCCGCGGACCGCGGCATCGAAGACGAGGTCAGGCACGGCTCAGACTAGTCAGGGTCGCAGCGCGACGCGGATGCAGCGGTATGCCGGCGGCATTCGTCAAACGCGTTGATTCCGACGTGACGTCAACTGAGTCCTTCGCGACAGACATCCTGTACAGCGATCGGTACAAGAGATTCCAGTCGATCAGCGGCGAAAATACCTTCAATACAAGTAAACTTCGGCGTCGTTGCCGGCACGCGGTGGCAGCTGGAATGTGACTTGGGGGATATCGAGGACCAGGCGGTAGGGGTCGGCAAGCGTAAAGA
>NZ_JBARMY010000328.1:0-1951 GCF_049802695.1 Mycobacterium sp.
GGCCGAAACCCTGGCCGGCCAGCGTGATCGGCGCATCGGCTGGAAACCGCGGAGGAGCAGCACCATGGTCATCACCCCGGCAAGCGCCGCGACGGCGAGCAGCGGCAGCGCCTGGTGAGTCAGTCCGTGGCTGAGCGTGGGAGCGTCGTGCAGCACCGGATACAGTCCGGCGAACACCACCAACCCGGCGACCGCTCCCACGCCGATGGTGCGGACGCGGAGCTGGCCGGCCAGTTCGTTCTCGCCCCCGCGGACCGCATCCACGGTCAAGAACACGCCCGCCAGAAAGACGCAGGTGCTGACGGCGAGGCAACCGCCGACCAGCGACGTCGGATTGACCCACGAGCCGACCGGGTCACCGTAGCCTGCGGCCGGCACCCGCCCAGACGCCATGGCACCGGCTACGGTGCCGAAGAAGAATGGCGTGATCAGCGAGGACCCGGCGAAAATCGCGCCGAAAAGACGTGCCTGGCCGAACGTGGCGGCGTACTTGCGAAACGCAAAACCCGCGCCGCGCAGCACGATTCCAGCGAGGGCAAGCATGAGCGGGGTGAACAGCGTCGTCGTCGCCGCGGCGAAGGCTCTCGGGAAGCCGGTCCACCACATGACCAGCACGTAGATCAGCCACACGTGGTTGGCCTCCCACACCGGCCCGATGCTGTGGTCGATCAGCGTCCGGAGTTCGGCTCCGCGCCTGCCGGCGCCTGCGGTCAGGTCGTAGAACCCTGATCCGAAGTCGGCACCACCGAGCAGCGCGTAGGCGATCACCCCGACGAACAGCGCGGCGGCTACCACGGCGGCGAGGCTCATCGGTCGGCCTCCGCCGCGGGCCCGTAGGGACTGGGCAGCTCTTCGTCGCCGGCCCGCCATCGCCTGGCCATCGACCGCAGCACGACGTAAGCCGCGACGGTCATGCCGAGGTAAGTCATCAGCACGCCGCTGTAGCTCCACCAGATTGCGCGGTTCATCGTCGCCGCCTCGGTGGTCCGCAGCACCTGCCACACAGTCCACGGCTGGCGTCCCACTTCGGTTGCCACCCAACCCAATTCCAGCGCGATGATCGCAAGCGGCCCGGCGATGACCGAGAAGCGCAGAAACCAGCGATTGCCCAGCAGGTCGTGGCCGCGCCGGCGCGTCATCCAGAACACCACGACCGCCAGCGCCAGCAGCAATCCGATGCCGACCATCAGCTGAAACGACCAGTGTGTGATGTTGACCGGCGGCCAGTCCCGCTTCGGCACGTCGTCGAGGCCCGGAACCGTCCCGGTCAAGGTGCCGCGCGCGATCACCGAACCGACGCGGGGAATCGGCACCGCCCAACGGATCCGGTCGTCGATGAGAAAACCACCCAAGCGAAGTGGCGCAGGCCCCGGCTCAGGGTGCAGGGCAAGCTCGAAGGCCGCCAGCTTGGCCGACTGCTTGTTGCCGACCTGCAAGCCGAGCAGATGACCGACGAACGGCTGCAGCACGGCGGCCACCGAGGCGAACCGGAATGGCACGATGAACCCGAGACGGTGGTGACCATCGTCTCGGCCGCGCAGCAGTCCGGCAGCATAGACACCCGAAACCAGCAGACCGACCAGCAGGAACGCTGCCAGCCACATGTGCAGGAACTGCAACCACGCCAACGGATTGAACATAGCCGCCCACGGTCGGATTTTTCCGACGACGCCGTCGCGGATGGTGAACCCGGTCGGGTAGTTCATCCAGGAGTTGACCGCGACGACACAGAACGTTCCGACGATGCCCGATGTCGCCATCGGCAGCAGCATCGCCAAATGCAGCCTCGGCCGCATCCTGTCCCAGCCGTAGAGGTACAGCCCGAGAAAAATCGCCTCGGTGAAGAACGACAACCCCTCCAGCGCGAACGGCAAACCGAGGACGTCGCCGAACCTGGCCATCAGACCCGGCCACAGCAAGCCCATTTCGAAGCTCAACACGGTTCCTGACA
>NZ_JBARMY010000329.1:0-4472 GCF_049802695.1 Mycobacterium sp.
TCTGGCATGGGGTATTCAGCGTGGCAGCGCGGTGCTCACGTCATCGGTCAGGCCGGTCCGCATCCGCGAGAACTTCGACGTCACGGCGCTTCCCGATGACGCGATCCAAGAGATCAACGAGCATCTCACCACCCGCTTGCGGTTCAATTCCGTCGCCGACGCAGGAGAGCCGGGTTTCCGCGAGGTACCCCAAGGCAGTTGAAGAGAAAAACCAGTCAGTCTTCAGCCGCAGCTGCGGAAACGCCGCAGCAGCAGGCACTTTCGGTCCGCAAGGCCGCGCCGTGAAGGCGATGGTCGGCGTCGGCATGCCAGCACAATCGGCTACGGTGGTCACCGCCGCTGACGGTGTCACTCGTTGCCGTTGGGCCACCGAAACAGGTCGCGATCTGACCGTCTATCACGATCACGAATGGGGCATGCCGACACACGACGAGGTGACGCTATTCGAAGCACTTGTGCTGACGTACTTCGAGAACGCAGCTGGTATGGCGATATCAACCACGTCAGCACCATCGACTACGGAGTTGGGGTGACGGCCGGATGGTCAGCCCGGAATCCCGCCGGCTTTCCGGAACATTGCAAGCAGTAGGGTTTCGGCTCGTCGGGCCAGTTGTCGCCCACTCGTTCATGCACACCGTCGGCATCGAGAACGGTCATTTCGAAGGGTGTTGGCGTGCACCGGCGCAGAAGATCGCTACCCAGTCAGGCGGCGTATCGCAGGGGACCTGACGCAGTGCGGCCGCGAAGACGGACTACGCGGCGCGAAGGTATTCGACCGGGCTGCGGTGCGTCGCGGCGCGTCGCGGCTGCCAGCGGAACATGCCGGCGCCCTGTGCGTAGGACAGGTGCCCGCCCATCGCACCCCCTACGCTGATCGTCGCCACGCCGAGCAGGCTGTAGACACGCGCCGCTCGGTGCCGCTGCTGCCCATAAGCTCGATACGACAGCAAGAACAGCGTTGCGCCAATGAAGTTCGAGGCCGCGTGGATGAGTCCCACGCGCTGCTGTCGCCGGTCGAGCAGTGGGTAGTCGGCCCACCCGGCCAGCACAGTGGGCGGCGTTGCGGCCAAGCCGACCGCGAGTAACCGGCGGGCCGCGGTGACATCTTTGAAGACGATGTCGAAGATTGCCGACGTCATCCAGGTGCCGATGGGAATTGTGATGAGCAGAGGGTGCACAGGGTGGCCGAGCCAGGACCCGCGGAGAACTCCGGCCAAGCGGCTACGGCCCAACAGCCGGCCGACAACGCGAGAAGTGGCGCCGGCCGGCGCGTCGAGCGCCTCCACTCGTTCGACGCCGACCAGGACGTGATGCAGGTTCATGCCGGGTGTCTACCCCCGTCGCGGGACGACGAATCGCGCGGGCCGATGCCGGTCGAGGCCTCGGTCAACCCCTGAGCCCTGCGATGAACCGTTGCACGCTTCGCGTCACCGACCGGGGGACATGGTCAGGATCCATTATGTCGTTCTCCGCCAGTGGGCCCGCCTCGCCGGCGACAGTGCTCTCGGTGAACGGCCGCAACGTCCTGCCGCCCCCTCGTAGCGCTTCAATCGCCTGCAGCAACGACCCGCCATCGTGCAGCGACTTCTCGACGTCAGCGACGGAGACGCCCAAGTGTTCCGACACCAATTGATTACGCACCGAGATGATCTGGCGGCAAACGTCTGCACCTTCCGAACTGGCCGGTTCCGCCTCAACGGCCACGTCGCACTCGCTGTCGAACCCCATCGACCGATTGTTGAGGTTCGACGAACCGATGCGCATCAACCGGTCGTCGACCACCAGCACCTTGGAGTGGACGTAAATCGGCGTGCCGCCGTCGGTCAACGGCCAGTAGACGCCCAACCGGTGATGATCGTCTGCAGCCCACAGCACCCGGATGAGCCGCTGGCGGGCGCTGTCCATTGCCTGCCGCTCGAGGGGGTTGTTGCCTCTGCGAGGGAGGACGATGACTATCTCCGGACCGTCGTCTTCTTTCAGCCGGGCCGCCAGCGCGTCAACGAGACGCCTGGCCGCGAGATATTGATTCTCCAAATAGACGGTCCGGCGTGCCGCCGCTATGGCCGCAAGGTTGAGCGCTTCGACCTCCCGGACCTCACCGCGACCATCCAATTGAGGCAAGGTTCGCGCGATCCCGACGTCGACGTTGCGCAGCATCGGCTCCAGGCTGCTGGGCCAGGTGGTGTGCTTGGCGGCGATCGGCGCCAGCGTCTGGTTCGTCGCGGTTCGCCATCGAGCCAGAGCCTGTTCGCCGAGTGCGCGCGCAGCAGCGCCGTCGACGGCTGCAGCCATCTCATGGCGCGGCCCGTAGCTGCGCCCGAAGGTCCGGCGGCTGTGATTGTCGTGGAGATGCGCGCGGCTGTCCCACCGGTCGACGGTGAGGTCGATGCCCCCGCAGAACGCCATCGCATCGTCGATCACCGCAATCTTCTGGTGATGAACGGAGCCGGTCGGATGCGCGCCATCGACCGCGAAGTGCATTCGCCTGCTGCTGATCTGGTTCACCAGCGCTACCGGTGTGAGCCCGACCCAAATGCCGTCAAAGGCGGACAGCAAACGCAGGTTAGAACGCAGCAGATAGACCTCGAGATCGGACCGTTTCCACAGCATCCAGTAGAGGAAGGCGCCGAGCTGATTCGGGCCGGGAAGAGTTTTCCTACCCCGCTCGAATGTCATCCGGGCATCGAAATCCCAACCGATCAGCAGGATCCGCTGCCGAGCGCGCAGCATCGCCGCCTTGACGTGCTTGAAGTAGTCGGCCGCGTCGATGATGCAGGCGAATCGATCGGCGGGTGCGATGCGCCAGCACGTCTCGCCGGGTGTCAGCAGTCGATCGTCGTGCACACCGGTTCTTTCAGAAATATGGCCGACTCAGCGCAGACATAGGCCTGTGTTTACCACATTGAAGTGCCCTCGGCTGCGTCGCGTGGGCCGGTACCTGAGCGAGTGCTCCTATCGCTGCCGGTAACGTTGGTACTCGAGCAGCATCTGTTTGGAGCGATCGAAGGAGCCATGTCGTACTACCCGCCACAGGGTCCATTACCAGGACCGATCGGCCCGCCCGGCCCGTGGCCGCCCTACGGGGGCCCTCCCCAATGGCCACAATACGGTCCGCAGTGGCCGCAACAGTATTGGCCCGGTCCGCCGCGACGTTCCCAGAAGCCGACCTGGATCATCGTCGGCATAGTCGCCGTTGCGGCTGTGGCGATCGTGTTGGTCGTTGCATTGGCGGTCAGGGGCGGTGGTGGTGCTTCCGCTGGTCGGGGGTCTTCCGGTTCCGCCGAAAACCAGATCAGGCAGACCGTCAAGTACCTCGACGCCGCCTACAACCGTTCCGATGCTTCCACCTTGACCGCTTTGACTTGTGATCAGCGGAAGGAATCGCCCGGCTTCCATGCGCCCAGCGACGCCGAACTGCGCCGCATGCTCGCAGTCACCGGCCCGGAGACCACATTGGTGACCGATATCGTGGTCACCGGCGATCGAGCCACCAGCAGAGTCACGACGACGTTCGCGAAATCTGTCAGCAGACCTTCTGGTGCCGAGGTGTTCGTGCGCGAGGGCGGCTTCTGGAAGATCTGCGGTCACACCAAATCAATCGCATCGTAGGGGTCAAAAGCCTCCTCACCGGCGTGGGCGGCAGGGCCACTGACCCGACCATCGTCGTCGACACCGGCGAGGGAGACGGCAAGGTTGCGCGCTACCGCGTACTTTCGTCGGCGATATTGTGCCGGGACTGATGCAAACCCGGGGCGTCCGGATCCTCGTCTTGGTGCTCCAGCTTCTCCTGTAGTGCGCGTTGCTCCTCAGTCGACTTTCTGGCGTCCTCGGGTGCTGAGGGCGGGTCGGTGTTGACCTTTTGATCCACGCGGAATCTCCTTTGAGCGTCGGCGAATGCGTCCAGCCAGGATCTCTTCAATCTACGCATCGAAACCCGATCGAACCCGATCAGCGTCGCGGCGGTCAGCCGACGCGGCGCAACAGGTCGGCGTTGAGTTCGTCGACGGCGCGCACGCCCGTCAGGGCAAGGAGCAGATCCAACTCGGCGATCAGGTTCTGCAGAACTTCGGCGACTCCTTGCCGACCGGCCAACGCCAAGCCGTAGATGTGCGGACGGCCCACCGTGACGGCGTCAGCTCCCAGGGCAAGAGCTTTGACGATGTCCGCGCCGCTGCGGATACCGGAGTCGAAGATGACGGGGATGCGGCCCTGGATCACAGCGGTGATGTCGGCCAGCGCGTCGGCCGCCCCGATGACCGAGTCGACCTGACGGCCGCCGTGGTTGGACACCACAATCCCGTCGACCCCGACATCGACGGCGCGCCGGGCGTCGTCGGGATGCAGCAACCCCTTGACCAGAATCGGTAGCGTCGTCCGCTCCCGCAGCCCGGCGATGTCGTTCCACGTCAGCGACGGCCGCGAGTAGGTGTCGAGGAAGGTTTCGACACTCGCCCGTGGTAGCGGAGACACGA
>NZ_JBARMY010000330.1:0-22943 GCF_049802695.1 Mycobacterium sp.
AAGGGCGTCGACGAGGGCGCCACGCTGCTCGTCGGCAGTACCGAGCCGCCGAAGCAGTTCGACAAGGGATTCTGGGTCAGCCCCACCCTTTTCACCAATGTCGACAACAAGATGACTATTGCGCAGGAAGAAATTTTCGGTCCGGTGCTGGTCGTCATTCCCTACGACGACGTGGACGACGCGGTCCGGATCGCAAACGACAGCGCCTACGGGCTGGCCGGCAACGTGATGTCGAGCTCGCGAGACCGCTCGCTTGCCGTTGCTCGCCGGCTGCGCGCGGGATTCATCGGGCTCAACGGCACCGCCGGTTACGGCGCCGATACGCCGTTCGGTGGTTACAAGGACTCTGGGGTCGGGCGCCAAAACGGCATTCTGGGCTTCAGCCAGTACACGGAAGTGAAGTCGGTCGCCTACCCGGCCGATTGAAGAGGAGCAGGAATGGAACAGCTTTTCGACGACCTTGACGACTTCGGCGCCTTCGACGACGCGGTTTCGGGTGACGTGCGCGATCCCTACACCGAATTGGCTCGACTGCGCCGGGAGGAGCCCGTTCAGCGCCTGGACACGTCCGGGATGCCGCACGAAGAATCCAAGCCGGTGTTCATCGTGTACCGCCACGAGGAAGCACAGCAACTGTTACGCGACAACGAGACATTCTCGTCGTCGGGCGTCATCGCGGCCTTCGGGCCGGTGCTGGGTGAAGGTGTCATGCTGGGCATGGATGAGCCGGTGCACGGTCGGTTGCGTTCATTGGTCTCAAAAGCCTTCTCCCAAAAAGCATTGGCGCGTTGGGAAGACGGACTCGTCGCGCGGGTCGGAAACGGCCTGATCGACAAATTCGCAGCCAATGGCAAAGCAGATCTCGTCAAGGGATTCACCTTCGACTACCCCAGCCAGATCATCGCCGGTCTGCTTGGCTTGCCAGAGGAGGACTATCCGCAATTTCAGCGTTGGTCCATCTCATTGCTGAGCTGGATCATGAACCCGGAACGGGGCCTTGCCGCGTCAGCCGCGCTCTGCGACTACTTCGCCCCGATCCTGCAGGCGCGACGCGCCGAACCGAAAGACGATTTGATCAGCCGGCTCGCTGAGGCGGAAATCGACGGGCAGAAGCTTGACGACGAGGAGATTTTCTCCTTCCTTCGTCTGCTGCTGCCTGCCGGCGTCGAAACGACCTACCGGGCGCTGGGCAATTTGTTGCTGGCTCTGCTGTCGGACCCACAGCAACTGGACGCCATTCGTACCGACCGGTCGCTGCTGCCGCAGGCCATCGAAGAAGGCGTGCGATGGGAACCGCCACTGCTGACCATCACCCGGACCGCCACGCGCGACACCGAACTCGGCGGGGTGCCCATCCCGGCCGGATCCGCGGTCATGCCGATGCTGGGAGCTGCCAACCGGCAGGAAGATCGCTATCCCGAGCCCGATCATTTCGACATCCATCGGCAGGCGAGAGGTCACCTGGGCTGGGGGCACGGCGTTCACGTCTGCCTCGGAATGCATTTGGCCCGTCTGGAAATGCGCACTGCCATCAATCTCTTGCTGGACCGCCTGCCCAACCTGCGGCTTGATCCCGAGGGCGACGATCCGCACATCCGCGGTCAGGTCTTTCGCTCGCCGACTTCGTTGCCCGTGCTCTTCGACGTTACCTAGCGGCTGACCCTCGGCGCATCTGTTGTTTCAGCACTGTTGCGCAGATCCGGCACTGGTTGAGGAGGCACCATGAGCGATTTCGAGTCGGTAGATTACTTCACCGACCAGTCGTTGGTTCCTGACCCCTATCCCTACTTCGACTACCTGCGTTCCCAGTGCCCGGTGCGCCCGGCCACGCCGCATGGCATCGTTGCCGTGACAGGGCATTCCGAGGCGCTGGCCGCCTATAAAGACCCGGCTTTCTCTTCCTGTGTTGCCGTCGCCGGGCCCTTCCCTTCGCTACCGTTCACTCCGGAGGGAGACGACATCAGCGCGCAAATCGCCGAACACCGCGCGATGATTCCGATGGCCGAACACGTCGTCACCATGGACGCCGACGACCACGCCAAAACCCGTGGTTTGCTGAACAAGCTGATCACGCCCAAGCGATTGAGCGAAAACGAGGATTTCATGTGGCGCTTGGTCGATCAGCAAATTGACAATTTCCTCGATAACGGGTCGTGCGAATTCCTGGAGGACTACGCGAAACCGCTGTCGATGCTGGTGATTGCCGACCTGCTCGGTGTCCCCGTCGAGGACCAGCGCGAGTTCCGGGCGGTATTGGCCAATGAACTCGTCGGCGACCTCGGGGAAGCCGACACCGTCGCGCACAACCCGCTGGTCTGGCTGGACGAGAAATTCAACTCATATGTCACCGACCGCCGACGTGATCCACGTGGTGACGTGCTGACCGAACTGGCCGCGGCGACGTATCCGGACGGGTCTACGCCGTCGGTCGACGAAGTGGTGAAATTAGCGACGTTTCTGTTCGCGGCCGGGATGGAAACCACTACCAAGCTGCTCAGCAGCGGAACGCGGGTAATCGGCGAACGTCCGGACATACAACAACAACTCCGCGCCAACCGCACGTTGATCCCGGCGTTCCTGGAAGAGGCGCTGCGCATGGAAAGCCCGGTGAAAAGCCATTTCCGTCTGGCGCGAACCAACACCCGTGTCGGCGACATCGACGTACCGGCCGGCACAATCATCATGTTGCTTCCCGGCGCCAGCAACCGCGACCCGCGAAAGTTCGATGAACCGCATGAGTTTCAGCACGATCGGCGCAATGTGCGCGAGCATGTGGCGTTCGGTCGCGGAGCTCACTCGTGCCCGGGCGCGCCGCTGGCGCGCGCTGAAGCGCGTATCTCGGTCAATCGCCTGCTGGATCGGATGGCCGACATTTCGATCTCCGCGGCACATCATGGGCCGCCTGAAAATCGGATTTACGAGTACGACCCGACCTTCATCATGCGCGGACTCAGTGCTTTGCACATCGAGTTCGTGCCGGTGCACGGAGCCTGAACATGCGGCGAAGGAACTCCTTAGCTTCCTTGCCGAGGCACATCGTTGCTGGACGGCTCAAGTCACTGTAATGCGCTGACACCCAATCGTTCACAGATCGCGAAGACCTCTTCGAATATCGAGCCGGGAACCGTGAAGGGTTCGGTCGCCGTCACTTCAGACAAGTGTGCAGCCACGTCATCGGCGGTGGGTTCACTCTCCGCGCCGGCAAGCCAGCCCTCGCCTAAGCCGATGAACACCCGCGCGAACCTGCCGCCGCAGGCTGAGAAGTTCTGATGGGTGAGATCGCAGTCGCGACTGGCCAGGAAGCTGACCATCGGGACCACCAGTTCCGGCTTGATGACCTTCGCGAAACCGATATCTTCCAAGGCTTTCGGATCGCCCACCGTTTCGGTCACCATCCGCGAGAAACCGAATGGCAGCACGGTGTTGGACTTGATCCCGTGTTCGGCCCCTTCGATGGAGATGACATTGGACAGCCCAACCAGGCCCGCCTTCGCCGCCGCGTAGTGAGACTCCATTGGTTGCCCGAACATGCCACCAGAAGAAGAGATGAAGACGAATCGTCCGTATGCCTGCTCTTTCATCACTCGGTAGGCGGCGTGACTTAGGTAGAAGCCGCCGTTGAGATGAACGTCAAGCATGCGGTGCCACTCGGCCGGCGTCATGTCTTCAAACGGGATGCTGTTGAAGATGCCCGCATTGCTCACCACCGCGTCGAGACGACCGAATGCCTGCAACGCTGCACCGACGATGGCTTTGCCGCCCTCGGCCGTGTCGACGGAATCGTATGAGGCGACGGCCTCGCCGCCGGATTGTCGGATCTCATCGACGACTGCGTCGGCGACGGTGCCGTCCGATCCCTCACCTCGCATGCTTCCGCCGAGATCGTTCACCACCACCGAGGCGCCGCGCCGAGCCAACTCCAGGGCGTAGAGCCGGCCGAGCCCGCGACCCGCTCCGGTGACGACGGCAACTTGGCCGGTGAAATCGATCATCCCGTCCGACCCCCAACTCGACGGCTGCTGCACGCAACCATGGGCAGAATATGTCGGAACATATATTTGGTCAACCGCGAAACCGTGCTCAGCCCACTACGGGTAGGTGACGTCGGCGGCCGAGATCACAAAGTGCGGATTGCATCACCGACCGGACGTGTTTGTCGACTGCGGCGATGTCAGGCTTCGCGCCGAACTCCGCCACGACATCGATGGGTGGCAGCACCTGCGTGACGATCTTCGTCGGAAGCGGAATGTTGATCGGCAAAATGACACTCAACCCGAACGGGAAGCCGATCGTCAGCGGCAGAATATCCGAACGAAAACGTTGCAGCCCCAGCCTTGTGGCCAGCCACGTCCCGCGGGTGAGGAACAGTTGGCTTTGCTGACCGCCGGTCGACACCACCGGAACAATCGGTGCGTTGGCTTCCAGCGCTGTCTTCACATAACCGGTGCGGCCGTTGAAGTCGATCCGGTTCTCTCGCAAAGTTGGTCGATAGGCGTCATAGACCCCGCCCGGGAAGACCAGAACGACGGCGCCGGATCGCAAGGCATCCGCGGCGACCTTGTGGTGGGCACGGATGAGGCCGATGCGGGTCATGAAATCAGCCAATGGTCCGGCGAACAACGCGTCGTGACCAAGTGTCAGCACCGGCCGCCGGTAACCGAACCGGTCGTAGAACCCGGTCGAGAAGATCAGGCCGTCAGCAGTGAGCATGCCACCAGAATGATTGGACACCACCAATACTCCGCCCTCGGGCGGGAACGGCTCGAGACCGTTTACCTGCCAACGAAACCAGCGCTTGCCGACCGGCTTGGCCGCGTCGATCAGCCGGCGGGTGAATTCGGCGTCCCACCCGACCGCCTCACGCTGACCGGACGAACTGGAGTCGCTCATGGGCAACGTGTCACCTCCGACATCTGGGCTGCTGCCATCACCTTACAGACCAACTACTTGGTCCATAGTATGGTCCGCAGCGGGGCACACTCTGCAGAGACGGTATTCGCGCGGGGCGCCCTTGCGACTGGTGGTCAGCGGCTCACGGACGGCGAGGTGCAGCATGAAACGGCTCAACGGTACCGACGCGATGCTGTTGTACAGCGAAACCCCGAATTTGCATAATCACACGTTGAAGATCGCCGTAATCGACGGAACCAATGGTGAGGCTGACTTCGATGTCGAACTGATCCGGCGCACGTTGCGGCGCCGGGTGCATCTGCTCGACCCGCTGCGTTATCGGCTCATCGATGTACCGTGGCGACTGCATCATCCGATGTGGCTGCAGAAGTGCGAGGTCGATTTTGACTTCCATGTGCGGCCGGTTCAGATACCGACCCCGGGCGGCCGGCGAGAACTCGACGGGATCATCGGCCAGATCGCCAGCGTCCCCCTGGACCGGCGACGCCCGCTGTGGGAGTTCTATCTCGCTGAGGGCTTGGCCGGGCAACGTTACGCCCTCGTCGGCAAGATTCATCACGCGCTGGCCGACGGGGTGGCGTCGGCCAATTTGCTCGCCCGGGTAATGGACTCCGTCGAGATGGCTTCACTCGAACGCGACAACGCGACGGATTGTGTTGCGCCGTCGACCGCGCAGCTACTGAAGGCAGCCGCCCGTGACCACGTCCGGCAATTCCTCGAACTGCCCGCACTGCTCAAGGACGCGATCGTGGCCGCCCAGCGGCTCTACTGCCGCTCACGCGAGCGCGGTCCACGGTCGGAAAACTTCGCCAAACCCTTACACACCCCGCCGACGTTCCTCAACCACAGCGTCTCAGCACAGCGCACCTTTGCCACGGCGACCCTGTCGCTGGCCGAAGTAAAGCAAACCGGCAAACATCTCGACGCCACCGTCAATGACCTTGTTCTGGCGATGGCCAGCGGGGCGCTGCGGGAACTGTTGTTGCGCTACGACGGTCGCGCCGATCAAGCCATCGTCGCTTCGGTACCGGCGAGCACCGACAAATCGGCGGACCGGATCAGCGGAAACGAACTGAGCGGCATGGCCGTGTCGCTGCCTGTACATATCGACGATCCACTGCAGCGGCTCGAGTTGATCTCGCAAAGCACGACGATCGCCAAGGAGAACTATGAGCTCGTTGGTCCCGAGCTGTTCGGCCGGCTGATGAGATACCTACCCGCGGCGGCGGCCCCTGCAGCGTTCCGCTGGCTGGCCGCCCGCAACGCTCACAACAAGCTTTACAACATCCCGATCTCGAACGTGGCCGGACCCCGCCAGTGCGGCCACTTCGCCGGCGCGCCCGTCAGTGAGATTTACTCAGCCGGGCCGCTTACCCCGGGCTGCGCTATCAACATCACGGTGTGGAGTTACGTCGACCAACTCAACATCTCGGTCATCGCCGACGATCAAACGCTCACCGACACTCACCAGGCAACCGACGCGATGGTGCAGGCCTTCCGCGAATTACGAAGAGCTTCGGGGCTCCGAGGTGACTTGGCAGAGGTAGCCACCGCGATGCCGCCGGTCCCGGCTGTCTGAGGCATGCCCGAGTGGCCCGGCAGCCTGCGCAGCAGTGGTTCGACCCACCGCCTGAGTGCGGTTTCCTGACCTGCGCGGCTTCAACCACAGCAAGGTGGGTATTGATCAGTGGTGAGCACACTGTCCAATGCCCAGATCGAAGCGATGTCTCCCACCGAGCGACGCGAATTGATCCAGCGACTCGAACGACCGCTCAACGAGCTGTTGCCCATCACTCAGGCTTACCGAATCCACCGGGCGTGGCTGGCGTTGATGATCGGTGGAACCTTCGTGTTGATTCCCTGGATCATCTACCTTGCTTTCGCTCTGCCGCAGGACTACGTGGTGCACGACTGGTGGGCGACCTGGGCGGGATTCGACTTGCTGTTGCTCATCTTCATGTCGGCGACGGTGCTGCTCGGCATGCTTCGCCGGCAGTTGCTGCTGCTCGCGGCTTTTGCCACCGGCGTATTGCTGATCTGCGATGCTTGGTTCGACATTATGACCGCCGGCCCCAACGACGTTTGGCTGTCGGTGTTGACCGCGGTCCTCGGAGAGCTGCCGCTGGCCGTTCTGCTGATCGTGGTCAGTTTGCGGCTGGTGCGACTCACCGCGACCCGGTTATGGGCGCTCAAACCCAGCGCGCCGTTGTGGCGGCTACCGCTGTTGCCCTGAACTCACCGCAGAACGCCCGGCAAGCTTGTCAGTGTTCGCGTAACCAGTCGCGCAGCGCGGCAAAGGCATCCGGTACACCGCCGTCGGCGGCCTCTAACACCGTTGTCGCGGAACCACTTTCGACGGTAATCTGGTAAGTCTGCGCATCTCGCAGGAGGTCGTCGCCGGTCTGGGGTGGAGCGGCTGAAGCCATCGCCGCGGATACCAGCCGGTGCAACTCTTGGTTGTCGTCCTCTGCAAGCTCATTAGAGTCGACGACGTGGTCCGGCGCTCGGAAGCGGGGAAGCAAGCCGCCGTAGATGTTCAGCGAAACCTTCATCGACCGATCCGTACCCAAGCCGGGAACCGCTACGTGCCCTTGGCTTGTTTGCTGTCGCCTGTGCGACCCGTCGGGGGCTCGGCCGTCGGCGCGTTTCCGCCGTGCACTTCCTCGGCGAGCGCCTTGACACCTGCAGACAGCTCCACGAGCTGGTTTTGCAGCGCTTCGAGCGATCCCTCGCCGGTGGGAGCCGTCGGGCGTGGAAGAAGACCCTTGACTCGAATACCGACCTGCTCCCAGGCGTCTTGGACAGCGCCCTGTGCGTCGACGCCGTAGAGCTGAGCGGCCTTGGTCACCGTCGTCTGAGCGAACTCCGAGAAGTCGGTGGTGGGATTGGATGCCTTCAGCGATTCGTACCAGATGTGGCCTGGAGCGTGCCACGCGTTCCCGCCGATGTTGGTTGCGACGAGGTAGAACGCCTTGTTCGGAATACCCGAGTTGATGTGCACCCCGCCGTTGTCACCACGCGCGGTGTCAGGCAACTCGACGTAGCCGCGCATGTGCGCCGGTTGCGGATCCCTGCCCATGGTCGGGTTGTCGTAGGCGTGACCCGGGTCCTTCATCGACCTCAGCGCGTCGCCGGTGAACCCGGGGGTGAAGATCTCCACCCCGATCAGCCAGTCGGCGTCCTCTGCGGTCTGGTCTTTCGACCACTGCTTGATCAGCGACCCGAACACATCGGATATCGACTCGTTCAGCGCCCCGGACTGGTTGTGATACAGCAGCGCCGCGGTCGTCTGGGTCACGCCGTGTGTCAATTCATGGCCGATCACGTCGAGCGCCAGGGTGAAGTCGGCGAACAGCCGGCCGTCACCGTCTCCGAACACCATTTCCTGGCCGTCCCAGAAGGCGTTGTCAAAGCGTCTGCCGTAGTGCACATAACCGTTGAGGCGCGTGCCAAACCCGTCGGTGGAGTTGCGCGCGAACACGTTTGAGTAGAACTTCCGTGTCGTCCCCAGATGGTCGAAGGCCCGATTGACCGACCCGTCCGTCGTCTGCCCAGAAGTCTCGGACCGGACGAGTTCTGCGGTTTCGAGCCTTTCCCGGTGCTGTGCATCCCAGATGGTCCGCTCGCCGTGTCCGGGGTTGACGATCGCGGCGAAGGTGGGGCGGACCCTGCGTTCGCCACGCAGCGCCGCGCTGGCGATCAGCGTCTGCTGCGCCGCCTCCCGAATGGCGGCGTCGTCACTTTCGAGCAGCTTGTCCAACAGATGTGGCGGTGTGATGCAGTTGAAGGAGTGGCTCCTACCCATGTGAAGCAGCATGGCATCAGTGTCGTCCGCTCGCTGCCCGGTGCTGGTTACGAGATGACCCCGCCGGTGACCTACAGCCGGCGCTGACCGACAATCGTGGCAGGACTCTCGTCGAAGGACCTTCACCGAAGGAGATGTGTGATGGCTGAAGCGGTCATTGTGGAGGCGGTGCGGTCACCGATCGGCAAGCGCAATGGCGGCCTGTCCGGCGTGCACCCGGCCGATCTGTCCGCGCAGGTCCTCAACGGACTGGTCGAGCGCGCCGGTGTCGACCCCGGAGTCGTCGACGACGTCATCTGGGGCTGCGTCATGCAGGCCGGTGAGCAGGCTCTCGACATCGCCCGTACCGCGTTGCTGACGGCCGGCTGGCCCGAGACGGTGCCGGGTGTCACCGTCGACCGCCAGTGCGGGTCGAGCCAGCAGTCGGTGCACTTTGCCGCCGCCGGCGTGGTCGCCGGTCACTACGACGTCGTGGTAGCCGGTGGTGTGGAATCGATGTCGCGGGTGCCGATGGGGGCCTCGTTGGCCAGCGGCGGCCGGCCCTATCCGGACAATTTCTCGAGTCGGTATGACGGCGTGCTTCCCAACCAGGGCATCGGTGCGGAGATGATCGCCGAGCAGTGGGGATTCGACCGCACCACACTCGACGAGTTCTCTCTCGGCTCACACCAAAAGGCTGCGGCTGCACAGGATTCCGGTGCTTTCGATGACCAGATTGTCGCTATTGAGGACCAGGACGGCAACGCGGTGCTCAAGGACGAGGGCATCCGCCGGGGCACACCGATCGAGAAGATGGCACAGCTGAAGCCGGCGTTCAAGGAAGACGGCGTGATCCATGCCGGCAACTCCAGCCAGATCTCCGACGGTTCGGCGGCGCTGCTGTTCATGTCGGCCGAGAAGGCCAAGTCGCTGGGGGTCAAGCCGATCGCGAAGGTCCACACCGTGGCGCTGGCCGGGGCGAACCCGGTGATCATGTTGACCGCCCCGATCCCGGCGACCCAGAAGGCTCTGAAGCGGTCCGGTCTGAGTCTCGACGACATCGGCGCGTATGAGGTCAACGAGGCGTTTGCACCGGTACCGCTGGCCTGGTTGCACGACATCGGCGCCGACGAGAAGAAACTGAATCCCAACGGCGGCGCGATCGCCCTCGGACACCCGCTCGGCGGATCCGGGGCGCGGATCATGACGACGCTGCTTTATCACATGCGCGACAAGGGCATTCGTTACGGCTTGCAGACGATGTGTGAGGGTGGCGGCCAGGCCAACGCGACCATTCTCGAACTGCTGTGACGGAGAGCGCCGCCGCCGGGGAAACAAAGCCCGGCGCGCTCACCGAGCGGAGCGGCAACGTCCTGGTCATCACCATCAACCGCCCGGAGGCCCGCAACGCGGTTAACGGCGCGGTCAGCAGCGCCGTCGGCGACGCGCTCGAGGAAGCACAGCACGACCCCGAGATCCGCGCGGTGGTCATCACCGGCGCCGGCGACAAATCCTTTTGCGCCGGGGCCGATCTCAAGGCGATCGCGCGTCGCGAGAACTTGTACCACCCCGAGCACGGTGAGTGGGGCTTCGCCGGCTACGTGCACCACTTCATCGACAAGCCCACCATCGCGGCGGTCAACGGCACCGCACTGGGCGGCGGCACCGAATTGGCGCTGGCCAGCGATTTGGTGGTGGCCGGGGAGGGCGCGAAATTCGGTCTGCCCGAGGTGAAAGTCGGGTTGATCGCCGGCGCCGGCGGCGTGTTCCGGATCGTCGATCAGCTCCCGCGCAAGGTGGGTCTGCAGATGCTGCTTACCGGTGAGCCGATCAGTGCCGCAGAGGCCGCCAGGTGGGGTCTGGTCAACCAGGTCGTCCCGAACGGCACCGTGCTGGACGCTGCGCTGGCGCTGGCCGAGCGGGTGACGGTGAACGCGCCGTTGTCGGTGCAGGCCAGTAAACGGATCGCCTACGGCGCCGACGACAGCGTCATCCCAGACGAGGAAACGAGCTGGGGCCGCACCGAGCGGGAGTTTCGCGTGCTGCTCAAAACCGAGGACGCCAAAGAAGGTCCGTTGGCGTTCGCCGAGAAACGCCGGCCGATGTGGAAGGCACGCTGAGGCTCACCCTCCCGGCTCAGAAGCAGAGCAGCACCAGCTCTGAGCAGAAACCCGGTCCCATCGCGATCATCAGCCCGATCGATCCCGGCGGTGGCGGGTCGGCCAGCGTGGCGCGCAACACATCCAATACCGACACCGAGGACAGATTGCCGTTTTCCTGCAACGATTTTCGGGTGCGATCAAGCGCGTCGGCGGGTAATTCCAGTACGTTCTCCACTGCTTCGATCACCTTGGGGCCGCCGGGATGGCAGACCCAGGTCGAGACGTCCGCGGTCGTGAGCCCGTAGTCGGCGAGGAAGTTGCGAACGTCTTCGCCCAGGTACTTCTCGGCAACCGTTGCCACCTCCACGGACAACTTGATCTGAAACCCGTCGCTGCCGATGTGCCAGCCCATCACCTCTTCGGTGTCCGGATAAAGCCGGCTGCGGCTGGCCAGAACCTCGGGCCCGGCCGCCGTCCGCTGCGCACCCGTCGTGATGACGGCGGACGCTCCGTCGCCGAAGAGGGCGGTGGCGATCAGGTTGGCCACCGAACGGTCGTTGCGTTGAACGGTCAGCGTGCACAGTTCCACCGCGAGCAGCGCAGCCACCTGGCCGGGGAAGGCTCTCAGATAGTCCGTCATTCGCGCCACTCCGGCTGCGCCTGCGACGCAGCCCAGCCCGAACAGCGGGACTCGTTTGACGTCCGGACGCAAGCCCACGCGTGTCGCCAGTCGCGCATCCAGGGTGGGAACCGCCAGCCCGGTGACGGTGGTGGAGAAGACGATGTCCACCTCGGAAGGCGCCAACCCGGCTTTGTCGAGCGCTGACCGCAGCGCCCGCTCACCGAGTTCGACAGCGATGTCGATGAAGGCGTCGTTCGCCTCGGTGAAGCTGCTCAATTCGGCGTACCGGTGCAACGGCAGGGCATGGTGACGGGCCCGGACACCGCTGCTCTCGGCGAACCGCCAGAAGTCCTGTCCGGCGAAACCGGCCAGCGCCGTGATGGTCTCTTGCTGGCCGTGGTGGTGCGGCGGAAACTCAACCGCCACTGAGGCAACACGCGGCGTGACGGAATCGGCGGTCTCGCCCAACTCAGATGTCTGCGAGCCGGACATCAGCGGACGCATACTTTCATCGTAATCAGGTAAGGGGTTACGTTTCCCATCAATGAGTCCAAGCTGCAGGCGCCGCTCACGAGTAACCCAGCGCCGAATTCTCCACCGTGATCCGCACCCGCAGCAGCGCAGCGTTGGTCAGCGTGAACACGACTGCAGTGAGCCATGCCCCGTGGATCTGCGGCAGTGCGAGTCCCTCGGCGGCAACAGCGACGTAGTTCGGGTGGTGCAGCCATCGGCAAGGCCCTTGCCGCACTAGAGGTGCTTCGGGCAGCACGATCACCCGGGTGTTCCAACGGCGGCCCAGCGTGGTGATGCACCACCAGCGCAGGGCCTGGCTGAGCGCTGCGACGGCCAGCATCGGCCAGCCCAGCCAGGCGATGAACGGTCGGTGCAGTGCCCATACCTCGGCGGCGCAACCGATCAGCAGCGCGGTATGCAACGCGACCATCACTGGGTAGTGGTTGCGGCCGAACTCTGTGCCGCCACGGGCAAAGGCCCAGCGGGCGTTGCGGTTGGCTACCAGCACTTCGGCGAGGCGTTCAAGAGCGACAGTCGCGATGAGCAGGTAGTACACGGCGCTTCCTTCCCGGCTCCTCCTCATCGCGCTGTGCGCTCTGCATCGTCGCCCGGCTAGGTTGGAGATCGTGCGGATTTTAGTGACCGGCGCGACCGGCTACATCGGATCACGGCTGGTAACGACACTGCTGGCGAACGGCCACGACGTGGTGGCCGCCACCCGGAACCCCGAGCGCCTCGGGCGTTTCGGCTGGGTCGACGAAGTCAGCGGGGTGGTGCTGGACGCCAACGACCGTGAGTCGGCTCACACGGCGTTCGCCGTCGCCGGCCCGATCGACGTCGTGTATTACCTGGTGCACGCCATCGGTCAGCCCGGTTTCCGCGACGTCGACAAAGCAGCCGCGGCGAACGTGGCGATCGCAGCCAAAGACGCCGGTGTGCAACGCATCGTCTACCTCGGCGGCTTCGTTCCGCACGACGACACATTGTCTGAACACCTGGCCAGCCGGGCGGAGGTCGGCGACGCACTCAAAATCGACGGCGGGCCAGAACTGGTGTGGCTGGGCGCGGCAATCATCCTGGGCGCAGGTTCGACGTCGTTCGAGATGCTGCGCTACGTCGGAGACCGGTTCCCGCTCATCCCAGTACCGCCGTGGATGGAAAACCCCCTCGACCCGATCTCCATCCGTGACGTGCTGCACTACCTGATCGCCGCAGCCGATTCGAAGCTGGTGCCCGCCGGTAACTACGACATCGCCGGTCCCCAAACCACGTCGTACCGCGAGCTGCTCAAGACTTACGCGCGTGTCTCCGGTAAATGGCAGACCGGTGTGCCGGTGCGCGGAATAGGCACCGCGGCCGCTTCGCTGGTCACCGCACTCGCCCTGCCGGTGCCTGACGGGCTGGCCGCCGATCTGGTGCGGTCGCTCGACCACCCGATGCAGGCGTCCGCCAAACCGTTGCGCGATGTCGTCCCCGATCCGCCCGCCGGGCTGGTCTCCACTGAAGATGCGATCGCGCTGGCACTCTCGAGCTCCCGGCCCAGACGGGTCAACGCGCTGGTCGATCCGCACCACCTGGCTGACAGCGACCCTGCCTGGGCCGGCGGCGACGCTCTGCGGATCAAACAGCTCTTCGGGCTCGTGACACCCCCCATCGCGCGGCCCACCCTGGGGCTGGTCAACATGGTCCCGGGTCCACTCGCCGGCGCACTGCGAACCGGCTTGGACGTACTGCTCAACTTGACCCCGAAAGTGCATGCATGAGCGATTTCGTCACCGTCCCTCGCACTACCGCGGTGGAGGATATCCGCCGCGCTATCACCAATGTCGCTGCTCCACACAACGAACCGCCCTCGGTGGTGATGCGGCGGCGCATCGTTGTCGGCATCGTGCTGGTGATCGGCGCGGCGGCTATGGGCTATACGATGTCGCGTCGACCGGGCGCGTCGGGTTTTTTCTGGCTGACCTTGGCGCTCGCGGCGGTGTGGATAGCCGGGGCACTCATTTCCGGGCCGCTGCATCTGGGCGGTATCTGCTGGCGCGGCCGCAACCAGCGCCCGGTCATCACCGGCACCACCATCGGCCTGGTGCTCGGTCTCATCTTCGTAATAGGTGGGCTGGTGGTCCGGGAGATTCCGGCCGTCGCGGAATTCATCGCCCAGGTGCTGCGATACGCCGACCAGGGCTCGTTGCTCTTGGTCGTGGCAGTCACCTTGCTCAACGGCCTCGCCGAGGAGATGTTCTTCCGCGGCGCGCTCTATACGGCGCTGGGTCGCCACCGCCCCGTCGTGATCTCGACCCTTCTGTACATCGCAGCCGCTATGGCAAGTGGTAACCCGATGCTCGGATTCGCCGCGCTCTTTCTCGGAACGGTCGGTGCTTGGGAGCGCCGATCGACAGGCGGGGTGCTGGCACCGATTCTGACCCACCTGGTGTGGGGCCTGTTCATGGTGCTCGCGTTACCGCCGTTGTTCGGGGTCAGGTAGACCAGTCGGAGAAATTGGGTATGCGCCGCTGCTGAAAAGCCGTCGCGCCCTCGCGGAAGTCGTGTGAGCGCAGCAGTTGCGTTTGACCCCGTAGCTCGCGCTCCAGGGCGGCATCGAGCTCGGTGAGCGTGGCGGCGTTGATGGCGTCCTTGGTTTTGGCGAATGCCGCCGCCGGGCCGGACAGCAGCGCTGCCACCACCTTGTCCACTTCGGCCGTGAACTCGTCGGCCGGGTACACCGCGCTGACCAAACCGTGCGTCAGTGCTTCGGCGGCCGGCAACCGCTCCGCGAGCAGCGCCATCCGCATCGCCTTGATCCGGCCGACTGCCGCGGCCACCAATGCGGATGCGCCGCCGTCGGGCATCAACCCGATCTTCGTGAAGGCGAGCATGAAGAACGCAGCGTCAGAAGCCAGCACGAGATCGCATGCCAAAGCGAGGGATACCCCGACGCCGGCCGCCGGCCCGTGCACGACGGCGACCACCGGGCGTGGCAGCGCCACGATGGCCCGGACCGCACGGTTGGCCTCGTCGATGACGTCGGTTCCCACACCAGCCGAGATGTCGTCGGCGCTCATGCCGGCGCCGGAGCTGAACCCTCGGCCGGCACCACCGAGGCGCACCACCTTCACCAGCGGGTCGGTGGCCGCATGCTCCATAGCGTCGGCGATGCCGGCCAGCACCGGCGTCGTCAGCGAGTTGAGGGTGTCCGGTCGATCGATGGTCACCGACAGCACACCGTCGGCCAACGTGACAGAGAGGCCCGTAATGGGCGCCAATGTGTTGATCCCGGAATCCGGCATGGGGCCCACCTTAAGTGACCGGGTGCAGCGCCGGCCGCGGCGGCTGCGAAGATGCCAACGGGTTGGTTTGGTGGCGACCCGCTGCGCCCGGCTCCGCCGCGCTGGCGATCGCCACGTTGGTTTGGTGGCGACCCGCTGCGCCCGGCTCCGCCGCGCTGGCGATCGCCACGGGAATGTCGACAGAGAGGTCGGGAGCATGGCGGGACCGTTGAACGGCCTGCGGGTCGTCGAATTAGCCGGGATCGGGCCGGGTCCGCACGCGGCGATGATTCTCGGTGACCTGGGCGCAGAGGTGGTCCGCATTGAACGGCCCGGCACCACCAGCGGAGCGGCCAGGGACGCGATGCTGCGCAACCGGCGGCTGGTCACCGCCGACCTGAAATCCGAGCAGGGACGTGACCTCGTGCTGCAGTTGATCGCGAAGGCCGATGTGCTGATCGAGGGATACCGGCCCGGAGTCACCGAGCGGCTCGGCCTGGGTCCCGACGACTGTGCGGCAGTCAACGACCGGCTCGTCTACGCCCGGATGACGGGCTGGGGCCAGACCGGTCCCCGCAGCCGGCAGGCCGGACACGACATCAACTACATCTCGCTGAACGGCATCCTGCACGCCATCGGCCGGGTCAACGAACGGCCGGTGCCGCCGCTGAACCTCGTCGGTGACTTCGGCGGCGGCTCGATGTTCCTGCTGGTCGGCATTCTGGCCGCGCTCTGGGAGCGGCAGACCTCCGGGAAAGGTCAGGTCGTCGACGCGGCGATGGTCGACGGCTCCAGCGTGCTGGTGCAGATGATGTGGGCGATGCGCGGGCTGGGGAGTTGGACCGACGACCGCGGCACCAACCTGCTGGACGGCGGCGCGCCCTACTACGACACCTACGAATGCGCCGACGGTCGTTATGTCGCCGTCGGCGCCATCGAGCCGCAGTTCTACGCGGCGATGCTGGCCGGCCTAGGGCTTGATGCCGCTCAGCTGCCGGACCAGAACGACGTAGCTCGTTGGCCCGAACTGCGAGCCCGGCTCACCGAGGTGTTCGCCGGCCACGATCGCGACCACTGGGCCAAAGTCTTCGCCGAATCCGACGCGTGCGTGACGCCGGTTCTGACGTTTCACGAAGCCGAGACCGAGCCGCACCTGGCTGCCCGGCAGAGCCTTTATCAGACCGACAACGGCGTGCAGGCATTTCCGGCGCCCAAATTCTCCCGCACCGCGCCCGACGAACCCCGTCCGCCGGGCCCGCCGGGAGCCGACACCGAAGCCGTGCTCACCGACTGGCTATAGCCCAGCGACCGCAGAGCCGACTTCGCACAGGGGCCGGTCGGATCGAGAGGAAAGAGTTCGAGTGGAGATCAAAGACGCCACTGCACTCGTCACCGGTGGCGCGTCCGGCCTGGGCTTGGCGACCACCTGTCGGCTGCTCGACGCCGGGGCTCAGGTGGTCGTGCTCGACCTCAGAGGCGAGGATGTGGTCCGCGAGCTTGGTGAGCGGGCGCGGTTCGCGCCGGCCGACGTCAGCGACGAAGACGGCGTCACCGCCGCTCTCGACCTCGCCGACTCGCTGGGTCCACTGCGCATCGTCGTCAACTGCGCCGGCACCGGTAACGCGATCCGGGTGCTGGGCAAAGACGGTGTCTTTCCACTGAACGCGTTCCGCAAGGTCGTCGAAGTCAACCTGATCGGCACGTTCAACGTCCTGCGGCTGGGCGCTGAGCGGATCGCCGAGACCGAACTCATCGGCGAAGAGCGCGGGGTCATCATCAACACCGCCTCGGTGGCGGCGTTCGACGGGCAGATCGGTCAGGCGGCTTACTCGGCGTCTAAGGGTGGGGTGGTCGGCATGACCCTGCCCATCGCCCGGGATCTGGCCGGCAAAGCCATCCGCGTGGTGACCATTGCCCCGGGCCTGTTCGACACCCCGCTGCTGGCCGGCCTGCCGGAAGCTGCGCGGGATTCACTGGGCAAACAGGTGCCGCATCCGTCGCGGCTGGGCAACCCGGATGAGTACGGAGCACTGGCTGTGCACATCATCGAAAACCCGATGCTCAACGGCGAAGTGATCCGCTTGGACGGCGCCATTCGGATGGCGCCGCGTTGAGCCCGTCACGCTGAAGGCGCGCCGAAGCTGGCGGGATTTTTCGGAAATCGCGCAACGACGGAGCGCGATCGAGGCAAAGCGTCTCCGCTTACCCGGCCGCCCCACTAAGGGCCGGCGCGGTGGTTCAGCTTGCGGTGGGTAGCGGGTGCCAGTCCTCAAGCTGCTCGGAAGTCTCGCCCTCCACCAGCATGTCGCCGTGGTAGAGCGCTTCGAAATCAGCTTTGATGACGTCCACGCCCGAGTCGTCGATCCACATACATCTGACCGTATGGGCAACACTTAAGGAATCTTTGAGCCACCGTTCAAAATTTGGTGGCAATATTACCGCTGGGTAGGGTTCGGCTCGCCGGTGCGCGTACGCGCCGGTAGGTTCCGGGACGACAAGCCGACGAACGATTCTTCGCGATTCCAGTGAACCGGACGTTCCCTCTCCATCGTCTTGACCAGTAGTGGCGGTCACTGTCAGGCTGAGCGCGACTAACTTACCGTTGGTAAGTTAAACCAACTACGTCGCCGCGGACCGCTGCCGGCGACGAAAGGACGCGCCGTGCTGCAGGGAATCGCTCGACTGGCCCTCGCTGCGCCGCGTCGCATCATCGGGATAGCCGCGCTGGTCTTGGTGGCAGCCGCGGTCTTCGGTATCCCGGTCGCCAAAAGCCTGTCCGCCGGCGGCTTCCAAGACCCGACGTCGCAATCTGCCCGTGCCCTCAAGTTGCTGAACGACAAGTTCGGGCAAAGCGATCAGCAGATGTTGATTGTGGTGACCGCACCCGCCGGTGCCCGCAGCGCCCAGGCCCGCCAGGCTGCCACCGACATCGTCGAGCAGCTGGAAGGGTCACCCATGGTCTTCAACGTGTCCTCGGCGTGGACCGGGCCCTCCTCTGAGCCGTCAACCGCCGCCGCGGGCCTGATCAGTAAAGACGGCAAGTCGGGACTGATCGTTGCGAACCTCAAGGGTGGCGAAAACAACGCGCAAAAATACGCCAAGACGCTGGCTGCCCAAGTTGTGCACGACCGGGATGGCGTGACCGTGCGCGCCGGCGGCGTCGCGATGGCATACGACCAGATCAACCAGCAGAACGAACGAGACCTGCTGCTGATGGAATCCCTCACGATTCCGCTGAGCTTTCTGGTGCTGGTTTGGGTCTTCGGCGGGTTGCTGGCAGCGGCACTGCCGCTGCTGCTCGGCGGGTTGGCCATCGTCGGCTCGATGTCGGTGCTGCGGCTGATTGCGTTCACGACCGACGTGTCGACCTACTCGCTGAATCTGAGCACCGCATTGGGATTGGCGCTGGCAATCGATTACACGCTGCTGATCATCAGCCGCTACCGCGACGAGCTGGCCGACGGTGCCGACCCCGACCAGGCGCTCGTCCGCACCATGGCCACCGCCGGTCGCACGGTGTTGTTTTCGGCGACGACGGTGGCCTTGTCGATGGCGGTGATGATGCTGTTCCCGATGTACTTCTTGAAGTCGTTCGCCTACGCCGGCATCGCCACCGTGGGATTCGTCGCCGTCGCTGCGATCCTGGTGACTCCGGCCGCGATCGCGCTGCTGGGGCCACGACTGGACTCGCTGGACGTGCGACGGCTGGCGCGCCGCGTGCTGCGCCGCCCCGATCCGGTGCGAAAACCGGTCGAGCAGTTGTTCTGGTACCGCTCGACCAAGTTCGTGATACGCCGCGCCATGCCCATCGGTTTGGCTGTGGTCGCGCTGCTGCTGCTACTCGGAGTTCCCTTCCTCGGGGTGAAGTGGGGCATGCCGGACGATCGCGTGCTGCCGCGTTCGGCGTCGTCGCATCAGATCGGTGATGAGCTGCGCAACAATTTCGCCGACGACTCCGCGACGGCGGTGCCGGTCGTCATCCCGGACGCCGGCGGCCTGGACCCGGCCGATTTGGGGCGCTACGCCGCCGACCTGTCGCGGGTGTCCGACGTATCCACGGTGACCGCCCCGACCGGAACGTACAAGGCCGGAAGCCGGATCGGACCACCCGCCGCCGCCACCGGACTGGCCGACGGCAGCGCCTTTCTGACCGTGTCCACCACTGCGCCGCTGTTCTCCCAAGCCTCTAACACCCAACTCGACCGATTGCACGACGTGCCGGGGCCGGCCGGGCGATCCGTTCAGATGGCTGGATCAGCACAGATCAACCAAGACAGCGTCGAGGGCATCACCAAGCAATTGCCGCTGGTGCTGGGGCTGATCGCGGCCATCGCATTCGCCTTGCTGTTCCTGCTCACCGGTAGCATCGTGCTGCCGCTCAAGGCGCTGGTGCTCAACGTGCTGTCGCTGACGGCGGCGTTCGGTGCGTTGGTGTGGATATTCCAGGACGGCCACCTCAGCGCGCTGGGGACAACGCCCAGCGGGACCTTGGTGGCGAACATCCCCGTGCTGTTGTTCTGCATCGCATTCGGGTTGTCGATGGACTACGAGGTTTTCCTGGTCTCCAGAATCCGCGAGTACTGGCTTCAATCTCAGACCGCCGAGCGCACCAGCGACGGTGCCGCGGCGCGCGCCGCCAACGACCAATCGGTGGCACTCGGACTCGCCCGCACCGGCCGGGTCATCACCGCCGCCGCGCTGGTGATGTCGATATCGTTCGCCGCTCTGACCGCAGCGCAGGTGTCGTTCATGCGGATGTTCGGCCTCGGTTTGACACTTGCCGTGCTGGCGGACGCCACCTTGGTGCGGATGGTCCTGGTTCCCGCTTTCATGCATGTGTTAGGCCGCTGGAATTGGTGGGCCCCCAGATCCCTGACGTGGCTGCATGACCGGATCGGCATCAGCGAGTCCGGTGACGAGGAGGGGCCCGCGCCCGTCGAATTGGGGCGCGCCCCAGAGGGTCAGCGAACTGCGGCAGTCATGACGGACGGTTGAGGTGCCGGCAGAAAAGATTCGACGCCAGCGCGCGCGCCGCGGATCCGGTGATCGGCTCCGCGAAGAGATACTCGACGCCGCGACCGAGCTGCTGCTCAAAACCGGCCACGCCAAGGCGGTGTCCATCCGCTCGGTCGCCCAGCACGTCGGTGTCACACCGCCGTCGATCTATTTACACTTCGAGGACAAAGACGCACTGCTGGATGCGGTGTGCGCGCGGTATCTCGCCAAACTCGATGCTGAGATGCAACAGGCCGCCGCCGGGCAGTCGTCGACGGTCGACGTGCTGCGGGCCCAGGCGCTGGCCTATGTCCGGTTCGCCGCCGAAACGCCTGAGCTGTATCGGATCGCCACCATGGGCGAGTGGCGGTCGGGAAGCGACGTCGACGCCAGCCTGGACAGTTCGGCGTTCAAGCACATGCGCGCCACCGTGCAGGCCCTGATCGACGAGGGCGTCTTCGCGCCGGGCGATCCGACCACGATTGCGCTGCAACTGTGGAGCGCCGCGCACGGGGTGGCGGCGCTGTTGATCGCCAAGCCGCATCTACCGTTCGGTGAT
This sequence comes from Mycobacterium sp., assembly GCF_049802695.1. Classification (GTDB taxonomy): domain Bacteria; phylum Actinomycetota; class Actinomycetes; order Mycobacteriales; family Mycobacteriaceae; genus Mycobacterium. Next base: position 20,753 of record NZ_JBARMY010000330.1, read on the forward strand.
GCCGAGGCGTTCGCCGATCAGGTGCTGTACGCGGTTTTCTGCGGACACGTGGTGCTTGGGATGGCCGGCGCGGACGCCACGCCGCAGCAGTTGGTGGACTGGCTGACGTCGTATCAGCCGCTGCAGGGCTCGCGCCGATGAGTGCAGCGCCGGCGACGGTGAACCATCCGCTTTTCGCGCGACTGTGGCCTGTCATCGCCGCACGCGAAACCGCCGCGGTACGGCAGCTGCGTCGGGAAAATCTGGCCGGCCTGTCGGGCCGCGTTTTTGAAGTCGGGGCCGGCGTCGGCACTAACTTCGACTGCTATCCGGCCTCGGTCGAGCAGGTCATCGCCGTCGAGCCCGAGACGCGACTGGCTGCGCGGGCGAAGGCCGCGGCCGAAGGCGCGAGCGTTCCGGTTCTAGTCACCGAAGAGACGGTGGAAGGCTTCATCGTGGCCGAGCCCTTCGACGCCGTGGTGTGCTCGTTGGTGCTCTGCTCGGTAAATGACCCGAACGCTGTTCTGCGCCAATTGTTTTCAGTGCTCCGCCCGGGCGGACAGCTGCGTTACCTCGAGCATGTGGCGAGTCCCGGGTGGCGAGGGCGGTTGCAGCGACTGGCCGACGCGACGTTGTGGCCGCGTCTGTTCGGTAACTGCCATACCCACCGCGATACCGAACGCGCCGTCATTGCTGCCGGGTTCGACGTGGACACCGCTCGGCGGGAGTCGACGCTGCCGTCCTGGGTGCCTCTGCCGGCCACCGACTTTGCGCTGGGACGGGCGCTCCGCCCGGGCTAGTTACGCCATCGGGCTCGCCGAGACTGCGCTCACAGCCTGCGACCGGCTCTACCCGCGATCTGTGCGCAATCTCGGCGCGCTCAGCGCAGGCTCGCGCGTCGAGCGTCCACGGCATCGCGCACCCGGCGCACGATATCGGCGGGGCGATCACCGGCGATCACCCGGATGACGATCCAACCGAGTCGTTCCAATGCCTCCGAGCGTCGAATGTCCTTCGTGTATTGCCAGCGGTCCATACGGTGTTGCTCGCCGTCATACTCGACCGCGACCATCAGATCCTCAAACCCCATATCGAGGTAGTACATGCGAGCGCCGTCCACACTCATTACTGGGATCTGGGTGCTCGGCCGCGGCAAGCCCGCGCGAATCAACAACAACCGCAGCCACGTCTCTTTGGGCGACTGCGCACCGGGATCCACGAGCTCGAGTACCGTTTCCAGTTGCCGGAGGCCCCGTGCTCCGCGATGCCGGTCAGCCACTTCGGCGATCTGGGTGAGCTTGAGACCGGTAGCGCTCGTAAGGGCGTCGAGATATGCGATCGCCGCGCCAACCGATCCGCGGTGACCTATGTCAAACGCCGCACGCTCCGGCGTTGTCACCGGCAGACCCGCGACCACGGTGAATTCCTCAGAATCAAGGGTGATGTCGTATGTGCGCACTCCGCCTGGTGGTCGGGCGTTAGACCAGACCAACTCAATCGGTACGCGCTCGTTTACCCATTTCGAGCCATGCAACGCAGCTGCGGTCAAGCCGGCGATAATCCCTTGCCGGTGTGACCACAACCAAGCTGCGGCCGCGCGTTGCCGCGTCGTCAAATCCTGATCGCGCGGAAAATAGACGTTGGGAAGCACGGCCCGGAATCGCGACCGCAGATGATGCGGCCGCAAGACTCCGCTGGCCAGTGCCTCGCTACCAATAAACGGCTCTTCGCTTGTCGTCACGGGATCACTTTCGGTTGCCGGCCCAACGCCGGCGCCAACGATTCCGCGGTCAGGGCGCGATCGTTGTGGACAGACTGCGATCTGTGCGCAGGCTCGCCGCGTTCAGCGCAGGCTCGAAATGAATGCCTAACCGAGCAGGGCGGGCAGCCGTTGCAACAGCTTCGGCAACGCCTGGCTCGCCGTCTCGCGCACGGTCAGGGTGGCGGACGCCGATAACGGAGTCGGCTCGGGATTGACTTCGATGACCACTGCGCCTCGCGCCAGCACCAGATCAGGCAGGCCCGCCGCGGGATAGACGATTCCCGACGTCCCGACCACGACGAGCACATCGGCCGTCGCTGTGGCCTCGACTGCGCGTTGCCACGGTCCTCCGGGCAGCTGCTCGCCGAACCAGACGATGTCGGGCCGGATCAGCCCGCCGCAGCCGCACGTGGGCGGCTCCAACTCGATCGCCGGCTCAGCCATGTCGGG
>NZ_JBARMY010000331.1:0-1623 GCF_049802695.1 Mycobacterium sp.
TCACCCCACATGCCGATGTCACAAATCGCCAGCGCGTCGCCAGGACCGATGGCCGCCATGCCGCTGGCGCCGACCGTTGGCCCGCCGCCGAGTCTGGCTCCAACAGCGCTGGCGCAGGACTTCCACCAGGGATTCCAGGCGACCGCGCCCCCGAGTGTCGCACCGCCACCATCGATGCCGCCGGCCACGCCACAGGTCCTGCAAGCCGCGCCGACTCACGCATCAGACGGCACCGGAGCATTGCCAGCGGCGTGGGATTCACCTTCGCCTACGCCGGCCGCTTACACACCAGTGGCGAGTACGCCTGTTGTGGCAACGCCCGCTGCTCCTGCAGCGCCACCCGCGCCCGTGGGGCCGATGCCCGCCTACGGTGCCGATCTGCGTCCAGCTGCGGCGGCGACCTCGACGCCATCAGCGCCGTTGAGTCCGCCGCCACCGGCGACACCCATCTCATCGGCTTCTGGCACGACCGCGCAATCTGTTCCTGGCCAACCCGCTGTCGTGCGCCGACCAGTCCCATCAACTGCGAACCAGTCACCGCCAGGTGTGGGCACCGAAGCTGTTGCGGTCACCGCTGGCGGCGCCGCCGCGGGTGCCGCCTCCGCGGACGCGACCGCGCGGGCACGCCTGCAACGCCTGGTCGACGCAGTTGCTCGTCAGCAACCTCGGCTGGCCTGGGCAGCCGGCGACCGCCCCGACGACACGACAGTTCTAGTGACCGATCTGGCCGGTGGGTGGATTCCGCCGAACATCGACCTTCCCGCCCACGTGACACTGCTCGATCCGGAGCGCCGCCGCGGCGATCTTGAGACGCTGTTGGGTGAAGTCAAGCTTGTAGCCAGCTACACGCCGGGACATCACGTTCCGGAAGCGGATGAGCCGGTAGTGATCTCGCCTCGTCCGCGGCGGGCGCCGGAGATCGAGGACCTCGGCTGGGAGCTAAGCCACGCCACCAACTGGCGCGACGGGCTTCCTCGGCTGGCGCACACGTTAGCCAAGGCTGCCTGGTCGGGTACCGGGGTGCTCGACTCCGAAAAAGAACTTTTGCATGACTACTTGAGTGATATCGCTGCTCGCGTCCTCGAAAGTTACCCCGACAACGTCGACCCCGCAGAGGTCGGAAACTGGCAGCTGCTGGCGGCTATCGATGCGCTGACCGCCGGCGATAAGGCTGCGGCTAATTACCACCTCGCGTGGTTCCAGGCGGCATCCGGAGGGGCGGTGCAATGGATCCGAAGCTAGTAGCACTAATCGAGCAGTATGCGCAGACGCACGGGTTCAATCTTCCGCCGCACCAAATAGTCTCCGACATGGTGGCCGAGGGCCCTTCCGGCGTTGAGCAACTGCTCGCCATGCTTGGCATGACGGTGAACGCCGGAGACCCCGTCGACAACGCGGAAGCCCAACTCGGACAGGCTCAGCGCGAGGCCAAGCTTAACGACGCGACGACCAAATTTCCCGCCAACGAAGAAGCATCGGCAAGCAAGCTGGCCGGCGGCGAAGACATGCTGAAGATGGCCGAGTCGATGCCGCAGACCGCCGCGCAGATCGCCGGCAGTCTCAGCGGCGCCCTCATTCAGCCGTTCACCCAGATCATGCAGACGCTCTCGCAATCAGGTAACC
>NZ_JBARMY010000332.1:0-1522 GCF_049802695.1 Mycobacterium sp.
GCCGATGCCACTGCCGGCCCCGGTCACCGACACCAAAGTGTCGGAGAACCCGTCCCGCGACCGGTCGACCTGCGCGCGCAGCAGCGCGCGACTCGGCGGCTTGCCTTCGACGAAGTCGGCCAGTTCCCGCACCGCGCTGGCCAGTGCCTGCGGATGCGACATCGGTGACCAGTGACCGGCTTTCAGATCGCGGCGCCACAGCCGCGGCACCCACCGCGCGGTGGCGTCGAAACCGTAGGGGCGTACGTACGGATCGGCGGTATTGACGACGAGCTGCACCGGCACGTCGACATATTGGTCACGGCGGTCACGGGAGAACGAGCGAAAGTAGTTGGCCGGGTAGGTTTTCACCGATTGCGCCGCGTCCCTGGCCATTGCCGCCGAGTGGTGAATGCTGCTGCCGGGGATGTTGCCGACGAGCAAGCGCCGGATCTGCGCGCTGGAAAATGCCGCCCGAATCAGCAGCGGCGCCAGCAGGGGCGTCGAGAAGGCCACCATGTAACTCAGCCGCAGCGCCTGGCTGAGCGCCCGCAGAAAGATCCTCGGGCGGTCCGGACGTCGCAGTCCACCGAGGATGTAGTCCACCAGGTGGCTCTGACTCGGACCGGACACCGAGGTGAACGAGGCGACTTGGTCGTGCGCGCCGGGTCGGCTGAGGTACTCCCAGATGCCCACCGAACCCCAGTCGTGAGCCAAGACGTGAACCGGCTGGCCCGGGCTGAGCGCGCCGACCACGGCCGCGAAGTCGTCGGCGAAATGCGCCATGGTGTAGTCCGACACCGCCTTGGGCACCGTCGAGCCGCCGACGCCGCGGTTGTCGTAGCGGATCACCCGGAACCGGTCGGCCAGCAACGGAACGACGCCGTCCCACAGCACATGCGAGTCGGGCCAGCCGTGCACCAGCACAACGGTGGGTCCGGCGGGATTGCCCTCTTCATAGACCGCGATGCGGACACCGTCGTGGCTGTCGACGAAGCACGTGGTCACCGGTGATAATGCTGGCATCAGACCTCCGCGCGCGCTGACCTGGTAGAAGCGCGTACGACCTTGCCCGCGCCCACCGGGAGTGTCAAGCGCCGGCGTGCCCTGACTGTGTTCAGGAGCCGCCGCAGTGACAGGATGGTTTCGGTTATTCAGCCGCGCCGATCGACCGATCAATCGAGGAGTCAACACAGATGGCCTTCTCAGTCCAGATGCCGGCACTCGGTGAGAGTGTCACCGAGGGGACGGTCACCCGCTGGCTCAAGCAGGAAGGTGACACGGTCGAAGTCGACGAACCACTGCTCGAAGTGTCCACCGACAAAGTCGACACCGAAATTCCGTCGCCGGCGTCCGGTGTGCTGACCAAGATCGTCGCGCAGGAGGACGACACCGTCGAGATCGGCGGTGAGTTGGCCGTCATCGGTGACAGCGCCGAAAGCAGCGGCGACGGCGGCGGGCCGGCGGCGACGGAACCAGAGCCGGCCGCCGCATCCGAACCCGAACCGCAGCCGGAACCGGAGCCGGAACCGGCGCACCAACC
>NZ_JBARMY010000333.1:0-1791 GCF_049802695.1 Mycobacterium sp.
CGCACCGCCAAACAACAGCGCGGCTCCGATCACGCAGGCCACGGCGCCGCCGGAATCCAGGTTGAGCAACACGAACACGGCACCACTCGCCGCCCAGGTTGCGAAGTGAACGCCGGCTTGACGGTGGGCAATACGCATTGCCGCACGCTTTTCCGCGGGGTTCGGTTCGCGGCCGAGTGCGAACCAGCGCACGGAGGGAAGCACGTGGAGGACGCCGGCGACGGCGCCGGCGACTGATGCCATAACGGCCAGCCCGGATGCCGCGATCAGGTTTTTGTCGGTGGCCAGGTTGGTGGCATCACCGATCGTGTTCTTGCTCAGCGAGATGATGACCATCGCCACCGCAGCGGCAGCCGCGAGGTGTGCCAATGCAAGCCCGGCAGCATACCTGGCGCTCAGACGAATCGCGGCCACGCGGCTCGCCGTACGGACTACGCCGTCGGCGGCCGACGTCGTGCCTTGTTGAACGCCGACCTCAGCCATGTGTTTCCGGCTTGTTCAGCGTCCCCAGCACGTTGCTGGAGCCACCGGGGGGCGGGGTTTCACGGCCGGTCGGGGTCTGATCGCTGAGCAGGAGGAGGACCTCCGATTAGGGCGGGTCTCCGCTGAGATGTCGGCTTCATTCGTCTCGCAACCGGCTCGGTTACGCTCCGGTCCACGGCCGTGCCTTCACAACACCGCCTGCGTCAACGCGTAACTGCTGACCCGTGATGTAGCGTGCGCCGTCTGAAGCCAAAAACAACACGGCCTCGCTGACGTCCTCAGGCTCGATATAGGGAACCGGCATCCCGTTCATGACCGGGAACGCCAGCTCCGCGTCGGCGCGGGTGGGGCTCTGCAGGTCAGGGCGGAAGGCCCGATACATCGGCGGGCTGTGCAGCATGTCGGTGTTGACATTCGTCGGGTGAATGGCGTTCACCCGGATGTTGCTGGGCGCAAGTTGCAAAGCCAGATCGTTGACATATTGGGCGACCACCTGTTTGGCGAACGCATATCCACCACCGCCGGGGCCCAGGTCCATGCCGCCGGCTGTCTGCGACGCAAGATAGGCGGCCAGGGAACCGGTCGCAATGATCGACGCCCCGGCACCAAGATGCTTGATGCTGGCGTGAACGAGATTGAGCACTCCGACCAGATCGACATCGACTGCGTCGACGAACGCCTGGGGCGGCAGGCCCGGGGTGAGCGGGGCGATCCCGGCGTTGGCCACCAGAATGTCGAGCCGTCCCAACTCCGCAACGCCCAAGTCGATCGCGGCGGACAAGGCGGCGCGATCGCGGACGTCGGCCACAGCGATGTGCGCCCGGCGACCTTCTTTTTCGACGAGGCGCGCGGTTTCTTCGAGGTCGTCGAGCCGTGCCAGTGGATATTCATTCGTCTCGATGTCGGCGCAGAGATCGAGACCAATGATGTCCGCGCCCTCCGCGGCGAGCAGTCGGGCATGTGATCGCCCCTGACCCCGGGCGGCGCCGCTGATGAGGACGACTTTACCGTCCACTCTTCCCATCCCTACTCCTTCCGAAGGTTCGAACCCGAAGCTGGCGTCCCGCGCCGCTAGATTGTGGCGGCCGTCGACGATCAGCTGTAACGCAGCACGAGTGCGCGGTGTTATTCAAGACGATAGCGTGGCCGCGTAATAATGGCATAGCATCCATCATGAAAAGAACATGATCGATGCCGCCCGGACGCATAGCATCCTCCGCCGCTGTAGCGGTCGCCCTAGGCGCGTGGAGATCCCGGCGAAGACGGAGGTAGCAGCGCAGTGAGTGCTCGATGGGATTACGACAGCAT
>NZ_JBARMY010000334.1:0-4247 GCF_049802695.1 Mycobacterium sp.
GCCCGATGTTGCCCATTAACGCGGTCTTCCACTGCAAATACTCCACTTGCTTAGCGCCGTGCCCTAGCCGAAAGCGGGCACCGTTGCGGTCACGCCGATTGGGCGACAGATTCCCGTCACCCATCAGTGACCCCAGCACCACCTGGAACTGCTGGTCGCTGAGCACATGGAATTCAGCGGCCAGCACCCGATCTCCGGTGTTGAGGTCACCGGCTTCAGTCCAGCCAGCGGGCGTGCGGATCAGGTGGTTAGGCGTGGCAGCGAACTGTGATTTGCCGTTGCCGGTGGACTTCTCGACAGTGAACTGTAAGAACTGCTCGGCTGGGCCGTTGTTGAACCAGTTCACCACTTTGCGAGGCACGATCCGGTCAGTTATCGGGTCATAGGAGAGCACCTCGACGTCCATCTTGTTGTTGACGATCTTGCCGATTTTTTCAGTGCTGCCGTCGGCGAGCGTTACTCGTGTGGCGTAGTTCATGCACCCGAACATCACGCCGATTTTTTCCCGCAGCTGGTTGATGAAGATCGCGGTGGTGCCGGAATTGTTCAGCGCGCCGGTCATCTTCCGCAACGCCTGGCTCATCAGCCGGGCCTGCAGACCGACGTGGCTGTCACCCATCTCCCCTTCGATCTCCGCTCTCGGCACCAGCGCGGCCACCGAGTCGATGACCAGGATGTCGAGCGCCCCGGAGCGGATCAGCATGTCGGCGATCTCAAGGGCCTGCTCACCGGTGTCGGGCTGGCTGACCAGCAGCGCATCGGTGTCTACACCCAACTTATTGGCGTAGTCGGGATCCAGCGCGTGCTCGGCGTCGATGAATGCCGCGATGCCGCCGGCAGCTTGGGCATTGGCCACGGCGTGCAGAGCGACGGTGGTCTTGCCCGAAGACTCCGGGCCATAGATCTCCACGATCCGGCCGCGCGGCAGACCGCCGATGCCCAGGGCCACGTCCAGTGCGATCGACCCGGTCGGGATGACCGAGATCGGTTGACGTGCCTCGTCACCGAGACGCATCACCGAGCCTTTACCGTAACTTTTCTCGATCTGGGCCATTGCCAGCTCGAGAGCCTTCTCGCGATCAGGGGCTTGCGCCATTGTGTTGCCTCTCGATGTAGTCGGTGTTCAGTTGACCGGATCGGGTCAGTTAGCCGTGACGCTAGAACAGCCCACCGACAAGTCGACGTCTTCGAACGCTCACCACATTAACGAACGTGTGTTCGATGGCAAGGAGACGCGCCGAAGGGGTGGGATTAGACGACAAACGGCCTGACTCGGTGACCGAAGCGGGGTCCAGCTGGTTTAGGCAGCATTAGTGAGCGGTACTGCGGTTGTCGAGCCGCTAGAGTCCTGGGCCAGTACTTTTGCCGAGGAGGTCGCGTGGGAAGCCAGGATTTGCACGTGGTTCCAGCGGCGCTGCGGGCTGCGTCAGCGGTCGTCGCGGGTCATGCACAGCTGGCGTTGCCAGCAAGGACCGGCGGGACGTCGACGGAGGCATCCGCTGTTGCCGCAGATGCCTTCGCCAATGCTTTCGGTGAGTTTTGCGGTGCTTTTTCACATCGGCTGTCAGTAGCGTCGGCCGCGCTAGTGGGCGCCGCCGGTGCGTTTACCGTGACTGAAGACACCAACAGCGCGGCGCTGACATCGGTCTCCTTATAGGGGCAGGCATGGCTGCTGTAGACGGCGCCGGTCCGGTGACCCGGTCACGTATCGAGGCATTCGACCACATCGCGGCCGCGATGAGCGACCTCGCAACCCATTGGCGCGGTCAAGCACAGCGACTCCAGCAAGCCGCCGACGTGTATGTCGAGCAGGTCAACAACCCAAACGGCGCTGAGTGGAGCGGCCAGACCGCAGTGGCGTATTTCGATACTGCACACGCTGACCGCATGGTGGTCCTAGCGGCCGTTACGCACGTCCATGCCATGGCCGATGTCGCCGATCGTGGCGGTGACCGGCTGCTGGCAGCCCAGGAGGCAGCGTTGGAAGCCATCGCTGAGGCCGAAGCCGACAACTTCACCGTGGGCGAAGATCTGTCGGTCACCGACGGCTACGTCTCAAACTCACCTACCGTGCGAGCCGTCCGCCAGGCCGCCGCGGTGGGCCACCGCAACTACATTGACTACCGTGCGGCGCTCGTGACGGCCGAAAACCAGCGAATTGCCGCAGAACTGAACGCTGGCTCCGCCCAGATGGCGGGTATGGCACCTCCGCACTGGCGCCAACCTGTCACCGAATTTGTGCAGCTCAACACCGGCGTCATCACACCGAACCACAAGGGCACGATCCACGCGGTCGACAACCACACCTGGAAACAAGACCCAGCCTCACCCGTCGACCCGAAAGACATGACAGAAGCTGAGGCGCGCGCAGCGTGGGCCACCGTTAACGCTGATATAGCCGATTACAACGCCCGATGCGGACGCGTTTTCGTTTTGCCTAACGAGCAGGCGGCATACAACGCCTGCGTCGCCGCGAAGGGGCCTCTTGATGAGAGGCAAGCCGCAATTAGGGCCCGCATGAAGGACTTGGGCGTACCGATAGAAAACGAGGAGGCTGCGCCGCCGCCTGCGTCCAAAGGCAAGGATGACTTATCGCCATTTCCGCCGCCCACCGAGATCACAGGAGTGACGGGCCACGGAGAGCAGCGAATTCAATTTGGCCGAGACGGTCATGGAGTCAGCGACGAAGCGATGCAGGATGCCGTTGCGCATCCGACAGATCCGCCTAGCTTTAGGCCGGACCAACTTGGTGGGGCTTACGAATATGAGGGCAAAGATGCAGTAGTAGTTCTCAACGAGGACGGGCAAGTGGTGACCGCCTGGCCGACAAACCGTAACGGATGGAGAAACCCTTGATAAGCCTTCTTGACGCTATTCCGACGACGTCGAGAGCTTTAATCGTGGAAGAGCTTAAGCGTCGCGACCCTGCACTCCTTCATGAGCTCCGTACAGCCGCGAAACCGACCAATCAACAGAGTCACGCCATTGTCAATCTACTCATTGATGCGTTGAGCGAGAACTACGGGCCAGGACATATTCCGAATGAGCGTGGAAAGGCGATAGATGATGCGATTGCCGATTACTTCCTAACTTGGCCGAGATATGAGTGAGTCAGCGGCATAAAGCTTTCTTACATCCGATGCGGACGCGTCCCATCAATTCGTCAGCGCACTGCAGAGCTGATTGCTCGAACCACAGCCGCAGACGTCGACACCGAAACTGCGGTGAGGGCATCGAGACTGCGGTGAGGGTGTGCGTTGCGGCCTGTCGGCAGCGCTGGACGCAGACTCGACGAAGATGCAGACGGGACCTAGCCGGCAAACGTCACCATTGGTCGCGGGGGACGTCGAAGTCGACGCACAGCGCCCGCCACACGTCGCGCGGGTCGATGCCGTCTTCGATCGCCTGAGCAGCGGTGCGCCCGCCGAGGCCGGTCAACACATGGTCGGCCAGCACCGAGGCGCCGTAGGCAGCACCGAACCGCAAGGTGACGCGCTCGTGGAACTCCGTCAGCCGCACGTCGTCCAAATTACCCAGCGTGCGCGAGCGCTTCGTGGCACACCTGAACCGGATCGGCGACCTCGGCGATGCTGGCCGAGGCCCGTCGGGCGGCCTCGCGGTAGCGCGACGAGGACAGCACCTTGCCGACCGCGTCCACCATCGCGTCAGCGGTCAACGGCCGGACCAACTGGCCGCTGCCCTGCCGAACCACCCGGTTGGCGATCTCCCACTGATCCCCGCCGCCGGGAACCACCACCAGCGGCACGCCGGCCAGCAGGGCTTTGGCCACCAGACCGTGCCCGCCGCCGCACACCACCACGTCGGCATGGGCCAGCAACGCGTCTTGGCGTCCCCGACCGACCACCGCCCAGGGCGGCACCGTCAGTTCCGGACCGTGCAGCCGAGACACCACCACCCGCGCTCCGGCAGACAAGGTCTTACCGGGAACCAGGCAGTTCAGTGCGGTCTGGGCCATGCCGACCGTCCCGGTCAGCGCGGTCGACGGCGCGATCATCACCACCGGCCCCGGGCCCGGCGGGATCGGCAGCACATGATCGGTTGGCTCGAAATGCAGCGGGCCCACCAGGACGGCTTCGTCCGGCCAATCCGGCCGCGGCACCTCCAAGGCGGGCAAGGTGGCGATCAGTCGTCGCACCGGCCCGGGATCGTCGCCCGGTAAGCCGATCCCGACGCGGACGGTCGCCCGCTGCCGCAGACCGGCGCGCCAGGAGCGGGCGGTCAGCGCC
>NZ_JBARMY010000335.1:0-6612 GCF_049802695.1 Mycobacterium sp.
GGTTTCGAGCGCGGTCAGGTGCTCCGACGCCGATTTGGCGACCTGCTCGGCGACCGCCTCCTGTAGCCGCACCAATGCGTTCAGCGTTTCAGCGCTGACTGTGCCGTCGGCGAGCATCACCAGTTTCCCGCGCATGCGGGAGATCCGGCCGCGCAGCTCATCGGCCGCCCGTGCGATGGCCGCGGCCGGATTGTTCAGCTGATGGGTCAGCCCGGCCGACAACCGGCCCAGCGCAAGCAGCTTCTCCCGGTTGTCGATGATCCGGCGGGTCCGGTCGGTGCCCACGGCGATCCCGTCGAGCAGATGAACCGCCATCGGAAATTGGTCCTTCATGAACTTGGCGAACACCGGGGCGTCCATGACGAAGAACCGCGACGGCTTGGTCACGTGCACCGACGCGTCGTAGAGCTTTTGGGTCCCGCCGGTGAACGCCCGCCAGGCACCGCAATACACGCCGCGCTGTGATGTCCGGTTCGTCTCGATGGCCTGACCACCGGAGAGCTTCGACATCGCCAGCTCGCCTTCGATCAGGACGTAGAAGCAGGTTGCCGGCTCACCCTCGACGATGATCGGTCCCGGCTCGTAGTGCTGGATGTGGCCGTTGGTGCACAACACATCGAGCTGCTCGTCGGAGAGTCTCTCGAACAAGAACAGGGTGCGCAGCTCGTCGGCGTCACACGGGAGTCGGTTGCTGGTCATGATGCTATGCCTCAGCCAGGTAGCGGTGAATGAACATCACGGCCATCGATCCTTCGCCGACAGCGGCTGCGACCCGTTTGGCGGAGTCGGCGCGCACATCGCCGGCCACGAACACGCCCGGCACGCTGGTTTCCAGGTGGTGCGGTGGACGGTCCAGCGTCCATCCGCAGACGTTGCGTAGGTCCGGCCCGGTGAGAATGAAGCCGCGGTCGTCGCGGGCGACTACCCCGTCAAGCCAGTCGGTGCGCGGCGAGGCGCCGATGAAGATGAACATCCGGCCGCAGGTGACATCCTCGGTAACGCCGGTCCGATTGTCGATCAGGGTCAGCTTCTCCAGGTGATCGTCTCCGGTAGCGCAGTGAACTTCGGTACAGGTGCGCACGGTGATCTTGGGGTTCTGCTCGATCTGCTGGATTAGGTAGTACGACATCGACGCCTCCAACGACGGGCCACGCACGACGATGGTCACTGAGTTGGCCTGGCGCGACAGGTACATCGCGGCCTGGCCGGCCGAATTGGCCCCGCCGACCACGTAAACCTCTTCGTCCTTGCAGTCTGACGCGATGGAGATGCCGGCCCCGTAGAAGATGCCGCGGCCGGTCAGCTCGTCGCAGCCGGTGGCGGCCAGTTGGCGATAGGCGACGCCGGTGGCCAGGATGACCGCGTGCGCGTCGATGGAGCCGCCGTCGGCGAACCGCACCGTGCGGGCGGCTCCGTTCACTTCCAGGGCCGTGGCGGTGCGGGCGGTGATCAGCTCGGCGCCGAACTTCTCGGCCTGCCTGCGTGCCCGCTCGGCGAGTTGGCCGCCCGACACCCCGTCCGGGAAGCCGAGGTAGTTCTCGATGCGCGAGCTCTGGCCGGCCTGGCCGCCGGTGGCGGTGCGTTCGATGAGCACGGTGCGCAGACCCTCCGACGCCCCGTAGACGGCAGCCGCCAGCCCCGCGGGACCGCCGCCGATGACCACCAAGTCGTAGAACTCCTGCGACGGCGTGGTGGTCAGGCCCAGCGTGTCGGCCAGTTGAGCGTCGGTCGGTTCGACGAGCGTTTGCCCTTTCTCGGTGACCACCACCGGTAGCCGCAGGCCGTCCTCGCCGGCGGCCTGCAACAGTTGCTCGCCCGCCGGCTCGTCGGCCATGAACCAGGTGTAGTAGAGCCCGTTGCGGGCCAGGAAGTCGCGGACCTGCCAGGACCGTGCCGACCAGCGGTGCCCGATCACCTTGGTGTGCGGGATCGGGTGTTGCGGTGCCCGGCGCCAGGCGTCGAGCAGCGCGTCGACGACGGGGTAGAGCTTCTCCTCGGGAGGGTCCCATGGCTTGAGCAGGTAGTGGTCGAGGTCGACGACGTTGATCGCGTCGATGGCCGCGTGGGTGTCGGCGTATGCGGTCAGCAGCACCCGCCGGGCCGCCGGATACAGATCCATAGCCTGTTCGAGGAAGTCGATACCGGTCATCTGCGGCATCCGGTAGTCGGCCAGGAACATGGCGACCGTTTCGCCGCGCAATTTGAGTTCCTTCAAAGTCTCCAGCGCGTCGGATCCGGACTCTGCGCGCACGATGCGGTGGTGTTCCCCGTAGTGGCGGCGCAGATCCCGCGCCACTGCGCGCGACACGGCGGGATCGTCGTCGACGGTCAGCATTACGGGCTTGCGCGGCTGGGCTGGCCCGGCCAAGGCTCCGGTCATCGCGATTAAGTATGCGCTCGTGATGGCCCTCGCGGCGCGGGAAGCAGGGCGCCGGACTTCTCCCTCAGCGATTTTGGCCCGGGTGAATGACCGGGTATCGTGGGACAACGGTGCGCCATCCGCGCCGGCTTTTTGCGTGCCCTGTCCTAGGAATTTCCTGTCACCGGCTCACGTTCAAGTCGGGGTGATTGTTGCGCCGGTCAGGGCGCATTCAACGAACGAAACCAAAGACGAGGACTGCTGGAAACTTATGGCCAAGAAGGACGGCGCCATAGAGGTCGAGGGCCGCGTGGTCGAGCCCCTGCCCAATGCGATGTTCCGCATTGAGCTGGAGAACGGCCATAAGGTGCTTGCCCACATCAGCGGCAAGATGCGGCAACACTACATCCGCATCCTGCCCGAGGACCGGGTGGTGGTGGAGCTGTCTCCCTACGACCTGTCCCGGGGCCGCATCGTGTACCGGTACAAGTAACCGGGCGCTTTCCAGCCCGATACCCACTAAGCGACGAGTAGACAGAACAGGATCGAGACAGCCGTGAAGGTGAACCCGAGCGTCAAGCCGATCTGCGACAAGTGCAGGGTGATCCGCCGGCATGGGCGGGTCATGGTGATCTGCTCCGATCCGCGCCACAAGCAGCGGCAGGGCTGAAAGTAGACCAGGCCTTAGCCAGCACCGACAACTGAATGCAGACCTCCCAGTACCAGTGAGCGGCTGGCATCTAATGAGATGGGCCAGCTCAGCTACGCCCGGCACGGAGGCCGGGCCCCGCCAGCAGGCGGGAACGGACTGGGACCAGACCTCCGCAAAGAAAGAGGATCGCCACATATGGCTCGACTCGTGGGCGTCGACCTTCCGCGCGACAAGCGGATGGAGGTCGCGCTGACCTATATCTACGGCATCGGCCGCACGCGTTCCAACGAAATCCTGGCCGCCACCGGCATCGACCGCGAGCAGCGCACCAAGGATCTCACCGACGACCAGCTGACCGCACTGCGTGACTACATCGAGGCCACGCTGCGGGTCGAGGGTGATCTGCGCCGCGAGGTGCAGGCCGACATCCGCCGCAAAATCGAGATCGGCTGCTACCAGGGGTTGCGTCACCGCCGCGGCCTGCCGGTGCGTGGCCAACGGACCAAGACCAACGCGCGCACCCGCAAGGGCCCCAAGCGCACCATCGCCGGCAAGAAGAAGGCCAGGTAACCGATGCCACCGAAGAAAGCAACCGGGACTGCCAAGGCGCCGAAGAAGGGGCAGAAGACCCGGCGGCGGGAGAAGAAGAACGTCCCGCACGGCGCCGCCCACATCAAGAGCACGTTCAACAACACGATCGTGACGATCACCGACCCGCAGGGCAACGTCATCGCGTGGGCGTCCTCCGGCCACGTCGGTTTCAAGGGTTCGCGGAAATCGACTCCGTTCGCCGCCCAGCTCGCCGCGGAGAACGCCGCCCGCAAGGCGCAGGAGAACGGAGTGCGCAAGGTCGACGTGTTCGTGAAGGGCCCCGGTTCCGGCCGTGAGACAGCGATCCGCTCGCTTCAGGCCGCTGGTCTGGAGGTCGGCGCCATTTCCGATGTCACCCCGCAGCCGCACAACGGCTGCCGTCCGCCCAAGCGCCGCAGGGTTTAGCCAGGGTCGAGGAGGAGAAACACACCATGGCCCGATACACCGGACCCATCACCCGCAAATCGCGCCGGCTGCGCACCGACCTCGTCGGCGGCGACCAGGCTTTCGAGAAGCGCCCTTACCCGCCCGGCCAACACGGCCGCGCGCGGATCAAGGAGAGCGAGTACCTGCTGCAGCTGCAGGAAAAGCAGAAGGCCCGCTTCACCTACGGTGTGATGGAAAAACAGTTCCGTCGCTACTACGAAGAAGCCACCCGCCACAGCGGTAAGACCGGTGAGAACCTGCTGCGGATCCTGGAGAGCCGGCTGGACAACGTCGTTTACCGCGCCGGGATCGCTCGCACCCGGCGGATGGCCCGCCAGCTGGTCAGCCATGGCCACTTCACCGTCAACGGTGTGAAGGTCAACATCCCCAGCTACCGCGTCTCGCAGTACGACATCATCGACATTTCAGACAAATCGCTGAACACGGTGCCGTTCCAGATCGCGCGGGAAACCGCGGGTGACCGCCCCATCCCGAGCTGGCTGCAGCTGGTCGGCGAGCGCCAGCGCATCCTGATTCACCAGCTGCCCGAGCGGACGCAGATCGACGTCCCGCTCACCGAGCAGCTGATCGTCGAGTTCTACTCGAAGTAGTGCTGGAGCCGCGGAGGCGGCGCCAGACAACAGAGCGGCGATCGCAAGCGTGGCGAAGCCAAGCGCAGCGGGTCGCCGCCGGAAATACAGCGGCATCAAATAGCGGATGCCGAGAAGGAGTAACGGAAACACCATGCTGATCTCACAGCGACCCACCCTGTCCGAAGATGTCGTCGCCGACAACCGTTCCCAGTTCGTCATCGAACCGCTGGAGCCCGGTTTCGGCTACACGCTGGGCAATTCGCTCCGGCGTACGCTGTTGTCGTCGATCCCCGGCGCGGCGGTCACCAGCATCCGCATCGACGGTGTGCTGCACGAGTTCACCACCGTTCCCGGCGTCAAGGAAGACGTCACCGACATCATCTTGAACCTCAAGAGTCTGGTGGTGTCCTCGGAGGAGGACGAGCCGGTGACGATGTACCTGCGCAAGCAGGGCCCGGGTGAGGTGACCGCCGGTGACATCGTGCCGCCGGCCAATGTCACGGTGCACAACCCCGACATGCACATCGCGACCCTCAACGACAAGGGCAAGCTCGAGGTCGAGCTCGTCGTCGAGCGGGGCCGCGGCTACGTCCCGGCTGTTCAGAACAAGGCGTCGGGTGCCGAGATCGGCCGTATCCCAGTCGATTCCATCTACTCGCCGGTGCTCAAGGTGACCTACAAGGTCGATGCCACCCGTGTCGAGCAGCGCACCGACTTCGACAAGCTGATCCTCGACGTCGAGACCAAGAACTCGATCAGCCCCCGCGACGCGCTGGCGTCCGCCGGTAAGACGCTCGTCGAATTGTTCGGACTGGCACGCGAACTCAACGTGGAGGCCGAAGGTATCGAGATCGGTCCGTCGCCTGCCGAGGCGGACCACATCGCGTCGTTCGCGTTGCCGATCGACGATCTGGACCTGACGGTGCGGTCCTACAACTGCCTCAAGCGAGAAGGTGTGCACACCGTCGGTGAACTGGTGTCACGCACCGAGTCTGACCTGCTCGACATCCGCAACTTCGGTCAGAAGTCGATCGACGAGGTGAAGGTGAAACTGCACCAACTGGGTCTGTCGCTCAAGGACAGCCCGGCCACCTTCGACCCGTCGGAGGTCGCGGGTTACGACGTGGCCACCGGCACCTGGTCCAGCGACGCCACCTACGACGACCAGGACTACGCCGAAACCGAACAGCTCTGATAACCAGAGTCAGCGCCATCTAGACAGGAGCGATCGCATGCCCAAGCCCACCAAGGGTCCGCGCCTCGGCGGGTCGTCCTCGCACCAGAAGGCGATCCTGGCCAACCTGGCGACGTCGCTGTTCGAGCACGGCCGGATCAAGACCACCGAGCCCAAGGCGCGGGCATTGCGACCGTACGCCGAGAAGCTGATCACCCATGCGAAGAAGGGCACGCTGCACAACCGGCGTGAGGTGCTCAAAAAGATCCGCGACAAGGATGTGGTGCACGCCCTGTTCGCGGAGATCGGGCCGTTCTTCGCCGACCGCAACGGCGGTTACACCCGCATCATCAAAGTCGAGGCGCGAAAGGGTGACAACGCGCCGATGGCGGTGATCGAGCTGGTTCGGGAAAAGACGGTGACGTCGGAGGCCGACCGCGCGCGTCGGGTCGCCGGCGCGCAGTCGGTGAAGAAGGCTGCACCGGAGGCCGCTGCTGCCGCACCGCAGGCCGCGGTCGAGCCGGAGGCCGTCAACACCGAGGCAGCTAAGACACCGGAACCGGCCGATGCTCCGGAAGCCGATGCCTCGGAGACCGAGGCGTCGACAGCCGCGGAGGAAGCGCCGGAAGCGGAAGCGGTGGCCATTTCCGAGGCTCCGCAACCCGACGTCGAAGCTGACTCCGACGAGTCCTGAAGACCCTGTGGACGTGCCCGCCACCGGCGACGGTGGCGGGCGCGTTCGTCTTCGGCTCGAAATCGCCTACGACGGAACGGAGTTCGCGGGCTGGGCGGTGCAGGCCGGGCAGCGGACGGTGGC
>NZ_JBARMY010000336.1:0-2667 GCF_049802695.1 Mycobacterium sp.
CGCAGGGCCTGGCTCCGGCGCGTCAACCGGAGGCGGCGGTGCCACAGGATCGGCAGATGGTGCGGGCGCCGCCGGGGCATCAGGTGTACACACGCGCTTGACGATCCACACCGACTGCCATACAGCCGTGTTCCTGCAGGCCACTGTCGAAACGGTATAGGTGTTGGGCGCTGGGACGGCAGCCGCGATCATTCCAGTCACCGCCGCGGGAAGAATGAGATGAGACAGGAAGCTCAACATGATGATCCTTGGCGATCGGCGGATCCATCGAGGCTATTGCACGAGACGCCGAACCGCATTCCGAGCGGGCTCTGCGGCCGCAGCAAGTCGGCATGCTCCTCACAGAGGCCAGCTGTTCGGTTCGAGCGCGTAGCGGAAAGCAGTGGCAAGGGTAGACGGCGTCGCCGAATACTATGCGTCGAATGACGGGCGACGCGCGGATGCGATTGCACGTGCCCGACCGTGCCGATGCTTGGCTGGCCGGCGCCGCGGCCGTGCTGGTGAGCATCATGTTGTCGTGGCGCCCGTCTTTCTGGTTCGACGAGGCAGCCACCATTGCCGCCGCCAACCGGTCCGAGATCGACATCCTGCGACTGGTTTTGAATTTCGACGCGGTGCACGCCCTGTACTACCTCGCCATGCATTCCTGGCTCTGCTTGGCACCGATCAACGAGTTCACGGCCAGGCTGCCCAGCGCGGTCGCCGTGGGTGCAGCCGCCGCGGGCCTGATCGTGCTGGGCAAGATGGTCGCCGACCGGCCTACCGCGTGGGCCGGTGCAGCGGCGTTCACCGTGCTGCCGCGCACGCTGTGGGCGGCGGTCGAGGCGAGGTCTTACGCGCTGACCGCCGCGCTCGCGGTGTGGCTGACCGTGGTACTCGTCATCGCCGCAACTCGGCGCGGATCGGCGCTGTGGGCGCTGTATGGATTGACTCTCGCGCTGGCCGTCGTCTCCTTCGTGTACCTGGCCCTGCTGGTGTTCGCGCACGCCGTCACGCTGGCAGTCGAACGAAAGTGGCGCCAGCTGGTGCCTTTTGCAATCGCGGCTGCCGCGGGACTCGGTCTGGTGTCGCCGCTCGTCGCGTTGGCGTCGGGTCAACGTCAGCATCAGCTCTGGTGGATCGGCGGCGGCGGCTATCTCACCGGGGTGCTCTGGGAACAATGGCTTACCGGCTCACGGCTTTTCATGGGCGCGTCGGTGATCGTCCTGCTCTGGGGCTCGGTGCTGCTCGTCAGACGTAGGGCCGCCGGCGCCGCAAGCGCGCTTGCAGTGGCGCTGCCCTGGGTGCTGATTCCCACCACGGCGTTGATCGGCTATTCGGTCCTGGTCGACGATGTCTACCAACCGAGATATTTGACCTACACCGCACCGGGATTCGGGCTGTTGCTCGGGGTGTGCGTCGCGGCGATCGCGCGGGATCGCGCCCGGATACTTGCGGTCTCGCTGGCCGTGCTCGCGGTGAGTGCCGGCACCGCTTTTCTGACTCAGCGAAGTGCCTACGGAAAGCCCGGTGGCGCAGATTATTCCGCAGTAGCGCAGGTCATCTCGGCCAACGCCCGCCCGCGTGACTGTGTCTCCTTCGGCTACGCGCAGCATGAGCCGCTGCGGGCAGTGGCCGCCGCCCGCCCCGACGCCTTCGCCGGGCTCGACGACGTCGCGGCCGGCGTCTCGGGTGCTTATGCGGCCCAGCTGTGGACGCAGGACCTTCCGTTCGACAGCGACCCGGTACGTTCGCGGTTGGCGGCCTGCCGGGTGCTGTGGGCGATCATCGACTCCTTGACGCCTTCGCCCATAGTCAATGAGGCTGAGCGGCAAGGGTTCACCGTCGATCAGACGTGGAAGTTGAACCGCAGCATCGTTATCCGGCTCAAAAGAAGTTGACGCCGGGGCTTACCAGACGCGGATGTAGTCGACGAGTATCTGCGAAGGATAGGTACCCATGGCAGGATCGCCGGCGCCGACACCACCAACCGCGAGCGTGAACATGGGGTTCATGAAATAGCCGGGATTGTTGAAAGGCCAGCGCAAGTCGCTGGGGTTGCCGTGCACCGGGATGGGCTTCGGCGGAACGCTGAAGTATGGCGCCGCGCCGTCAACGTAGTCTCGCCAGAATTTGAACCCGTCGGCATCCCAGCGCATCCGCCAGGTGTGCCAAGCGGAGTCAACCAGCCCGGGGATCGATCTTCCCTCCCATGTTTTGCCGTTGGATGCCGCGTGGACCGTGGTGCCCGGGGCCCAAGCGCCGTTGCCGTACCACTCGAAGATGTCGACCTCGCCGTCTGGCACCGGGTCCTCGTTGACAGTCCAGAAAGAGGGCCACAGGCCCGGGTACAGACAGTCGAGTTTGATCCGCGCTTCCCACGTGGTGTTGATGAGACCGCGGAAGTTGCCTCGGAGTTTGCCGCTGAAGTACTCGTCGCCCTCTCGGGTGGCTTGGATGACGAGGTTGGAATTGCCGTCGAGGACGATGTTCTGAGAACGGTAGATGCCGTCAACCGGCGGGAACACGTCGTCCTGCCAGGTCTGCGGCGTCCACTTCGACAGGTCGGGGCCTTGACCGGCCGGGCCGTCGAACTCGTCTTGGAAGATGTAGCCGCCGGCGCTGGCTGCCGGTGCGGCGGGCGGCGGCGCCGGAGCATGCGGCGGTGTCGCCGGCAGAGCCCGAGCC
>NZ_JBARMY010000337.1:0-4821 GCF_049802695.1 Mycobacterium sp.
GCCTAGCTGTCGCCGCCGGATTATCTAGGTCGGAAGATCCGGTAACACCCGAAGATGACCGCGCCGGCGCCCGTTACCGGTGGGACAGTGCGGACTTGGCGCCAGGGCGCTGTTGCCGGAGACGGTGGCGGGTACGCCATCGGTGTGGCAACCCGGATCGGAGAAGCCGTTGACCGGCCGACGGGCCGCGACGCAGTCTCGGCCCTCGCGCACCGCGTTCGCCAGCGCGACCAGGTCGTCGTCCTCCGGAGGTGCGACCAGTTCACCCGCATGACGCACCAGTTGCCAGTTGCGCGGCGCGGTAATCCGGCTGGCGTGGCCGACGCACAGGTCCCACGAGTGCGGCTCGTTCGCGGTCGCCAGCGGCCCTACTACCGCGGTCGAGTCGGAGTAGACGAACGTCAACGTCGCAACCGCGTAGTGCGGACACCCGGGCCGGCAGCAGCGACGGGGAACATTCACGCTCGAGAGGCTATCGCGGGAAAACGTCGCCGCAGCGGCGGACACGCGCATTGAGCCGGGCCGCGATGTCCAACCGTTACCATCGCCGAGTGGGCGATTCGCGCAGCTACGGAGGCGGCCGGTCGGTCCGCAGGTCGGGTTTCCGCCGAGGTCGGGAAATGCGCGGCCCGCTGCTTCCGCCAACTGTGCCGGGGTGGCGCAGCCGCGCCGAGCGGTTCGACATGGCGGTTCTCGAGGCTTATGAGCCCATCGAACGGCGCTGGCAGGAGCGGGTGTCCGGGTTGGATGTGGCGGTCGACGAGATCCCGCGCATTGCGGCGAAAGATCCCGAGAGCGTGCAGTGGCCACCTGAAGTCGTCGCCGACGGCCCTATCGCCTTGGCCCGGCTGATCCCCGCCGGTGTCGACGTGCGCGGCAATGCCACCCGGGCGCGAATCGTTCTGTTCCGCAAGCCCATCGAGCGGCGCGCGAAGGACACCGTCGAACTCGCTGAATTACTGCATGAGGTCCTGGTGGCTCAAGTCGCGACCTACTTGGACGTCGAGCCGACGGTGATCGACCCGACGATCGACGACGACTGAGCCGCAGCCGACTGGCTGGTTACGCCTAGATGATGCCGCGCTTGAGGCGACGACGCTCCCGCTCGGAGAGGCCGCCCCAGATGCCGAAGCGCTCATCGTGCGCGAGGGCGTACTCGAGGCACTCCGAGCGAACCTCGCAGCCGAGGCAGATCTTCTTGGCCTCTCGGGTGGAGCCGCCCTTCTCGGGGAAGAACGCCTCGGGATCGGTCTGTGCGCACAGTGCGCGGTCCTGCCATTGCTCACTGTTTACCGGCTCCGGCTCGAATTCCGGTGCGGCACTGGGCACCAAGCTCAAGCGGGGACGGGTGATCGCCCCGGTGACCGCTGATATGGCGGCCGTGTGCGCTATGCCTCCGACTACGCCTCGTACGTGTTCCAACGACATCGGCCGCCTCCTGACTGAAATGGTGAATGTGCATGTCGCCCGCTGTTGTACTGTGTAATGCGGTCATCTCGATTCGAACGTATGATCGAATCTCGGTCTGCGACACCGATTCCGGCCGGCCAACCAGAAATGACACTGCTGTGATTACACACGCGTGAGCATTCCTGGTCAAGCGTTGGAACGAAATTGAATATCATGTCGTGACCGAATTTTTGCGCCACTGCAGCCGTTGGGAACTCGGCGTGTCGGTCACATACGTCTCATCCGTTTCTTCGCGGCACTTCCGGCCCGGCGTAGGGTCGTGCGATGTGAAGGTCACCGTACTGGTCGGCGGCGTGGGCGGAGCCCGGTTCCTGCTCGGTGTGCAGCGGCTGTTAGGGCTCGGACAATTCTCACCCACGCCGGCGGCCGCCGCTGACCATGAGCTGACCGCAATCGTCAATATCGGCGACGACGCCTGGATTCACGGCGTTCGCATCTGCCCCGACCTTGACACCTGCATGTACACCCTCGGCGGCGGCGTCGACCCGCAGCGCGGCTGGGGACATCGCGACGAAACTTGGCACGCCAAGGAGGAATTGGCGCGCTACGGCGTGCAGCCCGACTGGTTCCAACTCGGTGACCGCGACTTGGCCACCCATCTGGTGCGCAGCCAAATGCTGCGGGCCGGCTACCCACTCTCACAGATCACCACCGCGCTGTGCGACCGGTGGCAGCCCGGCGCTCAATTGTTGCCGGTCAGCGACGACCGCTGCGAAACTCACGTCGTCATCACTGACCCGGCCGACGGCGATCAGCGGGCCATCCATTTTCAAGAATGGTGGGTGCGCTACCGGGCCCAGGTGCCGACCCACAGTTTCGCGTTCATCGGCGCCGAGAAGGCGGACGCCCCAGCCGAAGTCGTACAAGCGATCAATGCGGCAGATGTCATCTTCTTGGCGCCGTCGAACCCGGTGGTGAGCATCGGCGCGATCCTGGCTATTCGCGGCATTCGGGCCGCACTGCGGTCGACGACCGCCCCGGTAGTGGGCTACTCCCCCATTATTACCGGAAAGCCGTTGCGCGGCATGGCTGATGAATGTTTGACAGTGATCGGCGTCGAATCGACCTCCGAAGCGGTGGGCCGGCACTACGGAGCGCGCAGCGACACCGGGCTCTTGGACTGCTGGCTGATCAGCGACGGCGATCACGCCGACATCGACGGGGTGGCGGTGCAGTCGATACCGCTGCTGATGACCGACCCGGACGCCACCGCCGCCATGGTAAGCGCGGGCCTGAAGCTTGCGGGCGTCACAGTATGACAGACCACGGCACCGCCTCGGTGGTGGAAATTCTGCCCGTGAAGGGTCTTCCGGAGTTTCGGCCCGGCGACGACTTGGCCGACGCCGTAGCCAAGTGCGCGCCGTGGCTGCGCGACGGCGACGTCGTGGTGGTCACCAGCAAGGTCGTCTCCAAAGCCGAGGGCCGGCTGGTGGCTGCTCCACAAGACGCTGAAGCACGAGACCAATTGCGGCGCACGCTTGTTGACTCCGAAGCGGTTCGAGTACTGGCCCGCAAAGGCCTGACGTTGATCACCGAGAACCGGATCGGACTCGTGCAGGCCGCCGCCGGGGTGGACGGCTCCAACGTCGACGTCGCCGAATTAGCGTTGCTGCCTGAGGATCCGGACGCCAGCGCCGCGGCCCTTCGCGCCGGTCTGCACGAACGCCTGGGCGTGACGGTGGCCGTGGTGATCAGCGACACGATGGGCCGCGCGTGGCGCAACGGCCAGACCGACGCGGCAGTCGGCTCAGCCGGACTCGAAGTGCTGCACGGGTACGCCGGCGCGGTCGACCAGCACGGCAACGAACTGCTCGTCACCGAGATCGCCGTGGCCGACGAGGTGGCTGCCGCAGCCGACCTGGTCAAGGGCAAGCTGACGGCCGTCCCGGTCGCGGTGGTGCGCGGGTTGCGCTTCTTCGACGACGGGTCGACTGCGCGTCAGTTGGTGCGCGGCGGCACCGAGGACCTGTTCTGGTTGGGCACCGCCGAAGCTGTCGACATGGGGCGGCGGCAAGCCCAGTTGTTGCGCCGGTCCATTCGCCGGTTCAGCGACGAGCCGGTGCCTGCGGACCACATCGAGGGCGCCGTGGCC
Organism: Mycobacterium sp.; assembly: GCF_049802695.1. Classification (GTDB taxonomy): domain Bacteria; phylum Actinomycetota; class Actinomycetes; order Mycobacteriales; family Mycobacteriaceae; genus Mycobacterium. The sequence goes on from NZ_JBARMY010000337.1 coordinate 3,563, forward strand.
GAAGCGCTGACAGCGCCGGCCCCGCACCACACCCGACCGGTGCGGTTCGTGTGGCTGCAGACCGCCGCCACCCGTCGCCGACTGCTCGATCGCATGCGCGACAAGTGGTGGGCCGACCTGACCGGTGACGGCAAATCCGCCGACGCCGTCGAGCGGCGGTTGGACCGCGGTCGAATCCTCTACGACGCACCCGAAGTCGTCGTTCCGTTTCTGGTGCCTGACGGGGCGCACACCTACCCCGACGCGGCGCGCACCCAGGCCGAGAACACCATGTTCACCGTCGCGGTCGGTGCGGCCGTCCAGGCACTGCTGGTCGCCCTGGCGGTGCGCGGGGTCGGCAGCTGCTGGATCGGCTCGACCATCTTCGCCGCGGACCTGGTCCGCTCGGAGCTGCGGCTGCCCGGCGAATGGATGCCGTTGGGCGCCGTCGCGATCGGCTACCCAGAAGAACCTCAGCAGGGACCACGTCCACCGGCGCCGCTGGACGGCCTCCTGGTCGTCAAGTGAGCGTTCGGGAGTCGGCGATCGCCGTCCTGACCGACTGGCAGGCACCCAACCCGGCGCAAGGCGCGTTACGGCACGCGGTACTGGCGTTCGTGCACGGTCGCGCCGATGCGTGCCGACGGGATTGCGTACCCGGTCATGTCACCGCCTCCGCGCTGGTGCTCGACGGAACCGGGCAGGTGTTACTGACACTGCACCCGCGACTGGGCCGCTGGGTGCAACTGGGCGGACACTGCGAAGACGCCGACGAGGACATCCTGGCAGCGGCACTGCGGGAGGCCACCGAGGAATCCGGTGTGGGCGGCCTGCGCATTAACCCGGAACTTGTCGCGGTGCACGTCCACCCCGTCACCTGCTCGCTGGGTGTGCCGACCCGTCACCTCGACCTGCAGTTCGTCGCGCACGCACCCGCCGACGCCGAGATCACCCTCAGCAGGGAGTCTTTGGATCTGCGCTGGTGGCCGGCCGACGCGCTGCCGCATGGCACCGATGATGCGCTGGCCTATCTGGTCGCTCAGGCGACTCAGACGTCAGACGAGTAGCGGATTCCGCCGTCGGGCAGAGACACCCCGGGCCACACCCGCGCACCGCGCAGCAGCTCGCAGCGCGCGCCGATGTCGGCGCCGTCACCGATGACCCCGTCGCGGATCAGCGCCCGCGGGCCGATCCTGGCGCCGAAGCCGACGATCGACCGTTCGATCACGCAGCCGGCCCCGACGCGGACACCGTCGAAGATGACCGCGCCGTCCAGTCGG
>NZ_JBARMY010000338.1:0-3151 GCF_049802695.1 Mycobacterium sp.
CGCCACGGTGGTCCGGCTGGGGCCGGCCGTGTTGCGGACGTCGACGGCGGCCGCGGTGGCGCTGGGCGCGCTGGGCGTGCTGACACCGCGGTGGGACTTTCCGCCGGATGAGTCCGCCCGGCGGTAGACTGGCCAGCACGTGTCGTCACCCCGAGAACCCAAGAAAGTAGGCATCAGAGACCACGTGACGCCCCGCGAGACCAACGCTGCCGATCCGTCCAGTCCTCAGGTGCGCAGCAGCATCGATGTTCCGCCCGACCTCGTCGTGGGCTTGCTGGGTTCCGCTGACGAAAACCTGCGTGCACTCGAACGGATCCTGGCGGCGGATCTGCATGTGCGCGGCAACGCCGTCACCCTGTCCGGTGAGCCCGCCGACGTCGCGCTCGCCGAGCGGGTGCTTTCCGAGCTGATCGCCATCGTGGCCAGTGGCCAGCCGTTGACGCCCGAGGTGGTGCGCCACAGCGTGGCCATGCTGGTCGGCACCGGCAACGCCTCGCCGGCCGAAGTGCTCACCCTCGACATCTTGTCGCGGCGCGGCAAATCGATCCGACCGAAGACACTCAACCAGAAGCGCTATGTCGACGCGATCGACACCAACACCGTTGTGTTCGGCATCGGGCCGGCCGGCACCGGCAAGACCTATCTGGCAATGGCCAAGGCCGTCAACGCGCTGCAGACCAAACAGGTCAGCCGCATCATCTTGACCCGGCCCGCGGTGGAAGCCGGTGAGCGCCTCGGCTTCCTGCCGGGGACGCTGAGCGAGAAGATCGACCCCTACCTGCGGCCGCTGTACGACGCGCTCTACGACATGATGGACGCCGAGTTGATCCCCAAGCTGATGGCCTCCGGCGTCATCGAGGTTGCGCCACTGGCATATATGCGTGGTAGGACCTTGAATTCGGCGTTCATCGTCTTGGACGAAGCGCAGAACACCACCCCCGAGCAGATGAAGATGTTCCTCACCCGGCTGGGCTTCGGGTCGAAAGTCGTTGTCACCGGCGACATCACCCAGATCGACTTGCCCGGCGGTGCTCGGTCCGGCCTTCGCGACGCCGTCGACATCCTCGACAACATCGACGACATTCATATCGCCGAGCTCACCAGTGTCGACGTCGTCCGCCATCGGCTGGTGTCCGAAATCGTGGACGCCTACGCGAAATACGAGGAGCCGGGGCTGGTGATGAACCGGGCAGCCCGGCGGGCGTCGGGCGTGCGCCACCGACGCTGATGTGCGCCTACGCGAAAAGCGGTTGATTGCATGAGTATTGAGGTCTCCAACGAATCCGGCCTCGACGTCTCCGAAACGGAACTGGTCAGCGTCGCGCGGTTCGTGATCGCCAAGATGGAGGTCAACCCGGCCGCCGAGCTGTCGATGGTGTTGCTGGACACTGCGGCGATGGCCGACCTGCACATGCGCTGGATGGACCTGCCCGGACCCACCGACGTGATGAGCTTCCCGATGGACGAGCTCGAGCCGGGCGGCCGCCCTGATGCGCCCGAACCTGGGCCGGCCATGCTGGGTGACATCGTGCTGTGTCCGGAATTCGCCGCCGAACAGGCGGCGACAGCCGGTCATTCGCTCGGCCACGAGCTGGCGCTGCTCACCATCCACGGCGTATTGCACCTGCTGGGTTACGACCACGGCGAACCGGACGAGGAACGCGAGATGTTCGACCTGCAAAGCAAGCTGCTCGAAGAATGGGTGGCCGACCAGGTCGAGGCGTACCGGCAGGATCGCCAGATCGAACGGGATCGCCTGTTGCTGGACAAGTCCCGATTCTTCGACCAGCCGTGACCGGAATCACCCCGCTGCTCGCCACGATCGCTCTGGTTGGTCTGGGCGGCCTGTTCGCGGCGATCGACGCGGCGATCAGCACCGTGTCAGTGGCCCGGGTTCACGAACTGGTGCGCGACCAGCGCCCCGGGTCCGGACGGCTGGCCGCCGTGATGGCCGACCGGCCGAGCTACATCAATCTGGTGGTGCTGCTGCGCATCGTCTGCGAGATCACCGCGACCGCGCTGCTGGTAGTTCACCTGCGGCACAACCTGAGCCGCGACTGGGGTCTGGTTCTCGGAGTCGCGATCATGGTGATGACCAGCTTCGTCGTCATCGGCATCGGGCCGCGCACGCTGGGGCGCCAGAACGCCTATTCCATCAGCATTGCGGCGGCCTTTCCGCTGCAGGTCATTTCATGGCTACTGATGCCGATCAGTCGCCTGCTGGTGCTGTTGGGTAACGCGCTCACCCCGGGCCGCGGATTCCGCAACGGGCCGTTCGCCTCCGAGATCGAGTTGCGCGAAGTCGTCGACCTCGCCCAGCAGCGCGGGGTGGTCGCCGCCGACGAACGACGAATGATCCAGTCGGTGTTCGAGCTCGGCGACACGCCCGCGCGCGAAGTGATGGTGCCGCGCACCGAGATGATCTGGATCGAAAGCGACAAGACGGCCGACCAAGCCACCTCGCTGGCGGTGCGCAGCGGGCACTCCCGCATCCCGGTGATCGGCGAGAACGTCGACGATGTGGTCGGCGTCGTGTACTTGAAGGACCTCGTCAAGCGGACCTACAACTCGACCAGCGGCGGCCGCAAAACCACCGTGGCGCAGCTGATGCGCCCAGCGGTGTTCGTGCCGGACTCCAAACCGCTCGACGCGCTGCTGCGGGAGATGCAGCGCGACCGCAACCATATGGCTTTGCTGGTCGACGAATACGGCGCCATCGCCGGGCTGGTGACCATCGAGGACGTGCTGGAAGAGATCGTCGGGGAGATCGCCGACGAGTACGACGGCGCCGAGACGGCGCCGGTGGAGAAGTTGGGCGACAACCGCTTCCGGGTGTCGGCGCGGTTGCCCATCGAGGACGTCGGCGAGCTGTACGGATTGGAGTTCGACGACGATCTCGATGTCGACACCGTCGGCGGCCTGTTGGCCCTGGAACTAGGCCGCGTCCCGCTTCCCGGCGCTGAAGTAGTCTCACATGGGCTGCGGCTGCACGCCGAGGGCTGCCCCGATCATCGCGGCCGGTTGCGAGTAGGGACCGTCCTGCTCAGTCCCGCGGACACCAACGGTCAGGAGGCCCGTCATCATGGCTGAGCACCATCACCTTCAGGGCGAGGACGACAAGCTGGTGGTGCTGGCCCGCAGCGCGCTGGCC
>NZ_JBARMY010000339.1:0-2569 GCF_049802695.1 Mycobacterium sp.
GTGCTGCTCGACGAGGACGGGGCGGTGTTGTTGTTGTGTGGATCCGACCCGGCGTACCCCGACGGCGCCGGCCCCCGGTGGTGGTTCACCGTCGGAGGCGAAGTGCGGCCAGGCGAGCAGTTGTCCGAGGCCGCCGCGCGGGAGCTGGCCGAAGAGACCGGGCTGCGGGTGCCTCCGACGCAGATCGTGGGGCCGATCTGGCGCCGCGACGCGGTGTTCGAGTTCAACGGTTCGATGATCGACAGCCAAGAGTTCTTCTTCGTCCACCGCACCAGCCGTTTTGAGCCGTGTACTGCAGGCCGCACCGAACTGGAACGCCGCTACATTCACTGTTTCCGGTGGTGTCACGCGGCGGATATCGCTGAGCTGGCGGCCGGCGGCGAGACGGTGTACCCGCTTCAGCTGTCCGAACTTCTCACCGAGGCGCATGCGCTGGCCGACCACCGTGCCTCCAGTCGGCCGCCCGCACTGCAAAACATCCGCTGACGCGGCTGCCTCGAGCGTGCGGTCAGCGTCACGCTCGACCCCGAAAGTTAGTCCTGCTGCACGTTCGGGCGGTCCGAACGGCGACTTGCGCAAACATTCCGGCTCGAGCCGCCACTACACTGAGTTGACACCAGTCGAAGGAGATCAGCAGTGAGTACTGCCGCTTCGCAAAACGGCAGCGGACGAACCGGGACGGCGCGCGTCAAACGCGGCATGGCCGAAATGCTCAAGGGCGGCGTCATCATGGACGTCGTCACCCCCGAGCAGGCCCGCATCGCGGAGGGTGCCGGGGCCGTCGCGGTGATGGCGCTGGAACGGGTGCCCGCCGACATCCGGGCGCAAGGCGGGGTGTCGCGGATGAGCGACCCCGACATGATCGAGAGCATCCTCGCCGCGGTCACCATTCCGGTGATGGCCAAAGCGCGCATCGGGCATTTCGTCGAGGCGCAGATCCTGCAAAGCCTCGGTGTGGATTACATCGACGAGTCGGAGGTGCTGACTCCCGCCGACTACACCCACCACATCGACAAGTGGAACTTCACCGTGCCGTTCGTGTGCGGGGCGACGAATCTGGGGGAGGCGCTGCGGCGGATCAGCGAGGGCGCGGCGATGATCCGGTCCAAGGGTGAAGCCGGCACCGGCGACGTCTCCAACGCCACCACCCACATGCGCGCCATCGGCGGTGAGATCCGCCGGCTGACGTCGTTGTCCGAGGACGAGTTGTACGTGGCGGCAAAGGAATTGCGGGCGCCGCATGACCTGGTCGTCGAGGTGGCCCGGGCGGGCAAGCTGCCGGTCACGCTGTTCACCGCCGGCGGCATCGCGACTCCCGCGGACGCGGCGATGATGATGCAACTGGGCGCCGAGGGCGTCTTCGTCGGGTCGGGCATCTTCAAGTCGGGCGATCCCGCGCAGCGCGCCGCCGCCATCGTCAAGGCCACCACCTTCTACGACGATCCCGATGTACTCGCCCGGGTCTCGCGGGGGCTGGGAGAGCCGATGGTGGGCATCAACGTCGAGCAGATCGCACAGCCGCAGCGCCTGGCCGAACGCGGCTGGTAAGAACGGCGATGAGCGCTTGCACGAAGAGCAGACGGTCATAGCGTGGCGATCGAGAAGATCCTCGATCTCGAACAGCTCGAGGTCAACATCTATCGCGGCAGCATGTTCAGCCCGGAAGCCGGGTTCCTGCAACGGACTTTCGGCGGTCACGTGGCGGGCCAGTCATTGGTGTCGGCGGTGCGCACCGTCGGTTCGACCTACCGGGTGCATTCGCTGCACGGATACTTCCTGCGGCCCGGAGACGCGCAGGCGCCCACGGTCTTCATCGTGGAACGCATCCGCGACGGCGGTTCGTTCTGCACCCGCCGAGTCAACGCCGTCCAGCACGGCGAGACGATCTTCTCCATGTCGGCGTCGTTCCAGACCGCCCAGACCGGCATCGAGCACCAAGACGTAATGCCGTCGGCGCCGCCGCCGGACAACCTACCGGGGCTGAAGTCGATGAAGGTGTTCGACGACGCCGGCTTTCGTCAGTTCGAGGAGTGGGACGTCCGCATCGTGCCGCAGGCCGAGCTGGAACGGTTGCCGGGCAAGGCGTCTCAGCAGCAGGTGTGGTTCCGCCACCACGATCCGCTGCCCGACGACCCGGTGCTGCACATCTGCGCGCTGGCTTACATGAGCGACCTCACCCTGCTGGGATCAGCACAGGTGACCCATATGCGGGAGCGCGAGCGCCTGCAGATCGCCTCACTGGATCACGCGATGTGGTTCATGCGGACGTTCCGGGCCGACGAATGGTTGCTCTATGACCAGTCGTCGCCGTCGGCCTGCAACGGGCGGGCGCTGACGCAGGGCAAGATCTTCACCCAGCACGGGGAGTTGGTGGCGGCGGTGGTGCAGGAGGGCTTGACCCGGCACAAGCGCGACCCGCCTCCGGTGAGCCGGTGAGCGCTCCGCGCGTCGGCGTCTTGGCGTTGCAGGGCGACATTCGAGAACACCTTGCAGCGCTGGGTGAGGTTGGCGCTGAACCGGTTTCGGTGCGCCGGCGTAAAGAACTCGACGCCGTGGACGGTTTGGTGAT
>NZ_JBARMY010000340.1:0-20908 GCF_049802695.1 Mycobacterium sp.
GGCCCGGAGCACGGCTCGGCGGCCGCCTCTGGCGCCAAGCCGCCCGCGATGACGAGTCCGATCGCGGTCGCCGAAACCATCGACACCGAGACCGCCCGGGAAAACGCCGCCATACCACCTCTTTCCAGAGCGAAGCGCCGCACAAGACGTCCGCAGTTGGCTGATGTGACGATAGTGTCGGCTGGTGCTTGTGGGATTAGTGAGCTACGAATCGGTATGCATCGGTGATCGTGTCGCAACCCATTTGGTTTCCCTGAGTGGCTCCACGCTTCATACCGCAACCGTGCGACGGACCGTCGCAGCCACTACTAGCCGGTCCGACCGTTCTGCTTTGTGGCGAAGCCGGAAACGCCGCAGCAGCAGTCGATAGCCGGCGAACGTCAACGTGATCGGATCGCACCACGACGGTATGCCGCCGACCAGATGCAGGCCTGTCACCAGGACCGTCGACGTGGTGACAATCGGCCGCGACTCGAAGTACCGGCGAGCCGCGTTGGTCAGCTGCTCGTCATCGGTGGCGATCAGGTCGTAGGCGTCCAAAGCCGGCGCGCCTCTCATTGTGAGCGCTAACCGGGAAGGTACGTCCGACGTTGACCCAATCGCTTGCGGCCGCCGATACCAGTGAATTCCGCAGATTCTCATCGGAATTCTCGAAATAACCAGTCCGCCAGTTTAATTCGAATGATACGAGGAATCGTACAGTCGCAGCGATTCGGTAAGTTGTGACGCCCTCGCCAGTTCCGGGCGCAGTTCGTCGGCTATCACGTCGAGGTGAACTATGCCGGCACGGACGGCGTCGCGCAGCACAGTTTTTAAGGACTCCCAGTTCCTCGGTGCGATGAAGGGAAGCCGACAGTCGTCCAGGGAGCGGACCGGTGCGCCCAGGTGGTTGGGCTGCAGAGTGATTTGGTCCCGTCGGAGGCGTCGCAGACGACTGGCGCGACAGTGTGATTCATCCCGGCCGCTCCAGCGTTACTATTGCCTTGACAACCACTTTGTGACCGTTGCGCCGTGGGCAGGGCGCTGGGATTCGGTGTTAATGCCCAGCTCCCAAAGATTATTAAGCGAAGGTATGACGGAGTTCACCGAGGACGCCGGCGGCTTACCGGTGAGGTCGCTGAGCACGCTGCAGGCCAGCGCCGATGCCGCCGACTTGCGGATCGGGATCGACGAGCTGGCGGGCCTGGTTGCGGGCAGTCTGGGCTTGCCTGAGTTGCTGGCTGAGGTGTCGACGTTCGCGGTGCACGCGATACCGGGCGCCGACGGTGCCGGGGTGACTTTGTTGCGGGTCGACCGGGTGGACAACATGGTGGAGGCGTTGGCGGCCAGCGCGGCCTTTGTCGCCGAGATCGACCACATTCAGTACGTGACCCTCAAGGAGGGGCCCTGCATCACCGCGGCACTGGAGCGGCGCACGGTGCGGTCCGGGTCGTTGGGCGGGGAGAAGATGTGGCCGCGGTTCGGTCCGCGGGTGGGCCGCTTGGGCGTACACAGCGCGCTGTCGCTGCCGCTGATGCTGTCGGATCAGGCGATCGGGGCGATCAATGTCTACGCACGCGGTAAAGACATCTTCGATGAGCACGCCGCTGAACTGGGGGAGCTGTTCGCCAAACCCGCGGCGGTGGCGGTGCACAACGCCCAGATCCTCGCGCACGCGTTGGCGCTGACCGCCCAGTTGCAGACGGCGCTGTCGACGCGCCCGGTGATCGACCAGGCGATCGGCCTGATCCGGGGACGCAGCGGGCGCAGCGCGGAAGAGGCGTTCACACAGCTGCGGGCCATCAGCCAAGCCGAACATCGCAAATTGGCTGAGGTGTCCCAACGCATCGTCGATGAAGCCGTCGGCCGCGCCCGAGCCCGACACAACCCGACCTGAGCCCGAACCGCCAGGTCGGCCCACGACCGAACTGTCGCTGCACAGTAAAACGCGCGTAGGTTGGAGGGCGGGGAACAGTCAACGGGATGGGTCCTGGCCCGCGTCCCGTGTTCCCCACCGCGCAGGGCGACTCGCCTGTTCGGCACCGGCAGCTCGATTCGCGCTCGGGAGCGCCCAGCGGAGCAGTTCCCTCATGAAAATCGGTGCGGCACTAGCCGCCGATTTGGGCATCCTCACCGCCGCCCTGGACGAGCCCGATGCCGGTGTGCTGCAGAGTCTGCACCGCTTGAGAGTCGACGCCCAAGCGGTGGTGTCCACCTACCTCGGTCTTAGCGTGATCATCGACGGCAGTGATCCGCCGTTCACGTTAACGATCCTTGAGGACGGCGCGGCCGACGATGTTCGCACCTCGCTTCGGTTGACGCTGCCAGGTGTCGGTGACGGCCGGGCATCTCCATCGATTGCCCTCATCCTCTATGCGGGGACGCCGGGAACATTTGTCGACCTCACGGCAGACCTGGCGTGGCTAACCGGCCGCCCGCCCAGCGACTTCGCGCTCGATCAGCACCTCGGCGCCCCTGCCGGGTCGGACGGCGCAGCGTATCTGCGTGCGGCGTCGGTCATCAATCAGGCCTTCGGGGTTCTCATCGGCCGCGGCTTCACCCCGGAGGAAGCTCATTCGAAATTGGACGTTCAAGCCGATGGCGCGGGCATCGATCGACACATCGCGGCCCAGTTCATCCTCGACACGCTCACCGCTGAAGACCCGACCGAGGCATAGCGCGCCGATCAGGAGCCCAACATCGGCTTAGTGTTTTACGCACCTAAGAATCGCGCGGCCCGGTGGCCTGGCTGCGGACTGGCGGCCGGGTCAGGAGACCCTGCGGGCGTGCCGGTCGCTGACGGTGAGGTCAAGGATGACCGGGAGGTTGGGGTTGTTCACAGCTTGCCTGGCGTGCGCTACGGCGTGGGTTTCGATGCGTTGACGCAGCGCGGACAGGTTGGCGCTCTGCTCGAGGGTCGTCTCGATGACCAGGTCGGGGCTGGTGGCGTCGCCGATAAGTCGCGCATTGGCGGAATGCACGCCTGGGTAGGTGCGGATTTCCTCGCTGACGGCGTCGGTCAGTGCCGCAGCGAGCAGGGTGGTGCGCCCGGCGGAACGGTCCCCTGGGAGCCGGATGTCACCGTGCCGGTCGGTGGAGAACAGCAGCACGGCCAGCCAACGCAGCGCAAGCCACGCCATTACCACGCCGGCGGCGGCGATGACCAGCCACAGCCAGGCACCGTGGTGACCGACGTAGATGCCGACCGGGTTGGCGAACAGGCGGGCATGTTCGGCAGGGACGCCGAACGCACCGAAGGAGGTCAACGCCCCAATCAGGCCGACGGCGATGAGCAGGAGCGCGAATAGGATGAGCATGGCGCGGTTGGTGCGGTCGGCGTGCATCAGCGGCTCCTGGTGGTGACCCGCACGGACAGGGTCGGTGCGGGGGAAAGGGCGAGGATATCCAGCCGCCGTTGGGCCGCCTCGGTGGCGGGCTCGCGCAGCGACTGTGCGGTGTAGGGCTGACGACCTGCGGTGGTCGCGTAAACGGTGACCTTGCGGCGTTTCACCGTGACGGTGCTGTGGTTGATGCCGTCGACGTCGTCGACGGCGCCACCGATGGTCGCGGCGACGCCGCGGCGGGTAAAGGCGGCGTCGGTGACCTCGCTGTCGACCGGCAGGCGCTGCGGTTTGCCGCGTCGGAGTTCGGCGAGCAGCAGGACCACACCCAGGATGGCGATCATGATGGCGCCGACCCGAACGCTGCCCTGGGTCCAGCTGGTGCGCTCAGCCCAGTCATAGACCCGGTGCCAGTGAACGAGGGCAGGGTGGTTGACGATGCGGTCGGCGGCGACCTCGATGACGATCAGCACACCCACGGTGATGAGCGCGAGGCTCAGCAGAGCGGCCAACGGCCGGTTGATCAGTCGCATAAGGGCCGTCCTTTCCCGGGTTAGTGGACCCGCGACGGCGGGGCGAGCTGGGTGACGAGGTCGGCGACCTCGATGGTGACCTCGGCGACGTGCAGACCGGTGAGTTCGGTGACCCGGTCGCGTACGCGTTGCCGCACGGACTGGGCCACGGCCGGAACTGAACAGGGCCACCGGACACTGATGGACAGCTCGATGAAAACGACGCTGCCTTCGACCTCAGCGGAGGCTTTGGGTAGCTCGTCAAGGCTGGTTGCCCGCGTCCCGAGGGAACCGGCGCCGGGCAGGGACTTGCCGAGGACCCGCGGCGCGGCCGCGCCGGCATCAGGGATCTCCGAGGCGGCGCGGGCGGCGATTTTGGTCACCACCGAATCGTCGATGGTGATCACGCCGAGCTCGTTGCGTCCCACTGCTGGAGTCGCGGAGCTGTTTGGGGCGCTGGGGGCTGCCGGCGCAGCTGTGGCCGTCATCGGTCGCTGCGTCGACCCGAGGCGTAGCGGCTCAGGTCGATGTCGCCGTCGAGCACTTTGGCGACGATGAAGCCGAGCGCGCCGACTAGGGCGACGATCAGCATCTGGCCGAATCCGCCGAATGCCAGGGCCAGCCCGAGGGCCAGTCCGACGATGGTGCCAAGTGTGGTTCGGGTCATGTCTTCTCTCAATCTCAGCAGGGGCCGGTGAGTTCAGTCGGGGTGGCCGGCGGGGCCGGAACGGACGGAGCAGTGGGCGCGGATGAACTCTCGGCGTTCGGCGCGGCAGCCGCGTTCGGCGTCGTCCATGGTGAGGGACTGTCTTGGGCGGTGGGCGCACCCTGGGGGGGTGTTGGATCGGTCAGGTCGGCGAGGACGATGTCGACCGTGCGGTTACCGACGAACGGTGCTGCGGCCTGCTTGATTTGGGCGACCAGCTCGTGCACAGATACGCCCCAGGTTCCTTTGACCTGCACGGTCACTCGGTCGCTTCCAATGCGGATACCCGCGAGTTGGCGGCCGGGTAGATAGGTCGCGACGCTGCCCAGCGGGCCGCGCTCCAGATCGTCGACACCCTGGCAGGACCGCACGGCGGCGGCGAGCGCGTCAACGTCCACCCCCTCGATCACCGGGCTGCCGCGACTGCTCATGCCACCCCGCGTGAGGAGGTGTCGTGTTCATGCTCGTCGTGTTCGTTGGGCAGGTGGACGTCGTCAATGTTGATGTTGACCTCCACGACCTCCAGGCCGGTCATTCGTTCGACGGCCTGCTTGACGTTGCGTTGGATGCTTTGAGCAAGGTCAGCGATGGTGACGCCGTATTCCACGACAATGTCGAGATCAACCGCTGCTTGCGTTTCGCCGACCTGGACGCGAACGCCCTGAGCGACGTTCGGGTTTCCCATGGAGCCGGGGAAGGCTTCACGGATCGCACCGAAGGTGCGGCCGGTACTGCTTCCCATCGCGTGGACGCCGCCGATCTCCCGGCACGCGATCCCTGCGATCTTCTGGACGACGTGCTCGGCGACGGTGACCTTGCCGTGGTCGGTCTCTGGCCGATTCGGGGCTGTGGCGTTGCTGTTTGCGGCAGGACTGGTGGACTGTTCAAGTTGCGTCATTAGGGAGGACTCTTTCTTTGTGCTCGGCGGAGATGCTGGGTTAGGCAGGCCACCCACGATTCGGGTTGCTTGTCAAGGTTGTGACACTGGAGCAATCTGGTTGTGTCGCAAGAGGATTAAGTTGCGGCCTCTCATGACCACCTTGGTTACTAAGACCCTAATGGAAGACTGGATGTGCTCCAGGGGTTTTCGTGCGGTCGCCTGATGGAGGTGTTTCGGCGGTTTGTGACGCCGGGTCCAAGGTGTCGGCGCGGTCCCATTGCTCGTTGAGGTGGTCGCGCGAGGTGACCGCTTCACCGCGGTGGACCGCGGCTTGTTGTTGCAGTCCTGAGGCTTGTGCTGTTTTGACGTCGGCTTCGGCTTGGGCGGCGCGGGCTTTGGCGGCGGTCTCGTCGGCGAGGGCTTCCTGTTGTTGGACTTGCCGTGTTTCCTGCCGGGCGTCCTCACGGATCTTGTCTGCTTCGACATGGCGCTTTTGGTTGCGTTTGTTGCGCGCCACCCGGGTGAGTCCTGCGATGAGCAGGAGGGCCACGAGCGCGGCCACGATGATGAAAACTGTTGTGCTGGTAGCCATGTCGGCTCCTTCTGTTGGTTATAGCGGTGTCATTGGTCGCTGTGCGGCCAGTCGACTTTCGGCTGGCCGGCGGGGCGAGGGATCATGCGAGCTGTCGGCCCGGCTAGGGGCCGATGAGCAGCGGGTTAGTGTTTGAAGACGTCTTTGACTTTTGCGCCTGCCTGTTTGCTGTTGCCCCTGGCCTGGCCGGCGCGGCCCTCGGTGCGCAGGCGGGTATTGCCGGTGGCGCGGCCGAAGTACTTCTTAGTGGCGCCTTTGGCGGCTCCGGCTTTATGGGCGAGCTTCTTACCGATGCTCATTGCGGATTCCTCTCATTTTTTCGGTGGTCACAGACCGCGACGGCGGGCTGAGCGATATCAAGCGGCGCGCGGTGGTCTACGAGGCGGCGTCGATGTGCCCGGCGTCGATGGTTTGCCGGCGACGCGTCCAGCGACCGAGCGGGGAACTTGTCCCTGCCCGAGTGGCCCCAGCATTGCCCAGCACCCCGACGCTCCCGCCAAATCACCGCGACGAGCAAAACAGCTAATCCGATGATGACCATCATGGCGATGCCTTTAAATCCGGTGCTAGAACACCAGTAGACGCCTAGGTGACGTCCGTGTCAACAGCGTTGGCCAACAACACTGGTCTACAGGGTCGCCAGGAAGGAAGTGCTGCTTCGATTACGCGCCCAGCGCAGGTTCGCCGGTCAGCCGAAACAAGAGCACGCGCGGGAAATACGCCACGATCGCGCGGATGAGCCTCTCCGCCAATGAATCTCTTCGATCGGCATGTCTTCTGTTGCGGTTAACACAGGTCATCACCGTCCAAAGCGGCCAGCGCGTCGATGACCAACTCGCGGAACAGGCCACTGGTGTGCTGGTGGCGTGTGCCCCGCAGCGACGTCGACCGCTGCCTGGGCCCTTACCACTTGCTTCGCACCTACAATTACCACCGCGGCCACACCGCACTCGGCGGGCAGCCAATGTGCCCAACCTGTCAGGTCAGAACATCTCTCCCCCGGGCCCCAACGGGTGTAATGTTGTTGTTGCTGAGTCCTTCAGCCAGTCCGGAACGAGTTCGGCTGTCCGCCGCTGAACTTGCAGAGCGTCTGCTCGCGCCGCGCATTCCGATGTCTACCCGTTGCAGTCGAGATGGCATGCAAATTCGGCTCATTCCCTCGATATCTCCGAGTTCGGGGGGCACAAGTTCGCGTCCACCCAAACGAGTGCCCGTCGGTTGTCGACCAGGTGACCGGCGACCGAGCGAGAAAGAACCGTCACAACGATGCCGGGGAAACCGCTGCCGCGCACCCGGTTCGATGGCCCTGCCGCGTTGCGCCGAAGGACGCGCCGATCAGGCAGGAGCGACGCCAAATCCGCTGGGAGTCAAGCCAATGACGCCGTCAAACGCTGACCCAGGGAATCCTCCTCCCAACATCTACACAGAAATTAGGTAACCGTCATGATCGTTCTTGGAATCGTCCTCATCATCCTCGGGCTTGTCCTCCCTAGCCTCGTCCCGACCTTCGCCTTCGCCCATCTTGTTCTGGTCGCCGGCGTCATCCTCCTCGTCGTCGGCCTGATCCTGCTGGTGGTGGGACGGATGGGACACGCCGTCGGCGGCCGCCGCCACTACTACTGAACCGGCCCGATGTACTCCCCGGCTCGCCCAGCAGAGGCTGGCCGAGCCGGGTGCAGTAAGTTGCGGTTCTTCGTTGCCGGGAATGCCGGCTCGACGTAGAAGTCGAAAGAAGGAAGCAGACGATTGGCGATAACTGACGTTCCGGCCTTCGCTCACCTGACCGACGCCGATATCGAGAATCTGGCCGTTGAGCTGGATGCGATCCGGCTGGACATTGAGGATTCTCGTGGCGAGCACGACGCGCGCTACATCCACCGCACTATCGCAGCGCAACGCGTTCTCGAGGTAGTCGGCCGGCTCATGCTGGCCGCCAGCTTGAACCGCTCGGCATGGTGGGCGGGAACGCTGAGCCTTGGTTTGGCCAAGATCATCGAGAACATGGAGATCGGCCACAACGTCATGCACGGCCAGTGGAACTGGATGAACGATCCCGAGATCCACTCCTCGACATGGGAGTGGGACATGAGTGGGGCGTCCAAGCACTGGCAATCCACTCACAACTATCAGCACCATAAGTACACCAACATCCTCGGCATGGATGACGACGTGGGCTACAGCACCCTGCGGGTCACTCGCGACCAGCCCTGGAAGCCGTACAACATCGGTAATCTGCTGTTCAACACCATCCTCGCGCTGGGATTTGAGTGGGGAATCGGGTTGCAGCCCATCGAGTTCGGCAAAATCCTCAAGAGCGGATCGGATCGCGAAACCACCCTCCTGCAGATCCGCGAATTCTCCGACAAGGCCGGAAGGCAAGTGGTCAAGGACTACGTCGCGTTCCCGGCGCTGACCTCACTGTCGCCGGCGGCGACCTACAAATCCACACTGAAGGCCAACATAGTGGCCAACGTGATCCGCAACATCTGGGCCAACGCGGTGATCTTCTGTGGGCATTTCCCCGATGGCGCCGAGAAATTCACCAAGACCGACATGATCGGCGAAACCCGGGGTCAGTGGTATTTGCGCCAGATGCTGGGCAGCGCCAACTTTGACGCCGGGCCGGCGCTGCGGTTCATGACCGGCAACTTGTGCTACCAGATCGAGCATCACCTTTACCCCGATCTGCCCAGCAACCGGCTGCACGAGATCTCGGTTCGGGTCAGGCAGGTCTGCGACAAATACGACCTTCCGTATACCACCGGTTCGTTTCTGAGGCAGTACGGCAAGACGTGGCGCACCATCGCCAAACTGTCGCTGCCGGACCGCTACTTGCGCGACACCGCCGACGACGCTCCGGAGACCCGCAGCGAGCGGATGTTCACCGAACTGGAGCCCGGTTTCGCGGGGACAGACCTGGCGACAGGACGCCGGCGCGGGCTCAAGACAGCGATCGCGGCGGTCCGCCAGTGGCGTCGGGATGTTCAATCGACACAGTGGTAGTCATCCAGCGGGAACGACGGGCCGATCAGATTGCTGATCGTCGGGTGCGGCGACACCACCGCGGCGATACGCATCGGTTGACGGCTATCGGCGGTCTTGCCGCATTGTCGTTGGACGCATTGTCCAGCGTCGCCTATGGTCCCGAAGCGATCGTGCTGATTCTGGTCGCCGCGGGTGCCGCCGCAGTGCGGTTGACGCTGCCGATCGCGATAGCAATCACGGTGCTGCTGCTGGTATTGGTGGTCTCGTACCGGCAGGTGATCGCGGTCCACCCGAACGGTGGCGGAGCCTACGCGGTGGCCAAAAAGGACCTCGGCCGGACGGTGAGCCTGTTGGCTGCTGCGAGCCTGGTCGTCGACTACGTGCTGACCGTCGCGGTGAGTCTGGCGGCCGGAGCAGCCAGTCTGGGCAGCGTCTTTCCGGCGATGGCGCATCACCTGCTGGCCGTGACATTGGCCGGGCTTGCCCTGATCACCGCCCTCAACCTGGTCGGAATCGCCGAGTCGGCCAAGGTGCTGATGGACCGGCGATGGTGTTCATCGTCAGTATCTTCGCCATCATCATCACCGGGTTCATCCGTCCGCACCCGGTAGCCATTATCGGTATGGATCTGGGCCCCACCCGTGCGGCCGAGGCATTAGGGGTGGTGTTGATTCTCAAGGCGTTTGCGGCGGGATGTTCCTCGCTGACCGGAGTCGAGGCAATCGCCAACGCGGTGCCCCAATTCCGGACGTCCATCGTCAAGCGGGCCCAACACACCGAGGTCGCGTTGGGAGTGTTGTTGGCAGCCATGCTGATTGGTCTGGCCGCGCTGATTCGGCTGCACCAAGTGACACCGCGTGGCGACGTGACGGTACTCGCGCAACTCTCGGCGGGAGGATTTGGAACAGGGTGGCCGTTCTATGTGACCAACCTGTCGGTAACTCTGGTGTTGGCTCTTGCGGCGAACACCAGCTTTGGCGGCCTGCCGGTACTGATGCAACTGCTGGCCAAGGACCACCGGCTGCCGCACCTGTTCATGCTTCGTGCCGAGCGCCCCGTATTCCGTTACGGCGTGGCCACTTTAGGCTTGCTGGCCGGCGCAGTGCTACTCCTCGTCGGTGCCGAAACCCACCGACTTCTGCCCGTGTTCGCGATCGGCGTCTTCATCGGATTCACGATCAGCCAAACCGGACTGGTCCGGCACTGGCTGCAACAACGGGGCCGCGGCTGGGTGGGCAAAGCCGCACTCAACGGGACCGGGGGGGTGCTGACCGCCGTCGCCGGGGTGGTGCTCTTCGCCAGCAAATTCACCGAGGGCGCCTGGCTGCTGCTGCTGATCGTACCCGGGCTGATGCTGCTCTTCGATCGGATCGAACGCTACTACTATCACGTCGCCGAACAGTTGGATCTGGGCCGGCCGCCACCCAAACCCGTTCCGAGACCTTCCGGCGAAGCGATGGTCATCGTGCCGGTCATCACGATCAGCACGGTCGTCGGGCGTGCGCTGCAGGCCGCGATGCGGCTTGGCGGCGAAGTGATTCCGGTCGCCGTCGACACCGACCCCGCCGCCACCCACCGGCTATGCGAGCTCTGGAAACAATGGGACCCCGGGGTTGATCTACGGGTCCTGCCCAGCCCGCACCGCACCCTGGTGGCACCCACCGTCGGTTTTGTGCGAACCCAAGTCGAGAACGGACTCTTCGTCATCGTCATGCTCGCCTACATCGAACCGAGGCGCCGACGGTACCGAATCTTGCACAACCAACGCGGCCCGCTGCTCGCCGCAACAATTCGCGCGCGCACCGATGCCATCGTCGCCACGCTTCCGATTCGCTTGGACTGAGCATTTGCCTACTCCTGAAGACAAGCTCCCAGGCGGGTGCCGCAGAATCCGACCATTCCCGGTGTGTCACGCGCCCCCGAGGTGTTCTCACGGCGGACACACGCCGCTGTCATTGACCGTTCGTTGTGACCCAGCAAGATGCGATCCGCGGGTGTTGACGATTGCTCGGGCAGGGTGGAACGTCAACCGAGTTGAGACTCTCAACCAGTCCGGGATGGGGTCAGCTGTCCGCCGCTGTCCTCGCAGAGCATTGCTCGCGCCGAACACACCGGTGACGCCGCATGTCGGGACCACCATGAATACTCCGCCCGCCCCCTCCGCGCTGCCGAACGGCAACTTTCTTTCCCAGCCCTGGGAAGGTCGCTCCGTACGGTTAGCCAGTCGTCGGCTCAGGTCGTCGGTAGCTGTCATCAGCGCCCACGGCAGCATCGACGCATCCAACGCTGACACCCTGACCGAATACACGCTGGGGCATCTGATGCGTTGCCGCGGACTGATCCTTGATTTGCGTGACCTGGACTTCTTTGGCACTGAGGGTTTCTCGGCCCTGCACAGGGTTTCCGTGTGTTGCGCTCGCGTCAGCATAGACTGGGCAGTAATATCCGGCGAGGCAGTCTCCCGGTTGCTGCGAATCAGTGATCCACAGGGCTTGCTGCCCGCCGCCAGCACGCTCGAGGCAACGATAGCAATCGTTCAATACCGGCCTGACCGTCCACCACAGCCCATCGCGCTCGCGAAGACCCCGGACGGTCCTCGAGATGTGAATGCACGATGTGCTTAGTCTGCGGCGGCACAGACAGGTCCGTAATGAACAGCGGCCCTTGACAGAAGCGATCGCCGAGCTTGATGTGAATCCGGCGCCGCGACGGCCGCTGAGCACTCTGGTTGACCGTTGAAGTGGGCCACCCAGGCTTCCCGGGTGCTGAGGTTAGGCGCCGGGGCTTACGGCCGAGTGTCGATAGTGGCCGTCCGCAAGGTCTAGGTACCAAGTCGTTTCTCCCGGCGCCGGCAGGCCGGCCTCCCGCAGTGTGGTCGACAGTGGCCGATAAGAAGGCTGAGCGGTATGCGGTCAAAAAATGTGGACGATGTCGGGACGCTGGTCCCGGGGGAGACCGCCCAACGCGGTGGTTACCCGCAGCGGGGTTGCTGCCACGCCGGGCGGCCGAAGCTGATTGATCGTCACGAAGCTTCGCCAGGCAGCATGTGGTCTTCGAGGTAAGTCGCTCGACAATGGTTGTTTGATACACCCGGGACGACTAACGCCGTCCGTTCGACGAAACGGACAGACTCAATCACCCCAGAAGCCTTCATGTTGAATTGCAGACGGCGGTCACTCGCACGGCCCGAGGACCTTTAGGGATCGTGGCCTCAGCGTTTTTTGGTGTGCAGCAAAGCCTCAGTCTGCGAAACCTGGCTGGCCTTATTGCGCTTCGCAGCGCGTTTCTCTTTCAGCGAACTACCCGACTTCTTGGTCATAGTTTGCCGGGGAGATTTGTCAGACATCGCGCCCCTTTGATATGGGGGCCTATGTTGGTCCCAGTGCTGCGAGCATACGCCCCCGGCGCCCGAGTCGCCTCGATCTCTGGTTCGGAACGGCTGGCAACCAGGGCTGTCAAGAAGAGTCGAAAAGGTCAATCGATTGGACTGTCCTTTGGCCTAACGGATGGCGCACCTGCGAGTCGGTCAACAAGCGGGATGCAAAAGGCCAACGTCTTTCCGCATGTCAGTCTTCCCACAGCCCAACGCGTCTCGCCCGGCGAGAGTATCGGTTGCGGATACCGTTTCCTGGCGGGGCCTTCGACGTTCGCATCGCTATTGACGATCGGCCGATCCCGGCTCGCGATCCTGACGGCCTTCAGTCGCCCTGAGCAACCCCAGCCGGCCCCGGCTGCGGGGGCGTTTCGCATTGGGGCTCACCGAGCCCAGTAGACCGGTAAGTTCGGTGATCCGGATATCACCTAGTTTCTCCACCGCGCCGATGATGTCGGCTCGCAGGCTGTCGTCAGCGAAAGGCTCTGCCAGCCAATGAAATTTCTCGACGACACGATCCCACGTCATCGGGCGGCTGGGCGATCCCTCGAAATCGGATTGTTCCCGCTCGACGCTGCTGCCGTCGAGCGTTTCGATTCGAACCCGCGTCGACGTACGCCCAGGGTAAGCGGCCGTCAGGTCGGCGGCCGCCACCACGGTGACACGGCGCAGCAGGTTCTGCACGTCGTCGCGACGGACGCGTGTCGTTTCGAGCTGCTCCGGCCCGACTTGGCCGTCGAGCAGCGCTACGGCGGCGAGGTATTTCAGGTTGTAGTCGGCTTGCTCTTTGCTCTGCGGATGGTCTTTGTCGCCGTAGCGCCCGCCGCCGGCGATGTCGTAGGCGCCCTCGAACACCTCGAGCGTGACACGTGCGATATCGCCTGCGCTGAACTGGTATTCATCACGGAGAGCCAAAGTGGCGTCGATGACGCTCTGCCCGTGGATCAAAGCGCAATACTTCTTCAGATACGTCAGTTCCACGCACGTCAACGCATGGTCGTCGGTACGGAAATCAATGGGCTGGTCGAACAGTTGCACCAGGCCGTTGGGTCCCTCGAGCAACGAGCGGGGGCCGGAGACGCCGCGGCCGACCAGCAGCGTGGTGTACACCGCCCGCATCCCGGTGACCGCCGGGGAGATTCCCTTCCAGGTCGATACCGGCTCGGCGTGGACGGCGGCCAGCGACACATTGTCGGCAGCCGATGCGGCGATGGCTGAGGCGGTGTGCCCGGCGTCGAAGTCGAGCAGCTTGGCTGCACCGGCGGCCACCGACATAGCCAGCTGCAGAGCGTGATTGAGTCCGTGCGCCATGACCGGCACCTGCGCGCTGAACCGGCATTGCACCTCGTAGGCGACGGCCAGGGCGAGCAGGAAGTCGGCACCAGTGGCTCCGACGTGTTCGGCCATTGCCAGGATGGCGCCGAGGTTGTCGGCGGGGTGACACAACCCGCCCGGTGTGAGAAAGGTGTCCAGCAGGTCGGGGTAGCGCACCAGCACGGCGTTGAAGAAGGCTGCTTGGTCCACCGAGACACGTCCGCCGCCGATGAAGGTCGTCGTCGGGCGGCTGCTGAACTGTTCGGCGTGCGCCCGGATCGCGGGAATCAGCTCGCCGTCGAGAGCACCCAGGGCGCAAGCGATGCTGTCGAGAACATTGCGTTTGAGCGTGGGCAGCGACGCTCCGATGTCGGAGAGCTGGGCTTCGACCACGAACCGGCCGAGTCGATCAACATCGTGAGTGGCGTCCATCGGAAGCCGGCTATGCCCCCTTGGCGACCGCCCGGTTGGCCGCGGCACGCATCCGTTCGGACAGTCGCAGCAGCTCGTGCTCACCAACGCCGTCGGGCACGGTGTACGCCAGTTGTCGTAATTCGAGGGCGCAGTCGCGCAATTCTTGACGAAGTGTCGCCTCAATGGGGAGCATGACTTCTTCCTGTGTCGTTGGCAGGGCTGCCGGGGCCGGATCTCCTACGGGAGTTTAGCCTCCGACGGCTCAGGGGCGGCGTTCCCCGGCCATCGCCGACTCGGGGGCCACCCAGTCGGTGCAGACCTTGCGATGCTTGATCCGCCAGCCATTCCGGTCGGGCACCAAGGTGTCTCGATACCGGCCGAAATGGTCGAGACCGACGTGGCGAGTACCGACCTGGCTCACGCTGATGGGAAAAGCTGGCCGCGCCGCCGCAATTGTCTTTGCCTACGATAATGGCGTCGTCGCCCCGCGCTGAGCGGCAGCCGCTGGTAGCTTGACGGTTGTCACGGCAGTGTTCGACGCCAAGCCATCCAGGGCCGGTCGGCAGCCTTCCGGTGATGGATCAGCAGAGAGGTGGGGCAGGGCATCAACACGCGTGATCTCAAACGAGAAGTAGGCGCACGCATCGAGCTCGAGGTGACCGAACCGACCACTCTAGATTTTCAAATCGCAGTCGCGCGGTTGCCGGGCATCCATGTCAGTGAGTCGCTGACGATCACGCTGAACGGTGAACCCGTCGAGTCGAAAGAGATTGTCGGCCAACACTTGACGCGCATTCATCAACTGGACGTCGGCAAAGGGACGGTGACGCTGTCGTATTCGGCGTCGGTGGCCGGCCAGGCCGACCCGCCGCCGATCCGCGACATCGACCTGATCACCTACCTTCGCCCCAGCCGATACGCCGAAGCCGACAAGTTCTTCGGCTTCGCCGCAACCGAGTTCCAGCAGTACGGCGCCTCGGTGTCGCTGCTGGAGAAGGTGTCCTCGTGGGTGGGCACCCGGCTGAAATACGTTCCCGGCTCCAGTGATCCGATCGACGGCGCCGCCGATACGTTGCTGGCGGGCGCTGGGGTGTGTCGCGACTACGCGCATCTGGTGATCGCACTGCTGCGTGCACTCAACGTGCCGGCCCGGCTGGCCGCCGTGTACGCGCCGGGGTGTGACCCGATGGATTTTCACGCCGTGGCTGAGGCCTACGTCGACGGCGTGTGGCGGGTGGTCGACGCGACGTGCCTGGCGCCGCGGCAGTCGATCGTGCGCATCGCAACCGGTCGAGACGCCGCCGACACCGCCTTCCTGGACAACCACAGAGGCGCCATGACGCTGACGAGCACCTGGATCACCGCAGTGGTCGACGGGGAGCTGCCCAGAGATTCCGTGGCGCAACTGGTCAGCATCCGGTAGCGCGACCTTCTCGAGTTTCTTGCAACCAGCAAACCGGGGCACCGGGCTGTCGCATGCTTGACGGGTGGATGCCGAACTCGAACAGTGGAAAGCCGGCGGGCGCTACTTCGACTACCTCGGCTTCAACGTCTTCTACCGGGTCGAGGGCAGCGGACCACCGATGCTGTTGATTCACGGTTATCCGTTCAACTCCTGGGATTGGGCAACGATCTGGCCGGCGCTGGTCGGCCAGTTCACTGTCATCGCGCCGGACATGTTGGGGATGGGTTTCTCCGACAAGCCGTTCGCGTACGGATACTCGGTGCACGACCACGCCGATATGCATGAGGCCCTGCTGGCACAGCTCGGGATCCGGAACTGCCATATCGTCGCCCACGACATCGGTGATTCCGTTGCTCAAGAGCTGCTGGCCCGCCACGACACCGGTCAACAGTCGCACGGCTCCTTCGGAATCGACTCGCTGACCTGGCTCAACGGCGGGCTGTTCAACGAAAGCTACACGCCGCGACGGGTGCAGATCCTGCTGTCACAGACCCCGTTCGGCGCGATAGCGAGCCGATTCCGCGGCACCCTGTTGTCCAGTCGCATGCTCGACCGGTCCATCGACGAGCTGTTCGGGCCGAACACCAAACCCTCACGGCGGACGCGTCGGCTGTTCAACGAGATCCTCGAGTACAACGACGGTAAGCGGGTCACCCACAAGGTCGGCGGATTCGTCAACGATCGAGTGGTGCACCGCAACCGATGGGTGCGGGCCATGCGGCACACGGCGATACCCATGCGACTCATAGACGGACCCGCCGATCCGAACTCCGGTCGGCATATGGCCGAGCGCTACCGCCAGATCATTCCGAACGCGGACGTCGTTCTGCTCGGCGACGACATCGGGCATTGGCCGCAGATCGAGGCGCCGGATGCGGTACTGAGCCATCTGCTCGACCACATCGGCCGAGCCGCGGCGCCGGGCGATTAACGCGACGAGATCACGGCGCATTCTGGCGTTGACAGCGGCGTAACAATTCCGCCATCAACCGTCCCTAGTGTCGTTCGAGCAATATCCAACGGTTTTCAGATGCGATGCATCTCGGCGATAGGGACTCTATTGAGCGGCAACGCGGTACGGCTGCAGGCAATCATCGGTGTCGAGGCGTACGAGCCTCCGGCAGTCAGCTTCGATCCCGGTGAAGAGCCAGGCGGCGTTTTCGGGTCTAACGTCTTCACCAAGGCGGAGATGCAGGCGCGGCTGCCCAAGGCGGTGTACAAGTCCGTGGTCGCGACCATCGACAAAGGCGTCAAGCTCGACCCTGCCGTCGCCGACGCGGTTGCGGTGGCCATGAAGGACTGGGCGCTGGAAAGGGGCGCCACCCACTACGCCCACGTCTTCTACCCGATGACGGGCCTTACCGCGGAAAAGCACGACAGCTTTCTGGAGCCGACTTCGGACGGGCAGACGCTGGCCGAATTCGCGGGCAAGACGCTCATCCAGGGCGAACCCGACGCCTCCAGCTTCCCGTCGGGTGGGCTGCGCAGCACCTTCGAGGCGCGCGGTTACACCGGTTGGGACGTCACCAGCCCGGCCTACATCCTGGAGAACCCGAACGGCAACACGCTGTGCATCCCAACCATCTTCGTGTCGATGACCGGCGAGGCGCTGGACTACAAGACTCCGCTGCTACGTAGTCAGCAAGCCATGGGCGCACAAGCCGAGCGGATCCTGACGCTGTTCGGCCACAAGAACCTCAATCACGTCGTCTCATTCTGCGGTCCCGAGCAGGAGTACTTTTTAATCGACCGGCACTTCTTCCTGGCCCGACCGGATCTGATCAACGCGGGCCGGACGCTGTTCGGCGCCAAACCGCCCAAGGGTCAGGAATTCGACGACCACTACTTCGGCGCAGTGCCCGAGCGGGTGCTGGGATTCATGATGGATACCGAGCGGGAACTATTCAAACTCGGCATTCCCGCCAAGACGCGGCACAACGAGGTGGCTCCTGGCCAGTTCGAGATAGCGCCGATGTTCGAGCGGGCCAACATCGCCTCTGACCACCAGCAGCTGCTGATGACGATCTTCAAGACCATCGCCAAGAAGCACGGCATGGAATGCCTGTTCCATGAGAAGCCGTTCGCCGGTGTCAACGGATCGGGTAAACACGTCAACTTCTCGGTGGGCAACGCCGAGCTGGGTTCGCTGCTGGTACCGGGGGACACCCCGCACGAGAACGCGCAGTTCCTGGTGTTCTGCGCCGCGGTGATCCGTGCCGTGCACAAGTTCGCCGGCCTGCTGCGAGTTTCGGTCGCGTCGGCGACCAACGACCACCGGTTGGGCGCCAACGAGGCGCCGCCGGCGATCATCTCGATCTTCCTCGGTGAACAGCTCGCCGACGTGTTCGAGCAGATCGCCAAAGGTGCAGCCACGTCGTCGAAGGGCAAGGGCACCATGATCATCGGCGTTGACACCTTGCCGCCGCTACCGACCGACCCCGGCGACCGCAACCGCACCAGCCCGTTCGCGTTCACCGGCAACCGCTTCGAGTTCCGGGCACCGGGGTCCGGACAGACGGTTGCCGTGCCGATGATCGTGCTCAACACGATCATGGCGGACTCGTTGGACTACATGGCGACGATCTTGGAGCAGGCCGTTGCCGACGGCGAGGACTTCGACAAAGCAGTGCAGAAGCTGCTCACCGAAGTCATCACCGAGCATGGCGCGGTGGTGTTCAACGGGGACGGCTACTCCGAGAACTGGCACATCGAAGCGGCCGAACGCGGCCTACCGAATCTCAAGACCACCCTGGACGCTGTTCCGGAGCTGATCAAGCCCGATTCGATCGAACTGTTCGAGAAGTACGGGGTTTTCAACGAGCGTGAGCTGCACAGCCGCTACGAGGTCCGTTTGGAGCACTACGTGCTGACCGTCGGCGTCGAGGCCAAGCTGGCTCTGGAGATCGGCACGACGATCATTTTGCCGGCCGCGCTTCGCTATCAGACCGAGCTTGCGCAGAACGTCGCGGCGTTGAAGGCCGCCGGCGTGGAGTCCAGCACTGCTGCGCTGGAAGCAGTTTCAGCACCGATCGCCGATCTCGAGGCGGGTCTGGTGAAGCTGAAGACTGCGCTGTCCGACCACTCGGCGGCGTCGGTGCTCGACGAGGCCAAGCATGCACAAGAAGAGCTGTTGCCGGCGATGGCGGAGATCCGTGCTGCCGCCGACATGCTGGAAGGTGTGGTGGCCGACGACCTTTGGCCGCTGCCGACCTACCAGGAGATGCTCTATATCCTCTGACGCCCGGCCCCTCAGTGGACCGCCGGCGGTAAATGCCGGGCATCTCAGGACGGTTACAGGTAGATACCGATACCCGCCGTGCTCTGGCAGAAGCTGGACAATCCACAAATGATGGCACCGTGCGAAATTGGGCAATAACGGGCAGCCACCGCGAAAACACAGGTGGTGACAGCTCCACAGCAGGGACGTGCAGCATGACGGTGGACTGGGTTCCCGCTCAGGTACCTTCCGGCCTGCACGGTGGTCGCATCCTCGACACCGCGCGGGGCATTCTCATCGGTCTGCGCCGGTGCCCCTCACAGTCGGCGTCTGATGAGCTACTTGCCGCCGCACGGCGGCACAAGGTGCCGGTCTTCGCGTTGGCATGGGCGCTTGTGCGTCTCGCCGGGGACGGGGGCAAGGTGCCGCACACCTTCAGCAGCGCACAGTCGGCAGCTCGGCACGAATGGGGTGAACTGTTCACCCGGCCGGCTGTGCCGGCCTGCTGAGACCGAAGACGTCAGATCGTCAGCCGTCGAACTTCGACAGCGGGCGACGCCCGACCCTGCGCCCGGTGGCCACCTTCGTCGTGATCGCGGCCAGCCGGAGTAATCCTCGATAGGTCGACGGGTTGAACAGCGTCGGCCACGTGGTGCGCGCCAGATGCGTGCTGAGCGGACGGCCGGCGAACCGGTCGCGCAGCCAGCGCAGCGTCATGGGCGCCGACAGTGTGTGCAGCAGCAGGTGCTCGCTGAACCGGTCGCGGTGATAGGTGACGGAAGTGCCTGCCGCACGGTATGTTTCGACGAGCTCGTCGATGGCGGCGACGTCGATGACCTTGTCGTTGACGGCCTGCACGATCAGCACCGGGGCGGCGGGTCCGGCGGTGCCCAGCTTCATGGCCTCGAGGATGTGCGCCACTTCGGGCAGCTCCCACATTTCGTCCATCGTCAGGTCCATGTAGTCGTTGATGTCGGTGTTCCGCAGTCCGAAGACCGCCGCCGCCGTCGTCATCTTCGACAACTTGGCCAGCAGCGCCTTGCCGTCCGGTGTCGCGTGAACCTCGACGATTCGCTCGATCTCCGGGTAGATCTGCGTCATCGCCGCAATCACCAGGCCGGGAAGACCAGCCCAGAAAGTGGCGTTCAGACGGCGGCCGATCCTGCCGGGGTCGGCAACCGGTGACCCCAGCACGGCGCCGACGATATTGAGTTCCGGCGCGTATCCCGCGCTCAACTCAGCGGCCCAGGCCGAGGCGAAACCGCCGCCGGAATAGCCCCACAAGCCGACCGGTGCCGACGGCGACAATGCCAGGCGATCGCAACTCAGCGCGGCACGAACGCCGTCGAGGATGCGGTATCCGGGCTCGTATGGGGCTCCCCACATGCCCTGACACCCTTCGTGGTCCGGCACCGACACCGCCCAGCCCTCAGCGAGCAGCGCCGCAATCAGCAACAGCTCGAGTTGCGCCAGCGCCCCGACGGCCTTGGCGCCGCGGCGCAGCGCATACGACGGGAAACACCGTTCGGCGACCGCATCGATGGCGCATTGATACGACACCACCGGGCAGGGCGTGTCGGCATCACGCCGCCGCGGCACCACCACAGTGGTCACCGCGGCCTCCGGTTCGCCTCGCAAGTCGGTGCTTCGGTACAACAGCTGGGTCGCCCTGAAGCGCTGCGGTATGACGCTCAGAAACGCCAGCTCGACGTCGCGCGACCGCAACAATTCGCCGGGGCGGGCGTGCTGGTATCCGGTCGGCGGGACGTAGAACGGGTCTACGCCCGGCAGCAGCGGGCGAGCGCCCCGACGCATCTCCGCATCTGTGACGCACCCCGGCCACGAGTCGCCGCCGGGTGTTGCCGGGTCACCAGCTTCCACTATCGGCTCCTATTTGAGATGTTTGAGACTGTTGAATGACTGGTACCCAGGTTTGGCTTCGTACTAAATCGGCCGCGGGGCCGATCGATACACCTGTGCGTGAACGGCTGTACGCGAGTCTGCCTAAGCCTTGCTTCTACCTGGAAATTTACTGTGTGGCATTGATGAAATCTTGTTTACGAGTGTACGCTGAGGATTAGCTTCTCACGGTAACATGACTTCCGGCCCCGAAATTTGTTGGTCTGAGTC
>NZ_JBARMY010000341.1:0-5557 GCF_049802695.1 Mycobacterium sp.
GCGACAGCCCGAAGTCACCGGCGGCGTCGGTCCACCAGTGGGTTCGCCGCAGGCCGGCCGCGGCCAGTTCGGACGCCACCGACTCGGCCCGGAATTTGCAGGACACCTCGGTGAGCACTTCCTCACCGGCGGCGAACTCGACAGTGAGGTCGAGGGCGGCGATCCGCACCCGTTGTGGCCGTTCGGTGCGCAGCCACATCTCGATCCGCTGCTCTGCAGCGTTCCAACGGGCGACGTGCGCGAAGGCAGACACGTCGAAGTCCGCGTCGAGTTCGCGGTTGACCACCGTCAATACGTTGCGATTGAATTGCGCTGTCACGCCTGCGGAATCGTCGTACGCGCTGATCAGGCGGCCGACGTCCTTGACCAGATCGGTGCCCATCAGCAGACTATCTCCCGGCTTCAACACCGAAGCCAGCGACGCCAGGAACTGCGCACGCGGCCCAGGGCTAAGATTGCCGATTGTGGATCCCAGGAAGACGAACAGCCGTCGGCCCCCGTCCGGAATCTGAGTCAAGTGCTCCTCGAAATCCCCGCATACTGCTGCGATTTCAACTCTCGGGTACTCCTGCTGGATGGCGCTTCCGGAGGTGTGCAGTATGCCGGCGTCGACGTCGAACGGCACGAATTTACGTAACGATCCGAGTTGGGCCAGCGCGTCGAGCAGCAGCCGGGTCTTCTCCGATGTTCCACTGCCCAGCTCAACCAGGGTGTCCGCGGCGGTGGCGGCCGCGATGTCCGACGCGTGCGACCGAAGGATCTCGGCCTCGGCGCGCGTCGGATAGTACTCCGGTAGCCGGGTGATCCGGTCGAACAACTCGCTGCCGGCCGAGTCGTAGAACCACTTCGGCGGCAACGACTTCGGCGAGCGACACAGTCCTTCGAGAACGTCGCGGCGCAGGGCTTGAGGCGCCGAATCAGCGGCCAGATGATTGGACAGCGACAGCGTCATGCAGGTCCTTTCTCAGCGTTGAGTGGGATCAAAGCGAGGCCGTCAGAGTCGACCTGCACCAGGTGACAGTCCGGCACGTCCTCCCAATCCGGATCGTCGTCGTAGGGCTCACTGGCCAGTACCACGCCGTCGTCGCGGCGCAACACCGAGAGCGTGTCACCCCAGGTGGTGGCCAGCAGTCGAGATCCGTTGCCAGCCAGTATGTTCAACCGGGCGTGCGGATCGGCGGCAGCCAGTTCCACGATCACTTCACCGAGCGCGTCAAGGCCCCGGTCGAAGATAAGGGTAGCGAGAATTGCGCTGTCGCAAGCTGATTCGGCTGACGGATCAAACGGCAGCACACGGCGGTCGATGGTGCCGTTGTGCGAGAGCAGCCAGGCACCGTCGGTGAACGGCGCCGTCGCGCTGACCTCGATCGGCATGCCGAACGTGGCCGAACGTACGGCCGCGACGACGCAGTGGCTGCGTAGTGCGGGCGCTACGGAGGCCAGTGATGCGTCACCCCACAGCGGCGCGGCGCTGCGCCACCGCCGCGGCACCGCCCCGTCGAAGAAGCCGACACCCCAACCGTCGGCGTTCATCAGACCGTGCTTCTGCCGCCGCGGGGCGTAGGACTGCACCAGCAGACCGTGCGGCGGGTCGAGCACCAGTGCGGACAGCTCGACGTCGCGCCCGAGCCAGCCCAGGTGACGGCACATCAGGCAGAAGTCTCCGCATCCCACGCCAACCGGACACCGGAGAAGAGCTGCCGGCGATAGGGGTGATCCCAGTTGCGGAAACTGGGCCGCAGAACGCCGGCGTCAACCGCCCACGATCCCCCACGTAGCACCCGGTAGTCACCGGAGAAGAAAGGCTCCGAATAGCGCTGGTAGATCATCGGCACAAAGCCGGGCCACGGTCGCAGCGGCGAGCTTGTCCACTCCCATACGTCGCCCAGCATCTGTTCGGCTCCATAAGCGGACGCACCGGCCGGATAGGCGCCAACCGGCGCGGGGCGCAGCGCCGCACCGCCGAGGTTGGCGGAGGCATCGGAGGGCTCGTCGTCTCCCCACGGGTAGCGACGGCGGACATTGCGCCCGGGATCCCACGCGCAGGCTTTCTCCCACTCGGTTTCGGTCGGCAGCCGCGCACCGGCCCAGGCGGCGTAAGCCTCGGCCTCGAAGTAGGTGACGTGCTGGACCGGTTCGTCGACAGCAATATCTTCGACATGGCCGAATCTGGTGCGGGTGCCGTCGGTGTTCCAGAACTGAGGCGCAGTCAGATTGGCCCGCTCACGGTGCTCCCAGCCCCGCTGCGACCACCACCGGGGTTGGCGGTAACCGCCGTCGTCGATGAAATTTCGCCATTCGCCGTTGGTTACCGGAACCCGTCCGATCCGAAACGGCGCAACGTCCACCTCATGGGCGGGCCGCTCGTTGTCCAACGAGAAAGGCTCGTCGGCGGCGTCCACGCCTTGCACGAACGGGCCGCCGGGTACCAGCACCGACGTGCCCGCCAACTCTGGCCGGCCTGGAGGCAGTGCGGCGGCACAGCGCAGCAACGGTGCGCCGACGCGCAGGTTCAGCGCCTGCAGCATGGTTTCGTTGTGCTGATGCTCATGGCTGACGACCATGCCGACCGCGAAGCAGGCCGGTTGTGAAGGATCGGGTTCATCGGGCAGCGTGTCGAGCGCGTCCAGCGCTGCCGAGCGCACCCTGCTGCAATAGGCGCGTGCGTCGCCGGGGGACAGCAGCGGCAGATCGGCGCGGCTGGAGCGGGAGTGCACGAAGGCGTCGTAGAGGCCGTCGACGTCCGGAGATAACAGCCCGGGACGGTCGAACCGGCCGCTGCGCAGCAGCCAGAACTCCTCCTGTTGGCCGATGTGGGCGAGGTCCCACACCAACGGGCTCATCAACGGGTCGTACTGGCGGCGTAATTCGGCATCGTCGAAATCAACCAGCCGCAGCGTCCGCTCCCGCGCCCGCGCCAGGTCGCAGGCCAGGGATTCGCGTGAGGTCACATCCCTCCTTGCGCCAACCGCGCCACGGTTGCGGCAATGCCGTGTTCAATCACTTGGTCGGCGGCGTCGTCACCGGGGCAGCGGCCCCGCTCGACCAGCGCCAGCAGGCGTCGCATGGAATCGGACAGCTGCGCACCGCAGGTGTCGGGCAGCCGCTCGGCCGCCACCGCGACACACTTTCTGGCTGCTGTATGCAGGCGATGGTCGCGCAGCCCGATCCGGGCCGCGGTGTCCCAGCAGTTGGCCACCGGTTCGACGGCCGCCGCAGCGACCTTCGCCGCGTCCGGGTCGTCCAGCAATGTCACCAGCGTGAAGACCACCGCAGGCCACGAATCGGCGGGAACGCTGTCCAGGTAGCGAATTTCCAGCCATTGCCGCGGACGCACCGGCGGGAACAGCGTCGTGAGGTGGTATTCCAGATCCTTCATCGTGGGGCGGCGACCGCCGAGCAGTGTCCGGCCGTCGGCCCAGTCAGCGAACGGGACGTAATGTGTGACCGGCACCGCATCCGGGTTGTTGACCAGCATCACCGGCGCTTTCAGCGCGTAGCGGGCCCAGTCGGTGCCGGGCTCGTCACCGCTGAGGGTCAAGATCGGCCCGCAGCGCGCGGAATCCAGCTGACCCCAGACCCGCTGCCGGCTGGAAAGCCACCCGGTGAACTGGCCACCCAACAGCGGCGAGTTCGCGGCCATCGCAATCATCGTCGGCCCCAGCGCATGCGCCAGCCCGACCCGCGCCGGCCACCCGGCCTGCGGGCCCGCGTCCAGGTTCAACTGGATCGATGCCGTGGACGTCATCATCGCCGCACCCGCGGGCCCGGTGTGACTGGCGACGAAGAACTCTTCCATGGCGCGGTAGCGGGCGCCGGGGTTGATCCGCATGGCCGGCCGGAGCGGATCCGCGCCCAGCAACACCAGTCCCAGTCCGGCCTCAGCGAAACCCGCCTGCAGCACGGCCTGGTCCTTGGTCATCTCCTCGATCGCCGCCAGCGCGCCCTCTGCAGGTGGGCCGGAAAGTTCGACGGCGCCACCGGGTTCGACGGTGACTGCGCTCCCGCCCGGCATGGCCGGAAGTGACTCGAGGACGTCGCTGATCTCCGACCAGCCCGGTCTGCGATGCGGATCGCGAGGGTCGTAGCAGTGCGCCTCGACTTCCAAACCGACCTGGCCCAGTGGGCCGTCCGACAAGCAGGCTTGGGCGATGTACTGGGCGGCGGCCGGCGAACCGGTCAGCTCGGCATCGGTCAGACGGGCGCCAGCCAGCTGCGACGCGACGGCGAACGCCATATCACCGACCCCTTCGGGTGCAGACCACGTTGCTCGGGCCCTGATTGTGAGCGGTCGGACCGGCACCGGATCGGCGTGGGTCGACCACCAACGAGTGAGTACTCAGCCTAGCCATGCTGCGCGCCGAGGTATTCCGCACTGTGCTGATCGATCACTGGCCCAGCGTGTTCTGCATCGCGCCGGCCAGCGCGTTGACCGCCGGACCAGCGTTTCCCGACTGACACACCTTCGCCTGCAACAACACGTTCTCCCGCAGCCGGGATTGGTTGAAGCAGCGACGGTCGGTGCCGGCTTCCTGTTTGGTCCAAGCTGCGTCGGTGGCGGTTGCCGGCCCGCCGTCGAAGGACCACACCTGGGTGGTTCCGTTGTCGAGATGCATGGCCGTGGTTTGACCCGCGCAACCCACCGTGCGGTCGACGATGCGGTGGAAAGCCCGTCCCGCTGCGTCGCCCGTGGCGAACACGCCGACCGCCTGCTTGACCAGGTGGGTCTGGTCGGTGGCCGACGTCTGCGACGTGGCGCCGTTGAACGACGCCAGGTCGGGATCGTCGTACACCTCGGGCAAGCCGATGTCGGCCCAGTTGTTACAGATCGGGTCGTCGACGTAATAGCCCTGAAAGGGCGCAGTGAACACCGATTCGTCGCGGATCGGGCCGCCGACGATGTTGCCCACCGAACCCTTGCCCAGCACCGCGTAGTTCACCACACCCGGATCCGAGGGTCGCGCCGCCGCGACGGGAATCCCGCTGCCGGCCGCAGCGACGACAGCGCCGACGGCCACCGCGGCCACAGCGATGCGCATCACCGCAGCAGTCAGACCTTGGCCGAAACGCCGACGTCCACGTTGCCACGGGTGGCGAGGGAGTACGGGCAGACGTGGTGGGCTTTGTCGACCAGGTCGTCGGCGTCGTTCTGGTCGAGGCCGGGCAGGTTGACGACAATGTCGCCGGTGAGTCCGAAGCCACCTTCGGCGGTGCGGCCGATGCCGATCTTGACCGTCACGTCCGTGGCATCGGGAACCTTGACCCTTGCCCGGCCCGCGACCAGACGCAACGCACTCAGGAAGCAGGCGGCATAGCCGGCGGAGAACAGCTGCTCGGGATTGGTGCCGTCGCCGCTGCCACCCATCGCTTTAGGCGGGCGAGTCTCCAGGTCGAGGTGACCGTCCGAAGACTTCACGTGCCCGTCACGGCCGCCTCCGGTCGCGGTGGACTCTGCGGTGTAGATGGCTTCGATGCTCATGGGCTCGATCATGCCAAGAAGAGTCTCCGACCGTCTGGCTTCCGGCTACCGGCCTGGGCCGGGCGGTGGGGGTGGCGG
>NZ_JBARMY010000342.1:0-19690 GCF_049802695.1 Mycobacterium sp.
GCTCCCAGCACCGCCGCCAAGGCCGCCTCGTAGCCCGGACGGACTCTCACCAGGTCCGCGATGGACCCCAGCAGGCCCGGGCCGCGGAGATTTTCACTGAGCCAGGCGGCGCCGTCCTTGCGCTCCAGACTCACCGACAATGCGTCGATGCGGGCCCGCAGTGACGCCACCTCTCGTTCGGCAGCGCGTTCGGCGGACTGCAGTTCGGCAACTCGTTCGTCGGCCAATCGCAACGCGGCCACACTGCGGTCGTGCTGTTCGTCGAGGCCGACCTCGCCTTGGTCGAGCTCGCCGACCCGGCCCTGCACGGTCTCGAATTCCGCCTGCGCCTGCTGTGCGCGGGCCGCGGCTTCCTCGATGCGCTCGGACAGTTTGCTGACCTGAGAGTCGGTCGATTCCACCCGCGCGCGCATCGTCTCAACCTGACCGGCCAACCGCGCCAGCCCTTCTCGTCGGTCGGCCTCCGCACGCACCGCCGCCATGTGGGCTTTCTCGGCCGCTAAGACGCTTCGTTCACGCTCGGCCAGCTCCGCGCGGGCCGATTCCAAGCGGCTGCGGTTTGCGGCCAGTTCGCTCAGCAATTCCAGCTCGGCGGCCGCCACCTGCTCGGCTTCGGCCTCCAACGCCTCGGGGTCCGGGCCGCTGGTAACAGCCGGCTGCACGTCGAGGTGCTGTGCCCGCTCGCTGGCGATACGAACCGTTGCACTCACCCGTTCAGCCAGCGCCGACAATCCGAACCAGGCCTGCTGCGCTGACTCGGCCCGCTCCGACAACGCAGCCAGGGCGGCTTCGTGCGCGGCCAGCTCCTCGGCGGCCACGATCTTGCGCGCATGGATTTCGTCGTGCTCACGGCGCAACTCCGCCTCCGCCGAAGCGGTGCCGGCCAGCTCTGCCTGCCGGTTGACCACGTCATCGGCGGCCAGCCGCAGCCGGGCGTCACGCAGGTCGGCCTGGATGGTCTGGGCCCGTCGGGCCACCTCGGCCTGGCGGCCCAGCGGTTTGAGCTGACGGCGCAGCTCCGTGGTGAGGTCGGTGAGCCGGGCCAGGTTTGCTGACATCGCGTCGATCTTGCGAACTGCTTTTTCCTTGCGCTTCCGGTGCTTGAGCACTCCGGCGGCTTCCTCGATGAACGCCCGGCGGTCTTCCGGCCGCGACTCGAGGATCTCTGAAAGCTTGCCCTGCCCGACGATGACATGCATCTCACGTCCGATGCCGGAGTCACTGAGCAGCTCTTGGACGTCCATCAATCGGCATGTGCTGCCGTTGATTTCGTACTCGCTGGCGCCATCCCGAAACATCCGGCGGGTGATCGAGACCTCGGAGTACTCGATCGGCAGCGCATTGTCGGAGTTGTCGATGGTGACGGTGACCTCAGCGCGGCCCAGCGGCGCCCGCGACGACGTCCCAGCGAAGATGACGTCTTCCATTCTGCCGCCGCGCAGCGTTTTGGCGCCCTGCTCCCCCATCACCCAGGCCAGCGCGTCGACCACGTTCGATTTGCCCGAACCGTTAGGCCCGACCACCGCGGTGATGCCCGGCTCGAAGCGCAGAGTCGTCGGCGAAGCGAAGGACTTGAAGCCCTTCAGCGTCAGACTCTTGAGGTACACGGCCTGCCAGACTACCGCTGTATTGCCCAGCTCCTCCTCGCGCCGCTCCGGCGCGCATCGTCGACCGTCTAGCGCTCGGCGAAGCCGCTGATCGGTTCCCCGGCCGACGACCACTCAGCAATCACATTGTCCACCTGGCCGGGGGTGGTATCGCCTTGCAGGAGCTGCAGCAGCTTGTCGCAACTCTCGCGCGGACCTTGCGCGACGACCAGCACCCGGCCGTCACGCTGGTTGGCGGCGTAACCGGTCAGGCCCAGCTCCAGCGCCCGCGAGCGGGTCCACCAGCGGAAGCCGACGCCCTGCACCCGGCCGTGCACCCACGCCGTCAGCCGGACGTCAGCCATGGCCACGATCGGCGATGTCGAAGGCGACTTCGGCGCCGGACTTGAGGGTTCGCCCGACGGTGCACACCTGGTCGACGGCCCGGTTGACGACGACCCGCAGCCGGGCGGCATCCTTCTCGGTCAGGCCTGACAGATCCAGTTCGAGAGTTTCCCACAGCTGCGGATAGCGCTCCTGATCGCGGTCGGCCGCCCCGGACACTGTCACCATCGCCTGGTAGTCGTCGCCGAGACGCCGGGCCAGTGGGTGGTCGCTGGACATGCCGCTGCACGCGGCGAGCGCGATTTTGAGCAGCTCGCCGGGAGTGAACACACCGTCGACGTCTTCCGAGCCGATCAGCACTCGCGCGCCGCGCGAGCTGTGCCCGGTGTAGCGGCGCGTGCCAGTGCGTTGCACCCACAGTTCCGTCATGGCTTCTTTCTACCGTGTACCGGGCGTGTCTCCGGCCCGCCACGGCCCGACGCCAATCGCGGCCCGACTCGGTCGCGGTAGGCATACTGCTTTGCATGGCCACCGTCGTCGCGTTCCACGCGCATCCGGACGACGAAGTGGTCCTCACCGGCGGCACGCTGGCCCGGGCAGCGGCAGCCGGGCATCGCGTGGTCGTCGTGGTGGCAACCGACGGGCGGGTGCACAACCAAGAGGACGGGATCCGGCTGGCCGAGTTGCGCTCGAGCGCCGCGATTCTCGGAGTAGACCGGGTTGAATGCCTGGGTTACGCCGACAGCGGCTATGGACCGCAGTTCTACCCTGATCCGCCGGGACGCGTCAGATTCGGGCGAGCGGATCCCGATGAGGCGGCACAGCGGTTGGCCGAGATATTGCGCGCGGAAAGCACCGATCTGCTGCTCAGTTATCAGCGCAACGGCGGATACGGCCACCGTGACCATGTGCAAGTGCATCAGGTCGGCAAGCGGGCTGCTGATCTCGCGGCGACGCCTCGAGTGCTCGAAGTGACGATGCCACGCGAAATGCTCGAGCTCACGGCCAGGGTCGCCGGCCTGTTGCGGCTGCCGGCACCGTATGACCGCGAAGTCGTCCGCACTGCGTACGCTCCGCGAGCGACCATCACCCACCGCATCAACGTCTTCGGCTTCGCGCGCCAGAAGCGAGATGCTCTCGCCGCCCACCGCTCCCAGATCGGCAACACCGGCGCCACCGCGCGCCTGTTCGGAATTCTGTTGCGACTTCCCCCGCAAGTGTTCGGTGTGCTGTTCTGCCGCGAGTGGTTCGTCGATCCGGGATCGCCACCGAACAGCTTGCGCCGCAGCATCTTCGACTGACCCCACAGACTGTACAGTCGGCGACGTTTATTTCACCCGAGGCCTCGGCTGGCATCTCGGGCAGTAGAAGGACGAGCGGTTCATGAACTTCTCCCGGTGAATCACCGCGCCGCAGCGTCGACAGGGTTTGCCTTCGCGGCCGTAAACGTCCAACGACCGGTCGAAGTAGCCGGATTGCCCGTTGACGTCGACATACAACGAGTCGAACGACGTGCCGCCTTGCGACAACGCGTTGCGCATCACGTCGGCGGCCGCCTCCAGCACTGCAGTCAACTGGCGGCGGGTCAGGGCGTCGGCGAGCCGGGCACCGTGCACCTTCGCCCGCCACAACGCCTCGTCAGCGTAGATGTTGCCGATTCCGGACACCACGGTTTGGTCCAGCAGCTGACGCTTGATCTCAGAATGCTTGCGGCGCAATACTTTGACGACCGCCTCGGCGTCGTATCGCGGGTCGAGCGGGTCGCGCGCCAGGTGCGCGACGGGCGTCGGTACGACGCTGCCGTCCACGGTCACCAGGTCCGCCAGCAGCCATCCTCCGAACGTCCGTTGATCAACGAAACTGAGGGTGGTCCCATCGTCGAGCAGCGCCGCGATCCGCACGTGGTCGGTGCGCGGCACCTGACCCAGCAGCATCTGCCCGCTCATGCCGAGATGTACGACGAGCGCGGTGTCAGTCCTAGTTTCATCGGACGGCCCGTCGAGGGTGAGCCACAAGTACTTACCGCGGCGGTCGGTGCCGGTGATCCGGGCGCCCAGCAGCCGCGCCGTCAGATCCGCCGGGCCGGCCTCGTGGCGGCGCACAGCGCGCGGATGGTGCACTCGCACTGCGGTGATCGTCTTGCCGGCGACCTGAGCCTGCAAACCGCGCCGCACCACCTCGACTTCGGGTAGTTCGGGCATCGATCAGGCGCTGTCGAGCGCGTCCAGTGCTGTCCAGGCAGCGGCCGCTGCCTGCTGCTCGGCTTCCTTCTTCGATCGGCCGACACCAGACCCGTACTCGGTGTCCATCACGACGACCACCGCGCTGAACACCTTGTCGTGGTCCGGGCCCGCCGAGCTGACGGCGTAGGACGGTGCGCCCAGCCCGCGGGCCGCGGTCAACTCCTGCAGGCTTGTCTTCCAATCCAGCCCGGCGCCGAGGGTTGGCGCGGTGTCGAGTAGCGGACCGAACAGCCGCAGGATCACCTGCCGGGCTGCGTCGATTCCGTGGCGCAGATACACCGCTCCCAGAAGCGATTCCATTCCGTCGGCGAGGATGCTGGACTTGTCGGCTCCGCCGGTGTTGGCTTCACCGCGCCCCAGGAGCAGATGGGCGCCCAAGCCGTCGTCGGTGAGTTGTCGGGCGACATCGGCCAGCGCCTGGGTGTTCACGACACTTGACCGCAGTTTTGCCAGGTCCCCCTCCGACCGGTCGGGGTGACGGTGAAACAGCTCGTCGGTGACAGTAAGTCCCAGCACAGCGTCGCCGAGAAATTCCAGCCGCTCGTTGGTGGGCAGCCCGCCGTTCTCGTAGGCGTAGCTTCGGTGGGTCAACGCCAAGTAGAGCAGGTCGTGGGGCAGGTCGACACCGAGCGCGTCGAGCAGCGCTTGACGCGACCGGGTCACCGCTCGCTCCCCGAGCCGGTGTCTTCCTCCGACCCTGAGTCCGACGCCAACATGCCGGTCAGCTTGGCCCACCGTGGGTCGATCTGCTCGTGGTGATGTCCCGGTTCCGTGGTCGCCAGCTGCACACCGCATTCCGGGCACAGCCCTGGACAGTCCGGCCCGCACAGTGGCGCAAACGGCAGCTCGAGCCCCACGGCGTCGATGATGGGTTGCTCGATATCGAGCGTGTTGTCGACCACCCGCCCGACTTCGTCTTCTTCGGTGGTTGCTTCGGTGATGCTGTCCGGGTAGGCGAACAGCTCCGTCAGCTGCACCTCAACATCGCCGAAGATCGCCGACAGGCACCGGGCGCACTCACCGGTCGTCGGCGCCGCCACCGTCCCGCTCACGAGCACACCCTCGGACACCGACTCGACCCGCAGATCCAGGTCCAGGGGGGCGGCTGGCTGGATTGCGATCAGCTCCACACCGATCCGAGTCGGACTGGGCACCGTCTGGTGCACCTCCAACATCGACCCGGGGCGTCGTCCCAGTCGGGCGACGTTAAGCGTCAGCGGCGATGTCGCAGCTCGCTGCGCCGTAAAGCTGTTGCGCCTGGCCATAGGGCAATCTTACGGCGCGGGCCGCGTGCGGATGCCGCTGCAGAACTGACGGCCGGCTTCAACGGGTCGCGTAGTCGTGCGTACCGGCCGCCGTCCGCAGTTGGTGGCGGCCGCGGCTGACCGAACGCAAGGTGCCGTTCAAATAGTCCTCGAACTCCGCGAGCTTGCCGTCGACGTAGATGTCACATTCACCGCGCAGCCGGTCGGATTCCGCGTGCGCGGAATCGATCAGCCGAGTGGCTTCGGCGGTGGCCGCCTGCACCACTTCGGTCTGCGATACCAGGCGCTGCTGCTCCTTGATGCCCTCTTGCACGGCTTTCTCGTAGGAGATGTTGCCGCTCTCGACCATCCGGTCACATTCGGCCTTGGCGCGGCTGGTGCTCGCCTCGTACTCCCGTTTCGCTGCTGCGGCGATGCGCACCGCCTCTTCGCGTGCCTCGCCTACCATCCGCTCGCTGTGTTGGCGAGCCTCGCCCACCATCCGGTCGGCCTGCGCCTTCGCGTCGGACAGAATCCGGTCGGCCTCGGCGCGGGCGTGGTTCAGCATCGATTCGGATTCGGTCGTCGCCGACGACACCATCGAGTCGGCGTGCGCCTTCGCGTCGTGCAGCATCGAGTCACGGGCGTCAAGCACATCCTGGGCATCATCGAGTTCGCCGGGAATGGCGTCTTTGATGTCGTCGATCAACTCCAGGACGTCGCCGCGGGGCACCACGCAGCCGGCAGTCATCGGCACGCCACGGGCTTCTTCGACTATGGCGCCCAGTTCGTCCAGCGCTTCAAACACTCGATACACGGCAGCACCCTTCCGGCAGTTGTTGTTACCAGTGTGCCCGGTGTTGCCGTTGTGACTGTGCTGCCGATCCGGTGTGTCGGGCATTGGTTGCGAAACGCAGCCTTCGCCACGCGCCTGCAACACTGCCGACATTATGTCGGCTGCCGCGGATTTGCGGCAATCGGAGCCCCGGTTGCCGAGTGCCTAGACTAGTTGATACCCCCGGCGGGTACCCAGCCCGGCGGTGTCACCGACACCATGTAAGGCTTGACGAGCAATTGAGTGGAGGACAGTGAAGGACTTCGTGGCGGGCGTGCTGGGAGCGATCGGCCGGGCATTGGCCTTGGCGGGGTCGATGACGTGGGAAATCCTGTGGGCGCTGATTTTGGGCTTCGTGCTGTCGGCCATGATTCAGGCAGTGGTCCGGCGCTCGACGATCGTCAGCGTGCTGGGCGACGACCGGCCCCGCACCCTGGCTGTCGCCGCGGGACTCGGCGCCGCGTC
Organism: Mycobacterium sp.; assembly: GCF_049802695.1. Classification (GTDB taxonomy): domain Bacteria; phylum Actinomycetota; class Actinomycetes; order Mycobacteriales; family Mycobacteriaceae; genus Mycobacterium. Next base: position 6,719 of record NZ_JBARMY010000342.1, read on the forward strand.
GTCGTCGTGCTCGTATGCCGCGGTGGCGCTGGCGCGGTCGCTGTTCCGCAAGGGAGCAAACTTCACCGCCGCCATGGCCTTCGAGATCGGCTCCACCAACTTGGTGGTCGAGTTGGGCATCATCCTGGCGTTGCTGCTGGGCTGGCAGTTCACCGTCGCCGAGTTCGTCGGCGGCCCGCTGATGATCGTCGTGCTGGCGGTGTTGTTCCGGCTCTTCGTGCGGTCCAGATTGATCGACGAGGCGCGTCAGCAGGCTGAACGCGGAGTTGCCGGCTCGATGGAAGGCCACGCCGCGATGGACATGTCCGTGCAGGGCGAGGAATCATTTGCGCGGCGGTTGTTTTCCGGTCGAGGCTTCACCTCCGTGTCGCACGTGTTCATGATGGAGTGGACCGCCATCCTGCGCGACCTGGTGTTGGGTCTGTTGATTGCCGGCGCGATCGCGGCATGGGTGCCTCAAACATTCTGGCAGCACTTGTTTTTCGCAGGACACCCGCACTTGTCTGCGCTGTGGGGACCGATCGTGGGTCCGCTGGTGGCGATTGCGTCGTTCGTCTGCTCGATCGGCAATGTGCCGCTGGCCGCGGTGTTGTGGAACGGCGGCATCAGTTTCGGCGGCGTGGTCGCGTTCATTTTCGCCGACCTGCTGATCCTTCCGATCCTCAACATCTACCGCAAGTACTACGGCACCGCGATGACGCTGGCCTTGGTGGGCACCTTCTACGCCGCGATGGTGGTGGCCGGATACCTCGTCGAATTACTATTCGGTGCGGTGGGTTTGGTTCCCACGGCGCGCAGCGCGACCGTCATGCACACCGGAATCTCGTGGAATTACACGACTTGGCTCAACATCATCTTCCTCGTAGTGGCCGCGGCGCTCACCTTCCGTTTCGTCACCACCGGCGGTATGCCGATGTTGCGCATGATGGGCGGTTCTCCCGATGCGGCAGACCATCACGAGCACGGGCACCACTGCCACTAGTACCGTCGCCGGCGAGCAATGCCATCTCTTTGGAATTCTCTGCGTCACTGCGCTTTTGCCTGTGGATAGAAAAGGCTCTTGTCGGCTGGTTGCGATAGTATTAGAACATGCGTTCGAATAGCCGCGATGGGATCGTCGAAGTCTTCGACGCCCTCGACGCTGCCGTTTCCCAAGCGCTGGAACTGTCGATCGACCTATTGACCACCCGCGAATGCCTGGCGCTGCTGGACCGCTGCGAAACCGTACGCCGCCGGCTGCCGGCCGTCGAGCACCAGTTCATAAATAAAGTCGCCGAACAGGCCGACCACGGTGAACTCGGCGGCAAACTGCCGTTTGCGCTCGCCGAGCGGTTACGCATCACCCGCACTGAAGCATCGCGGCGCATCCATGAGGCCGCCGACTTAGGGCCACGCCGGGCGATGACCGGCGAACCGCTGGAACCAGTACTGACCGCCACTGCCCAGGCCCAGCGGGCCGGGCACATTGGATCGGGCCACGTGCGGGTGATCAGGGAATTCCTGCACCAACTGCCCAGTGACGTTGACCTCGAGACCCGCCAGCAGGCCGAAGCGCGGCTGGCGAAGCGGGGCGCCGACTTTCGGCCGGACCAGCTGGGCAAGCTGGCCGACAAGTTGGCTGACTGCATCAACCCTGACGGGAATTTCGCCGACGACGATCGGGTCCGCCGGCGCGGTATCAGCATCGGTAACCAGGGCGCTGACGGGATGAGCCCGATCAACGGATATCTGACCCCGGAGGTCCGCGCCGGGTGGGACGCAGTGCTGGCGAAACTGGCCGGCCTCGGCATGTGCAACCCCGCCGATGCCAGCCCGTGTATCAGCGGCAGTCCGTCGCAGGAGGTCATCGACAACGACACCCGCAGTGCCGGCCAGCGCAACCATGATGCGCTGGGCGCGCTGCTGCGCAACGCCTTGGCCTCCGGCGAGTTGGGTCAGCACAACGGGCTACCGGCCACCATCATCGTGTCCACCACACTGGCCGAGCTGCAATCCGGTTGCGGGAAAGCGATCACCGGCGGGGGCACCTTGCTACCGATGAGTGACGTGATCCGGCTGGCCTCCCATGCGCATCACTACTTGTGCATCTTTGAACAAGGTAAGGCAATCGGCCTCTACCATACGAAACGTCTGGCCTCATCGGGGCAGCGAATAGTGTTGTACGCCAAAGATCGCGGGTGTTCATTCCCGAACTGCGACGTGCCCGGCTACCTTACCGAAGTACACCACGTCACCGACTTCGCAAAGTGCCGGGAGACCAACATCAACTACCTCACGCTGGGCTGCGGGCCGCACCACAAGCTGGTCACATCGGGCGGTTGGACTACCCGCAAACGCAGAGACGGCACCACCGAATGGCTGCCCCCGCCGCATCTCGACCATGGCCAAACGCGCATCAACGGTTTCCATCATCCCGAAAAACTCCTGCGCGACGGCGAGGACGACGACCCCAATTAGTCGCGCTTACGCAGCTTTTCGGCCAGTCGGCGATTCACCGGTTCCGGCAGCAGTTCACTCACGTCACCGCCGAGCAATGCCACTTCTTTGGCCAGCGACGACGAGACGAAGGAATAGCGCGGAGTGGTGGCCACGAAGAACGTGTCGACACCGGCGATGTGCTTGTTCATCTGAGCCATCTGCAACTCGTATTCGAAATCCGTGCCGGTGCGCAGGCCTTTGATGATGGCGGTCAGGCCGCGGGCCCGCACGAAGTCGACCACCAGACCGGAGCCGGACTCCACCTGCAGGTTGGGCAGGTGCGTCGTCGACTCGTTGATCATCGCGATCCGCTCATCGATGTCGAACATGCCCCGCTTTTTCGGGTTGACCAGGATCGCGACGATCACCTCGTCGAATTGGGCGGCGGCGCGTTCGAAGATGTCGACGTGCCCCAGCGTCACCGGATCGAACGATCCCGGGCACACCGCTCCGCTGGTCATTCGCGTCGCTCTTCCCCCGCAAGCGGGAGGTGCCCCCACCTCATCACTCCGAGTATTGCGTCGGCGGCGGTCATGACCGATGACGGTAGCAGCACGTCTTATACCGAAGGGCGCTCTAATTCGGCGAGTTCCACGCGGGTGTCGCCGTAGACCCGCGGCTGCCACGGCGACCAACCGGCCGGCCACTTCAACGGTGCACCTGCGCGGGCCCGCTCGACCGCGACGACCGTGCCGGCGCCGGCCCACCCGCGTCCGGACAACGCCGCCAGCACAGCCTCGATCTCAGCCGCGGGCAGGTCGTAGGGCGGGTCTGCGAGCACCAGGTCCACCGGCGACTCCGACTCCGCCGACAGCACGGCCGCCACGGTGCCGCGCCGCAGCGTCGCACCCAGCAGGCCCACGGTCGCGATGTTTCGGGTCAATACGGCTGCCACCCGCTGATCGGACTCGACGAACATCGCCGACGCGGCGCCGCGCGACAGTGCCTCGAGCCCTAGTGCACCGGAGCCGGCGTACAGATCGAGCACTGAGATTCCGCGCAGAGCAATCCGCGCGGTCAAGATGTTGAACAACGATTCGCGGACCCGGTCGGTGGTCGGTCGGGTGCCGCTCGGCGGCACAACCAGACGGCGACCTCCGGCGGCCCCGGCGATGATCCGCGTCAACCGACCTCCATTCGGGATGACGGTATCAATCCGGCCGCGGTGTTCCACGACGTCAGCGCGCCGGCGTGCTTAACTCTGCCCATGAAGGCTCCCGCGCTCCTGCACGGGCGTAGTCCGGCTGCGGTCCGGATCGGCGCGATTGCGGTTTTCGGGGTCGGTGCCGCGGCTATCGTCGGCCTCACCGCGGGATGGCAGTACGCCCCACCGACGGGGTGGATCGCCGCCGCCATCGCCTACCTCGGGTGGACGTGGGCGCTGATCGGGCCGATGAATTCCGACGCGACGGCATCGCTTGCCCTGCACGTAGATCCGACGCGGCCGCTGGCCGATTCGGTCGTCATGCTGGCCAGTTTCGGCAGCCTGGCCGGTGTCGGTTACCTGCTCATCGCCACGAAGGTTCACGACGCCGTGGCCGGTGTGGTCGGGATCCTCAGCGTGGTCGCCTCCTGGCTGGTGGTGCACACCGTCTTCACGCTGCGCTATGCGGCGCACTACTACACCGAGCCAGTCGGCGGTGTGGACTTCAACCAGGACGACCTGCCCAGCTTCGCTGACTTCGCCTACGTGGCCTTCACCATCGGCATGGCCTACGCCGTTTCCGACACCCGGTTGCAGAGCCGGGCGATCCGGATCACCGCACTACGCCAGGCGTTGCTGTCTTATCTGCTGGGAGCGGTGATCCTGGCGATCACCGTCGGTTTGATCGGCGACTTGAGCAACATCAACGGGTGACTGGCCGCCCGGGCAGCGCCGCTACAACAGCGTCGACCAGTAGTTCCAGAACCTCGTCAAAATCACCAGGAACACCGCAGTGAACCAGAGCGCCGCCAGCGACCACCGCCACTGGTAGACCGCACGCGTGGCCGCGTGTCTGTGACTGTCGTTCACCGGTAGCAGCGCGATCGAGGCGACGACGACCAGCAGCGAGATCGTCAACACCCAAACCACCATGCAGTAGGGGCACAGCGCCCCGATGCGGTACAGGCTCTGATAGATCAGCCAATGCACGAACGCGGCGCCGAGCAGTGTGCCGACGGCTGTCCCCACCCAATACCACCGGGGCAGAACAACTTTCGACACGGCTAGTACACCGGTGACCGTGATCACGGTGAACGCGGCGATGCCGATCAGCGAGTTCGGGAAACCCAGCACCGACGCCTGCGCGGTGGCCATCACCGAGCCGCACGACAGCACCGGATTGATGTTGCAGGACGGCGCATACGACGAGTCGGTGAGCAGCCGGATCTTCTCCACCGTCAACGTAACCGACGCGACGAGACCGATCACCCCGGCGATCAGCACCCACCACGCGCTGAGCACCGGGACAGAAACACCCGGCCGAGGCGCTACCACGTCGACGGCGGGCTCGTTCGGTTGCGCGGACACGGACGAGGTGAGCGTCATGGCGTGGGCGGCGCCGCGGCGGTGTCGAGGCCCGGCACATCGCCGACGATCTGCTTGATCACCGCCACCAGCCCCTGCGGCGTCGACGGACGCCAGTCCTTGCCGTTGATCCGGATCGTCGGAGTCCCGCGAATCTTCTGCGAGGACGCCAAGCCGTCGACCAACGGCAGGTATCTGTCGCTATTGATGCATTCCGGCACCCTGCCCGCGACACCGGCTTCCCGGGCCAACTCGATCAACCGGGCGTTGTCGGGAAACTTCGGCCCCTGCTCGTCAGGCTGAATGCCTCTGGTGTAAAGCGCGCTGTGGAAACGACGAAACGCGTCGATCGACTGGTCGGCGACGCAATAGGCCGCCGCGGCCGCGCGTGAAGAGTAGTCGTCGTTCTGCGGGCTGCTCAAGAATCCGAGCATGTAATAGTCCGCGGCGATGGCACCACTGTTGATGAGGTTCGACACCGTAGCGCCGAAGGTCCGCTCGAAGTTTCCGCAGGCCGGGCACAAGAAGTCCTCGTAGAACGACACCACAGCCTTCGGGTCTTTACTGCCCTCTTTGGTGACCAGCTTGCCCGAGGTGACCCGAACCGCTCGAGGGGCCGTGGAGCCTTTGTCACTGTGCGTCATCACGATGTAGAGCACCAAGCCGACCGCAAACAGCACCACGATCGCGGTGAGCCCGATTTGGACCAGCAGGTTGCGCCTGCGGTCGGCGGCCTTCAGGTCGTAGCGCGCGGGGCGTTTCGGTTTATTGGCCACGGCTCGGCTGATCCTCTTCATCAGATTGTCGGATTGTCGGCTTCGTTCGCTGCTCAAGCGCCTCTAGAGTACCGGCGAAGCGTTCCGGCGGGTTCGCCCGCCGACGACGCGTAGCCGCCAACTCGATGCAGCTGGCGTCAGGCGGCAGGATCTAGACGCGACTGAGGTGAGCGCGTAGTGCCGAGACCAGCTCAGTCGTCGCGACGGCACTGCCACCACCCAGCGGAAACAGATTCGCGAAGCCGTGGGTCAGCGACCTCATCAAGCGGAAGTCGACCTCGTTTCCGGCAGCGCGCAGTGCTTCGGCGTAACGCTCGCCCTCGTCGCGCAACGGGTCGAAACCCGCCACGGTGATCAGCGCCGGCGGAAGTCCGGCCAGGCTGTCGGCCAGCAGCGGCGACACCCGCGGGTCGGTCGGCTCGATCTCTGATTCGCCCAGGTATGTCGCTTCGAACCAGTCAATGTCGTGTTTGGTGAGCAAGAAGCCGTCGGCGAACAGGGTGAGGGACCTGGTGTGTGCCGTGAAGTCCGTGCGCGGGTAGATGAGCCACTGCAGCACTGGTGCCGGACCGCCCTCGGCGCGGACCAACTGCGACACGACCGCCGCCAAATTGCCGCCCGCACTGTCACCGCCGATCGCGACCTTGCCCGGGATCGCGCCCAGATCGGCGGCATGCCGCTGGGCCCATCGATACGCCGCATAGGCGTCGTCGAGCCCGGCGGGAGCCGGATGCTCCGGCGCCAGTCGGTAGTCGATCGCCAACAGATGGATGTCGGCGTCGCGACAGGTCAGTCGGCAGAGCGCGTCGTAGGTGTCCAGGTCTCCTATCACCCAGCCACCGCCGTGGAGGAACACCAGCAGCGGCGTCGGTTCCGGGTTGGCCGGTCGGTAATGCCGTGCTGCAATGTCGCCTGCCGGTCCGGGTATCGACACATCGCTGACTCCGACGTGGATCAGTGGGCCGCCGAGGGCCTGGCACATCTGGCGCATCCGAGTGCGGGACCTGGCGGGGTCATCGTCGACGGACAAACCGTTGACACCGAGTGCGCGCTGCCCCGCCAGCATCAGCCGCAGTGTGGGGTCCAGCGTGTTTCCGTCGATCGTGACCGACCGTCCGCCGGCGAGCAGGCGCTGCGCGCCGGTCGGCAGCCAGGGAATGACTTTGACGCCGACGGCAGCGGCTCTGGTCTGCAGCCGAGGGGACAGTCGAATGGGGGCTCGTACCGCTTTAAGGTTGCGGTCAGGCGCGCCTGGCAGACTTCTCGTCATGGCAGCTCCCTCGATCACGCTCAACGACGGTAATTCGATCCCCGCCCTGGGGTTCGGCGTCTTCCAGATTCAACCCGAGGACGTCGGGCGCGCCGTCGGCGCCGCGCTGCAGGCCGGTTACCGGCACATCGACACCGCGGCGGCTTACCAGAACGAACGCGAGACCGGGCGAGCAGTGGCCGACTCCGGCATACCGCGCGACCAACTGTACGTGGTCACCAAATTGTGGAATGCCGATCAGGGCTACGACAGCACGCTTAAGGCGTTCGACGCCAGTATGAACAGGCTGGGTCTGGAATACCTCGATCTGTATCTGATTCATTGGCCGCTGCCGGCCCGCAATCTGTTCGTCGACACTTTCAAGGCGTTCGCGCACCTGCGCGACCAGGGCAGAATACGGTCGATCGGGGTGAGCAATTTCGAGGCTGAGCACCTCAAAGCGGTCATCGACGCGACCGGCATCGTGCCCGCCGTCAACCAGATCGAGCTGCATCCGCAGCTGCCGCAGACTGAGCTGCGGGAGGTCCACGCAGAACTGGGTGTGGCCACCGAGGCGTGGGGACCGCTCGGGCAGGGTTCGTTGCTCAACCACCCCACCATCACCGCGGCCGCCGAAGATTGTGACCGGACACCCGCGCAGGTGTTGATCAAATGGCACCTGCAACTCGGTAATATCGTGATTCCCAAGTCGGTGAACCCCGAACGGATTGTGAGCAATTTCGACGTGTTCGACTTCGAGCTCAGTCAAGATGAGATGGCGTTGATTTCCTCGCTCGATGACGGGACCCGTCTTGGTGCTGATCCACGAACCTTCGATTTCATAGGCAGGTGAATGACGTTGACCGGCGAGTCGGGGGCCTCCTCCGTCCCAGCTTTGGCACTCAATGACGAGAACACGTTGCCGGTCCTCGGCCTCGGTGTCGCGGAGTTGAACGACGACGAGACCGAACGCGCGGTGTCCGCCGCGCTCGAGATAGGCATCCGGCTTATCGACACTGCAGCGGTATACGGGAACGAGGCCGCGGTCGGACGCGCGATCGCGGCTTCGGGCATCGCTCGCGCCGAGCTGTTCGTCACCACCAAGCTGGCCACCGCCGACCAGGGTTTCAACACCGCGCCGGACGCATGCAAGGCGAGCCTGGATCGGCTCGGGCTGGATTACGTCGACCTCTACCTGATTCACTGGCCGGCCCCGCAACGAGGTAAGTACGTGGACGCTTTCGGCGGTCTGATCCAGTCCCGAGGCAACGGAGAAGCCCGCTCGATCGGAGTATCCAACTTCACCGAGGAGCATCTGACGACGGTCATCGACCTGACGTTCGTCACGCCCGCGGTGAATCAGATCGAGCTGCACCCGCTGCTCAACCAAGCTGAGCTCCGCAACGCCAACGCCTCACACAACATCGCCACCCAGGCTTACAGTCCGCTGGCCCTCGGGCGACTGCTGGACAACCCGACGGTGACATCCATTGCCGGCGAATACGGCAAGACGCCCGCACAGGTGCTGATCCGCTGGAACATTCAGCTTGGCGATTCGGTCATCTTCCGTTCCGGCAAGCCCGAGCGCATCGCAAGCAACTTCGACGTCTTCGACTTCGAACTGGCCGCCGAGCATGTCGACGCGCTCAACGGGCTCAACGACGGCACCCGGCTGCGGGAAGATCCGCTGACCTACACCGGCGCCTAGTTTTCGGCGCCGATCGACTTAGCCCGCGGGGCCATGATGGCGCCGTCAAGGTGCGGGCCGTCACCATCGTCAGCGAATGCCATCTCAGCCACGACCTCGACTGCCGGTGGTGCGGGCAGTTCACCGGTGAGCCCCGCGACGATGCCCAGCGACGCAGCCGATCCGCGCACGCCGTCGGCGTACCGTGACACGTGGCTCAGCGCTTTGGAGAGATTGACCAGATGCGTGTTGGCCACCCGCAGCCGCTCGATCAACTGCCGGGTGTTCTGGTACACCAGCCTCGCACTGCCCTTGGACTGCTCGATACTTTCCAGTAGGTCACCCGACAACGACGCCAGACGGGCCGATCGGACCAGGATCAGGAACCCGGTCGGCCCAACCAGATAAACGTTCAGCCGACGCAGTTCACTGAACAGACGAGGATCGGCGTCAAGCGCGGCGACGGCTATCGCGTCCAGCGGAACGAAGAGGACGGTGCCGCCGATACCGTCGGCGCCGGACACGTAATTCCTCGCGCTGACCTCCAAAGCGTGTTCTCGCACGCGTCGGGCCAGAGCAGTCAACTGGCGCTGACGTTCTTCCCGGTCACGCGTTTCGGCGGCTTTCCAGTAATTGTCGACCGCGCATTTCGCGTCGACCGGAACAGGTCCGCTGTCCAGCGAAAGCACCAGATCGGGCCGCTTGCCCGAAGCCAACGTCGGTTGGATCTCGAAATGTACGCCGTCTCGAAGGCCGCAGGCCCGCGCCGCCTCGTACAGCACCTCCTGGCCGAGTTCGCCGCGGTGCTGAATGGAGGCGAATGTTTCGCGATACCGGCGCAAGTCGCGGACATCGTTCTCCCGAGCCGAAAGCTGCGCGCGGACCACGCGGGATTCCGTTCGATGGTGCACGGCCAGCGCCGTCAAAGCGATGACAGCGCCGAAAAGACCAAGGACCAGCAGACTGCTCACACCGAAGTGTGTAACACGCGGCACCGACAGATTCGGTCAGCCGACGCGCCGGGCCGGCTCAGCTTGTCGGGCAACTCGCGGTGGCCAGCCGCAACACCGGCACCGATGACGCATTCACCGGAAGCTGGTAGCCCCGCAGGACGGCGATGAATTGCATTGCGTACTGGCAGTGGAACGCACCGTTGGGCGGCATCCACAGCGCAGGTTCCGAGTCACCTTTGTCCTGATTGGCCTCGCCCTCCACCGCCAGGAGGTTGGCCGGATCATTGGCGAAGCGCAGCCGCTGAGCTGACGGCCAGTCGTATGCGCCCATATCCCACGCCAGCGCCAGCGGCACGATGTGATCGATCTGCACCGCTTCGCCAACCTTGGCGCCACGCTGGAAGGCGATCGTGGTGCTGGTGTAAGGGTCGTGCAGTGTGCCGGTGGCAACCGCATCCGGGCAACGTTTGATCGCCACATACGTTTTGTCGACGAGGTCGCGGTCGAGGATGTCGTCACGGGTGTCGCAGCCGTTGTGTCCGCCGGGTGCGTCGTTGTCATCGGTCCACGCGTCGCCGAACGCCGCGCGCCGATAGTCGTAACGCCGAATCCGGGTCGGCACCACAGTGATTCCGGCCAGCACATCAGTACCCGGCTGAACGGTCGGGACGTCACCGCGCGCGACGAACTCTCGCGAACGTTCGCCCGCCGACGAGGTCACCACCTGGTAGGCGACGATCATCGCCAGCGCGGCGACCGCCGACAGCCACAGCAACACTTTGCGGTTGCCGGAGGTCATGACTTGTCCAGGTATTCAAGGCGGTCGCTGCCGGTGAACGACGCCGCCAGCAGCGCCAGTCCAGGGTGCTCGGGATCTTCGTCGTAGGCCTGCTCACAGAATTGCCGCGCCGTCTCGATGACGTGGCGGTGGTCGGCCAGCGACAACAGCTGCAAGGTGAAAGACCTGCCAGATTGGTGACGGCCCAACACATCTCCTTCTCGGCGTTCTCTCAGGTCCAGGTCGGCCAATTCGAAGCCGTCGAGCGTGTCGGCGACAGCCTTCAGTCGTCGACCCGCTGCCGAGTCCGGCGATACCCCACTGGCCAGCAGACACACGCTCGGGTGCACGCCGCGACCGATGCGTCCACGCAGCTGGTGCAACTGGCTGATGCCGAAGCGGTCGGCGTCCATGACGAGCATCACCGTCGCGTTCGGAACATCGACTCCGACTTCGATGACGGTCGTGCATACCAGCACATGGATCTGGCCGTCGCGGAACGCCGCCATCACTGCGTCCTTCTGCTCGGCGGCCAGCCGCCCGTGCATGAGACCCAGCCGCAGTCCGGCCAACTCCTGGCGGCTCAGCCGGGCGTAGAGCTCTTCGGCTGTGGCCGAGGGCCGTCCGTTTTCTTCGGTTCGTCCGTTTTTCTTGTCTTCGCCGTCGGCGTCGTCGATGCGGGGCGCCACCACATAGGCTTGGCGTCCCTCGGACACTTCCTCGACGATGCGCTGCCAGGCGCGTTCCAGCCAGGCCGGCTTGTCCTTGATGAAGATCGCGGTGGTGCTGATGGGCTGCCGGCCGCGCGGAAGTTCGCGCAGCGTCGAGGTTTCCAGGTCGCCGTACACCGTGAGCGCCACAGTGCGTGGGATCGGCGTTGCGGTCATCACCAGCAGGTGAGGGGTGATGCCCGCAGGCGCTTTGGCGCGCAACTGATCACGCTGCTCGACGCCGAACCGGTGCTGCTCGTCGACCACCACCATGCCCAGGCGGTGAAACTGCACAGCGTCATGCAGCAGCGCATGAGTTCCGACGATGATGCCGATCTGGTCGCCGGCGATCTCGGCGCGGACCTGCTTCTTCTGCGCAGCAGACATCGAGCCGGTGAGCAGGGCGACCCGGGTGGAATAGTCCAAACCGCCGAATTGCCCACCCAGCGCCAGCGGACCCAGCACCGAACTGATCGATCGAAGATGTTGTCCGGCAAGGACTTCAGTCGGCGCCAGCAGAGCGCACTGGTAGCCGGCGTCGACCATCTGCAACATCGCCAACACGGCGACGATGGTCTTGCCCGAGCCCACCTCGCCTTGCAACAGCCGGTTCATCGGCCGCGTCGCCGCCAGTTCGGCGGAGAACACCTCCAGCACGTCCCGCTGTCCGGCGGTCAACTCGAACGGCAACTCCTGCAACAGCTGTCGCGCCAACCCGTCAGCGCGCGGCGGCGCTGCCGGTCCGGACTGCGACAACTCGCCGTGGCGGCGACGCACCAGCGCCCACTGCAAGCCGACGGCTTCGTCGAAGGTGAGCCGCTCGCGGGCGCGGCGGCGTTCGGTTTCGCTTTCGGCAAGATGAATGGCGCGCAACGCCTGGTCCTCGGAGATCAACCCGTGCTCTTCGATCAAGTCGGCGGGCAGCGGATCCGCCACCGGGTCCAGCACCTCGAGCACCTGCCGCACGCAGGCGAAGATGTCCCAGCTCTGCAGCTTGGTGCTGGCTGGGTAGATCGGGTAGAAGCGACGTTCGAACGCGTCGAGCAGCACCTCCCCGCTGACCGCGCGTGAGGCGTCGGCGATGCTGCGCAGCGAGTTGCTGCCGCGAGCCTTTCCGTCCGCCGAGTCCAGGATGAGAAACGCCGGATGCGTCAGTTGCATGGCGCCGCGGAAGAAGCCGACCTCCCCGGACAACATGACCCGGGTGCCTTCGGTCAGCCCTCTTTTGATGACGCGCGGGTTGAAGAACGTGGCGGTGACCTGGCCGCGCCCCAAGCCGAGGGTCACGATCAACAGTTTGTCCCTGGGCCGCTTTTTGATCGGTCGTTCCACCACGCTGGTGATGGTGTCGACGACGGTGATGTGCTCACCTTCTTGAGGCCGCTCGTCGCCGGCGCCCCGCACTGCCGCGCCCTCGGTGTAACTGCGCGGGTAGTGCCGCAGCAGATCGTCGACGGTCCGGATACCGAAGATCTCGTCGAGGGACTCGGCGGCTTTCGCGCCGATGAGGTAGTCGAGCCGGTCGCCGAGCGCCGCCACGGCTACTCAACCCCGATCAGCAGCGCGTCACCGCGATGTTCGGTGTCGTAGATGACCAACTCGGTGCCGGGATGCCGATCGTGCACATGCCCTTTCAGGACCTTCTCGACGGGCGAGTCGACGGCCGCATCGGGCCCGCGGGCCTGCGCGCCGACCAGCACCGTCACCAGCTCCCCACCTGCGGCAAGGAACAAGTCGAGCAGCCCGATCGCCGCCGAGGCGACGTCGGGGGCAACGATCACCACCTCGTCGCCCGCGATGCCCAGTCCGTCACCGGGCTGGCAGGGCCCGGC
>NZ_JBARMY010000343.1:0-16557 GCF_049802695.1 Mycobacterium sp.
ACCTGGTCTACCGTTTCATCCGGGATACCACCTGGGTGTCGGTGCGTTGGTACCAACCAGGCGGTCCGCTGACCGCTCAGCAGGTCGGCGAGCAGTATCTCGCCATCGTCTTAGGCGGAATCACCGCCGAAAAAGAAGGAGTCTGAAATGACGGAGGCCTACGTCGTCGACGCTGTGCGTACCGCGGTCGGCAAGCGCAATGGCGGGTTGGCCGGCGTGCACCCGATCGATCTGGGTGCCGCGGCCTTCCACGGTCTGTTCGACCGCCTCGATGTCGATCCGGCCGCTGTCGACGACGTGATTGTCGGCTGTGTGGACGCCATCGGCGGCCAGGCGGGCAACATCGGCCGACTGGCGTGGCTGGCGGCGGGTTACCCGGAAGAAGTTCCCGGTGTCACCGTCGACCGGCAGTGCGGGTCCAGTCAGCAGGCCATTTCGTTCGGTGCGCAGGCAATCCTGTCGGGTACCGCGGACGTGATCCTCGCCGGTGGCGTGCAGAACATGAGCAAGATCCCGATCGCTTCGGCGATGGAGGTCGGCAAGCAACTCGGCTTCACCTCACCGACCGGAGAGTCCAAGGGCTGGCAGCACCGCTACGGTGACGAGGAGATCTCGCAGTTCCGGGGTGCGGAATTGATCGCCGAGCGCTGGAATCTGTCCCGCGAGGAGATGGAGCGGTTCGCTCTGGCGAGCCACCAGCGGGCGCTGGCGGCGATCCGCGCGGGGCACTTCGACAACGAGATCGTCGCGGTCGACGACTTCCGGCTCGACGAGGGGCCGCGAGACACCACCCTGGAGAAGATGGCCGGGCTGCCCGCATTGTCCGAAGGTGGCCGGTTGACGGCGGCGCTGGCCAGCCAGATCTCCGACGGCGCCAGCGCGGTGCTGCTTGCTTCCGAGCAGGCCGTCAAGGACCACAAGCTGGCCCCGCGTGCCCGTATCCACCACATCAGCGCGCGCGGCGCTGATCCGGTATTCATGCTGACCGGTCCGATTCCGGCCACCCGCTACGCGCTGGAAAAGACCGGCCTGTCGATCGAAGACATCGACGTCGTCGAGATCAACGAGGCGTTCGCGCCGGTGGTGCTGGCTTGGCTCAAGGAGATCAAGGCGGACCCGGAGAGGGTCAATCCCAACGGTGGCGCCATCGCGCTCGGTCATCCGCTCGGTGCCACCGGCGCCAAGCTGTTCACCACCATGCTCAACGAGCTGGAACGCACCGGCGGTCGCTACGGGTTGCAGACGATGTGCGAGGGCGGCGGCACCGCCAACGTCACGATCATCGAGCGGCTCTAGCTCGGGGCCGGTAGTTACGTTTCGGCGCGTGGGCGCTCCTCCACCAGCGCAGTCGCGGCCTGAAGATGCGTTACGGCGTCGCGCACGATCGACTCGATCACCTCTGCGCACGACGGCAGGTCGTTGAGGATGCCGGCCACCTGGCCCGACGCCAGCACTCCCGCCCCGGTATTGCCCTCAACCAAGCCGGCTTTGAGCAGCATCGGGGTGTTCGCCGCCATCAGAACCTGCGACCAAGTCATTTCCTTGCCGTGCCGCATCGCCAGGCCGTCGCTGATCATGGACCGCCAACTCATCTGGGACATCTTCTTGAACTTTGCGGCGTTACGCACCGCGGCGGTGAAGCCTCTTGCGCGCGACCCGCCTTCCAACTTCTCCACCAGCTCGGTGCGCAGAACGCGGTGCGGCATACCGTCGACGCGAGTCGTGACGACAGTCCCGTTCAGTTCAGATTCCAGGTACCGCCGTTTGACAGAATCCGGGACGGTGGAGTCCGACGTCAGCAAAAATCTGGTACCCATCGCGACACCGGCCGCCCCGTAGGACAACGCCGCGGCGAGCCCGCGGCCGTCGAAGAATCCGCCTGCCGCGATCACCGGGATGCCGGTGCCCGCGATGGCGTCCAGCACCGACGGCAGTAGCAATGTCGTGGCCACAGGTCCGGTGTGCCCGCCGCCTTCGCCGCCTTGCACAATCATGGCGTCGGCGCCCCAGCTCGCCACCTTGCGCGCGTGCTTGGCCGCGCCAATCGACGGAATGACCACCGCGCCGGCTTGTTTGAGCCGGCTGATCAGTTCCTGCTTAGGCGCCAGCGCGAACGACGCCACCTTGACGCCTTCGCGGATCATCAATTCGACCCGGTCCGGTGCATCGGCGGCGTCGGCGCGGATGTTCACCCCGAAGGGCTTGTCGGTGGCGGCCTTGACCTTCCCGATCGCCGTCGCCAACTCGTCGAGGGTCATCGTCGCTGACGCCAGGATGCCCAGCCCGCCGGCGTTGGCGGTGGCCGATACCAGCCGGGCACCGGCGACCCAGCCCATTCCGGTCTGCACCACCGGGTGCTCGACACCGACCAGCTCGGTCAGCGGCGTGCGCAACCTCATACCCGCACCTCTCTGTCGCGCAGAGCTTTCGGGTCAAGCACAGCACGGATGAGCTGCAATTCGTCGGTGTCGGGCAGTCTGGTCCGGCCGGCCTCGGAAAGGCCGTGCACCTCAAATGACGTGGCTTCGCGAACGTCGTCCGGGCTGACCCCAGGGTGCAGGGTCAATGCCCGCATCGTGTGCTCGGGGCCGCCGAAGTCGAACGCCCCTAGGTTGGACACCACCCGGTAGACGTTGACGAAGCGGAACGCGGGATTGTCCGCGTCGATCTTGTCGTAGCCGATCCCGGAGACCACGTCGACGGTCTCGCTGAACACCCGCTTGGAATGGTTGCCGACCCAGTAGCTGGTCGCGTGGTTGACCGTGTTGCCGGGAGCGCCGCGCACACCGAACATCTGCCGGGTCGGATGCTGCAGCGGGCCGAACGCCGACAAGTTCTGATTGCCGTACCGGTCAACCTGATTCGCGCCCATCACGACGTGTCGTCGGCCCCAGGCCAACGTCTCGAATACCCGGCCGAACGGCATCCACCCTTCGATCGCACCTGACGCACCCAACGCCGGGGTGTCCGCCAGCAGTTGCGCCTCACCGTCGGTCAACAAGATGTCCGGGGCGAAGGTCAGCCGGGCCAGTCGCGCACCTATCGACGCCACCGTGGTCATCGGGCTGATCATGATTTCGCCCGCGTCGCGGAACAACTCGGCGCAGGCGGTCACACAGACCTCGGCACGGCTGACGGAATCGCTCACGCGTCCTCCCCGAATTTCCGCACCGCCGTCTGGTAGTCGCCTTCGCTGCCGGATAAATAGGTCGCCACGAACTGCGCCCACTCCTCCTCAGAGGAGGCAGCCTGAGCGTAGAAACGCTGGAACTTCTCGTCCCGCCCGTAATCCGGTGCAGCGGTGGTGAAGTGAGCACCGCCGGACGCCTCTGCCACCGCATCGACCATCATCCGGTTCACCAGCAGCCCCTGCGGCGGCACCGCCTTGACAAGCTCATCCGTCGACGCGATACGTTCCACCGACAGGTAGCGCTTGTCGGCGGCCATCAGGAACAGATCGTCGAAGTAGGGATCAATGCCCGTGTAGGCGGCATTGCCCTGCGCGTCACCGAGATTGAGGTGCACGAACGCGGCGTCGAGTCGTAGCGCCGGCATGGCGATCAGCGTCTCGTATCCACCGCCCGGCGCTGGATACGGTGATGTGACCGTTCCCAGTTCGCCGTCCCAGAAGTCGGGGACTGAACTGCCCAGTCCGGCGCGGATCGGCAGGAAGGGCAGCCGTTGTGCGGCTGCCTGCAGCCCGCAGCGCAGCATGCCCTCGTCCATTTCGCGGGCCTCGACGGCTCCGCTGGTGCGTGCCCGCGCGAACCACGGGTCATAGAACGGCGGCGAGTCGAGTGAGACGAATCCGTAGTAGACGCGCTTGATCTTGCCCGCCGAGCACAGCAGCCCGATGTCCGGTCCGCCGTAGCTGACCACGGTCAGGTCAGTGACGTCGGTACGCAGAATGGCACGCATGAAGGCCATCGGTTTACGTCGCGAGCCCCAGCCGCCGATCCCGATGGTCATACCACTGCGCAAATTCGCGACAGCGTCGTCCAGAGAAGTCCTTTTATCGGTCACTATGCGCCGCTCCTCCTCATCGCTTCGCTCTGCATCGTCGTCGGCGGCTATGACTTCTTCACAAACGCGTCGCGGTGCTCGTCGGCCACTCCGGCGAGGTTGAGCTCGAAGGTGAAACCCTGCTCCATCCGGTAACTGGAATTAACCCGTTGCAAATCAATAAGGTTCAGTGCTTCTTTGGCGGCCCGGATCACTCGGGTGTCTTTCGAGGCGATGTCGCGCGCCACGCGCATCGCAGCCTCGTCAAGCTCGTCGCGAGGTACCACCTCGTGTACCGAGCCGTAGTGGTGCAAGGTCGCGGCGTCGACAGTTGCGGCCGTGAAGAACAACCGCCGCATCACATGCTGCGGTACCAGCCGGGACAGGTGAGTGGCCGCGCCCAGGGCGCCGCGCTCCACTTCGGGCAGCCCGAAGGTGGCGTCGTCGGACGCGACGATGACGTCCGCATTGCCCACCAGCCCGATACCACCCCCGACACAGAATCCGTTGACCGCGGCGATCACCGGCACTGCGCATTCGTAGACCGCACGGAACGCAGCGAAGCAGCCGCGATTGGCGTCGATCAGCGCGGTGAAACCCTCAGTCCGCTGCATCTCCTTGATGTCTACGCCGGCGTTGAAGCCGCGGCCCTCGGCCCGCAAAATCACCGCGTGCGTCTGGGGATCTTTTCCTACTGTGGTCAGGGCGTCGGCAAGCTCGAACCAGCCGCGCGACGGAATGGCGTTGACGGGCGGGAAGTCGACGGTGACCGCGACTATGCCCGGTTCGGTGGTCTTGGAGGTAATCGTCATTGGCACGTCCTGAGGGTCGGTTACCTAAGCAAGCACTTGCTTGGTACGCTAACACAGTGACTCGCGCCGACGGAGCCGACTTCTTCAACTTCCGACTCAGTGGGCGGGTGGTACTGGTGACCGGTGGCGTTCGAGGGGTAGGCGCGGGCATCAGCGCGGTCTTCGCGCAGCAGGGCGCCACCGTGGTCACCTGCGCGAGGCGCTCGGTGCAGGGTTCGCCCTACGAGTTTCATTCGTGCGACATCCGCGACGACGACGCCGTCAAGGTGATGATCGACGCGATCTGCGAGCGTCACAGCAAGCTCGACGTGGTGGTCAACAATGCCGGAGGTTCGCCCTATGTGCTGACCGCCGATTCCAGCGCGAAGTTCAACCGGAAGATCGTCGAGTTGAACCTGCTTGGCGCGCTGTCGGTTTCCCAGCACGCGAATGCCAAGATGCAAAGCCAACAGCACGGCGGGTCGATCGTCAACATCACCAGCGTCAGTGGCCGTCGGCCGACTCCCGGCACCGCCGCGTACGGAGCAGCCAAGGCGGGCATCGAAAGCCTTACCCAGACTCTGGCGGTGGAGTGGGCACCGAAGGTGCGGGTGAACGCGCTGGTGGTGGGAATGGTCGAGACTGAACAAGCCGAATTGTTTTACGGCGACGCCGAATCAATCGCCGCGATCTCCGCCAATGTGCCGCTGGGCCGGCTGGCCACCCCCGACGACGTCGGTTGGGCGGCAGCGTTTCTGGCTTCGGATGCGGCGTCTTACATCAGCGGTGCGGCGTTGCAGGTGCACGGTGGCGGCGAGCCGCCGCACTATCTCGCCACAACCAGCGCGATCAAGTAGAGGAGACAACAAAGATGGGTTTGGTCGACGGCCGAGTGGTCATCGTTACCGGAGCGGGCGGAGGCATCGGGCGTGCGCATGCCCTCGCATTCGCCGCCGAAGGTGCGCGGGTCGTGGTCAACGACATCGGCGTCGGCCTGGATGGTTCGCCGGCGAGCGGCGGCAGCGCGGCGCAAGGCGTCGTCGACGAGATCACCGGCGCCGGTGGCGAAGCCGTCGCCGACGGATCCGACATCGCGGACTGGAACCAGGCGGCCAGCCTGGTCGCGACCGCAATCGACACATTCGGTGGTCTGGATGTTCTGGTCAACAACGCCGGCATCGTCCGCGACAGAATGCTCGCCAACACCAGCGAGGACGAGTTCGACGCCGTGATCGCGGTGCACCTCAAAGGACACTTCGCCACCCTGCGGCACGCGGGGTCGTACTGGCGTGGGCTGTCCAAAGAGGGCAAAACCGTTGACGCACGGATCATCAACACCAGCTCGGGTGCCGGATTGCAGGGCAGTGTCGGGCAGGGCAACTACAGCGCGGCGAAGGCCGGCATCGCGGCGCTGACGCTCGTCGCTGCCGCCGAGATGCGCCGTTACGGCGTGACCGTCAACGCCATCGCGCCGTCAGCGCGCACTCGCATGACCGAAACCGTCTTCGCCGAGATGATGGCCAGGCCCGACGAGGGGTTCGACGCGATGGCTCCGGAGAACATCTCGCCGTTGGTGGTGTGGCTGGGCAGTACCGAATCCCGCGACGTTACCGGCAAAGTGTTCGAGGTCGAAGGTGGTGTGATCCGGGTCGCCGAGGGTTGGGCGCACGGGCCGCAGGTCGACAAAGGCGCGAAGTGGTATCCGGCTGAATTGGGCCCGGTGGTCAGCGATCTGCTCGCCAAGTCCCGCCCTCCGGTCCCGGTCTACGGAGCGGGTTCCTAGCCCGAACCTGAGCGTGCACTGGCTCAGGGGTCGCGGTCAGAAGGCCGTGAGAATCTCACCGACCATAGTGCTCAACTCAGCAGACAGTGCACCCGTCGACTCGGCTGCGATCATGGGCAGCCCGCTGGCCGGGTCGCTCAAGCTGAGCTCCGGAGTGGCGCTATGCAAAGCGTCGACGACGTCATCGATCACCGCTTGCGGAAATTGAGCTGTTGCCGTGCTGACTTCGCTGACGCCGTTCTGGATCGCATCGGTGATCGTCGTCGGATCACCAGTGGTGACTGCTTCCCAGATGTGGTAAGCCGCCATTTGCGGCGCCGTGATCAAGTCGCGCGCGTCGACGAACAGGTCAGTGGCCAGACCAGGATCCTGGGGGACTGGTTGGCCGTCCCAGTCGACCAGTGTCCAGCCGTCCGCGGGATCACCCTGAACTTCGACAGTGCCCGTGTAGGGCAGCAGGTCCCCGGTCTGCAGCAGCTCCTCGAGGACGACCTGGAAATCGGGGTTGTTGACGTTCATCAACGTCCAGATCGCGATTGTTCCCTCGTGTGAGAAGACTGCGTCGGTGCTGTCGCCGTTCGTGACGGTCGTGTCGTAGATCGTCTGAACCGCACCGTTGACGCGGTCTTCGAACTCCATCCCGTCGAAGTCGGAGGAGCCCGGCTCCGGCACGAAGTCAAGGCCGAGCGTCCACAGCACTGGGGCCAGCAGATACAGCGCGCCGCCGAGCGGGATGTTCCCGACATCGACGGGTGCACCCTCGAAGATGCCGGCGTCGATCTCGTTGAGCCCGGGCAGGTCGTGCACGGGCAATCCCAGCAGCTCCGCCAATGGCGCCGCGGTTTCCTGAGACCTGATCATCGTGGACGCATAGATCTCGTCGATGCCGCTGTACTGCAGCGCCGTAGCGACGTCAGATGCCTGTCCCCGGCCCAGCTCGGTAAGCGACGGTCCGGGCACCAACGTGTTGATCACCGCCATGTCGCCCGACTCTCCGTGCCGCACGAAGTCGAGCGTTATCGACTCGTCGGCCCAAGCCGTCGCCGATCCGAGGAACAACGGGCCGGCCGACAGCAAGCCGACAGCGACGTGGCGCAACCGCATGCGGGCAAGCTATCGCAGATACCCGGCGCGTTTGCGCGAATTCGCAGGGACTATGCCGGTTCGCAGACCACCAACGGGATCACCCGATCGGTGGCTTCGCGATATCCGCGGTAGGGCGGATACATCTTGATCAACGGCGGCCAATAGCGCTTGCGCTCCCCATCGGTGGCGTCACGCGCCACCAGCCGTAGATGCTGTCCGCGGATCTGCACCTCCACCTCGGGGTCGGCTTTGAGGTTGAGGTACCACACCGGGTTCTCGGCGCGGCCACCGAAGGACGCCGGCAGGATGACCCGGTCGCCGTCGCGCAGATACAGCGTCGGCGTGGTCCGCGGCTCGCCCGATTTGCGGCCGGTGGTAGTCAGCAGCGCCGTGGGAAACCACAGCAACCTCGAGCCGAGGTGGCCGTTGGTGCGGCGATACACCCAAATGTGGCCGCGGGCAAAGTACTTGAGCGTCAGCGCCAGAAAACGTGAATTGCGGATGCCCCCTTGTCTGAACACGTCTTAAGCCTAGTTGGCCGCTGCGCACGCCCGACACTTAAACCTTTGTGACGACTCGCCGGTGCGGTTCGCACTGGCTTAAGTCTCGGCGAGACACAACTAGGGGTCACAGATGACGATCGGAATCCTGCGATCAGTCCAGGACTGATAGTCGTCGAAGCTCGGGTACATCTTGACCAACTGCGGCCAATAGTGGGCGCGCTCGTCGTCGGTGGCGTCGCGCGCGGTCAGGTCGAGCACTTCTTTCTTGATCTGCACCTGGACTTTGGGATTGGCTTTGAGGTTCAGGTACCACATCGGGTTCTTCTCCGAGCCGCCCTTCGATGCGACCAGGATGACCCGGTTTCCGTCGCGCCGGAACAATAACGGGCTCACCCGGGGCTGTCCGGTTTTGCGGCCGGTGGTGGTCAGCAGGGCGACAGGGGCTTTCCCGAACGTGCCGCCGAGTCCCTCGCCGCCGCCACGGCGGTACATGAAGGTGTTGACACGGGACATCCACTTGATGATGAAGTTGGTGACGGGTGTATTCAGGTAGCGCGGCGGTGATTTGGAAGCCATGACAGTGATCCTAAATCCGGTGGTGCTGAATGAACGGGTGTAATCGAACCGTGATGTGGTGGATCCGGCCGTCGGTTGGCGGTATCACGAACGTCTCGTCGATGTGCGCGGCCACCCGTCGCCCGGCGAAGCCGGTCTTGGTCACGATGTCATACACCGCCCGTACTTCGTCGCCGGTGACCGTGTACTCCGCTTGGGTGGCTGCTTGAATGATCCGGTACTGCGGACCGCGAGTCAGACTGCGGCGCAGATGATTACCGGAGAACCCGGTTTTGATGCCTTGTTCGATACGGACGCAACCGGGCGCGAACGGAACCGAATCGCCGTCATGGCTGACCAGAGCATCGATGTACGCCTGGGCGGCCGCGATGCGGTCGTCGTCGGACACGGACCCGCCGGACGACGCAGCGGACCCCGGGCCCGGTGACGGGTCGACCATCGAGGGTCAGATCCGCTCGATGATGGTGCCGGTGGACAGCGCCCCGCCGGCACACATCGTGATCAGCGCGGTGCTTTGATCAGAGCGCTCCAACTCGTGCAGCGCGGTGGTGATCAAGCGGCTGCCGGTGCTGCCCACCGGATGACCGAGTGCGATGGCGCCACCGTTGACGTTCACCCGCTCCATGTCGGGCTCGTGCACCCGCGCCCAGGACAGCACCACCGACGCAAACGCCTCGTTGATCTCGACGACGTCGATATCACCGACTTTCATGCCGGCTTTCTCCAGCACCTTCGCCGTCGACTGGACCGGGCCGTCGAGGTGGTAGTAGGGCTCCGCGCCCACCAGCGCCTGGCTGACGATCCGGGCGCGGGGCCGCAAACCCAGCGCCTTCGCCTTGTCTTCGTCCATCCACAGCACCGCCGCCGCACCGTCGGAGATCTGCGACGAGGTGCCTGCGGTATGAATACCGCCATCCATCACCGGCTTCAGTTGGCGCAGGCCCTCCAGCGTGGTGTCCCGCAGACCCTGGTCGCGGCTCACTGAGTGACGCTCGCGGGTGGGCTGCTTCTGCTCGTCGAGCACCGGCGCCTCGAGCGCTGAGATCTCCCGGTCGAAACGGCCCTCATCCCAGGCCCGCTTCGCGCGCTGCTGGGACTGGAAACCGAAGAAGTCGATGTCGTCGCGAGTGATGCCGCGCCGCTTGGCGATTCGCTCGGCCGCCTCGAACTGGTTGGGCAAGTCGATGTCCCACGACTCCGCACGCCAGTTGCGGTCGGGGCCCGCGTTGGCGCCCAGTCCGACCCGGCTCATCGCCTCGACGCCGCACGCGATGCCGGTGTCGATGGCTCCGGCGGCGATCAAACCGGCGACCAGGTGGTTGGCCTGCTGCCCACTGCCGCACTGGCAGTCCACGGTGGTGGCGCCGACGTGCTCGGGCAGGCCGACCGTCAGCCATGCGGTGCGGCTGATGTTGTTGGACTGCTCGGCGTACTGCGTCACGCAGCCGCCGATGACTTGTTCGACCTCGCCGGCGTCGATGCCAGCCTCGTCGACCAGAGCCTTCTGCACAGCGCCCAACAGTTCGGTGGCATGAAGCCCCGACAACCAGCCGTTACGTTTGCCGATGGGGCTGCGGGTGGCTGCGACGATTACCGGGTTACCCATGCGGCCAGGCTAGAACACGTTTCATTACTCTGACAAGCGACGACGCATCGCGCCTTTTGTCTGCGGTGGAGCCATGTTTTACTGGCACTAGAACACGTTGTAAGGAGGAGCGCGCTGATGCCTACCCCCCATCTTCCGCCGGGGTTCGACTTTCTCGATCCGGACGTCAATGTCAAGGGCTTACCCGTCGCGGAATTGGCCGAGGTGCGCAAGTCCGAGCCGATCTTCTGGGTCGACGTTCCGGGTGGCACCGGTGGGTTCGGCGACAAAGGCTATTGGGCTATCTCCAAGCACAAGGACGTCAAAGAGATCTCCGTGCGCAGCGACGTCTTCTCCAGCCAGCAGGACTGCGCCATTCCGGTGTGGCCGCAGGAGATGACCCGCGAGCAGATCGACCTGCAGCGCAGCGTCATGCTCAACATGGACGCCCCGCACCACACCCGGCTGCGCAAGATCATCTCCCGCGGTTTCACCCCGCGCGCCATCGGGCGGCTGAGCGACGAACTGGCCGCTCGCGCACAGAACATCGCCAAAACCGCAGCGGCGGCGGGCACCGGCGACTTCGTCGAGCAGGTGTCCTGCGAACTGCCGCTGCAGGCCATCGCCGGTCTGCTGGGTGTTCCCCAGGAAGACCGCGACAAGCTCTTCCGCTGGTCCAACGAAATGACCGGCAACGAGGACCCGGAGTACGCGCACATCGACCCGGCGACCTCATCGGTTGAGCTGATCATGTACGCGATGAAGATGGCCGAGGAGCGCACCAATAATCCTGGCGAAGACATCGTCACTCAGCTCGTCCAGGCCGACATCGACGGCGAAAAGCTGTCCGACGACGAATTCGGGTTCTTCGTGGTGATGCTCGCCGTCGCCGGCAACGAGACCACGCGCAACTCCATCACCCACGGTATGATCGCGTTCGCCGACAACCCTGACCAGTGGGAGCTCTACAAGAAGGAACGTCCCGATACCACCGCCGACGAGATCGTCCGTTGGGCCACCCCGGTCACCGCGTTCCAGCGCACCGCACTGGAGGACTGCGAGCTGTCCGGGGTGCCGATCAAGAAGGGCCAGCGGGTCGTCATGTTCTACCGCTCGGCCAACTTCGACGAGGAAGTCTTCGAAAACCCCTTCAGGTTCGACATCTTGCGGAACCCGAATCCGCACGTCGGGTTCGGCGGCACCGGTGCGCACTACTGCATCGGCGCCAACCTGGCCCGGATGACGATCAACCTGATCTTCAACGCGGTCGCCGACCACATGCCCGACCTGAAGCCGATCGCCCAGCCCGAGCGACTGCGGTCGGGCTGGCTGAACGGCATTAAGCACTGGCAGGTCGACTACACCGGCAAATGCCCGGTCGCTCAGTGACAGGCCCAAAAGCGACGATGGACTTCGATCTCACTACCGAGCAGCAAGCCGTTGCCGATGTGGTGACATCGGTGATGGACCGGGAGTTGAGCTGGGACGCGCTGGTCAGCGGGGGAGTGACGGCGCTGCCGGTGCCGGAACGTCTCGGCGGCGACGGGGTCGGGCTGTCCGAGGTCGCGACGGCGCTGACCGAAATCGGTCGCCACGGCGCCATCACACCCGCACTGGCCACCCTGGGTCTGAGCGTGGTGCCGCTGCTCGATCTGGCATCCGAGGAGCAACAGGACCGTTTTCTGGCCGGCGTCGGGAAGGGCGGCGTGCTGACCGCAGCGCTGAACGAGCCGGGCACCGCGCTGCCCGACCGGCCCGCAACGACGCTCGTGCACGGCCGGCTGTCGGGCACCAAAGTCGGTGTGGCGTATGCCGAACAAGCGCAGTGGCTGCTGGTCACCGCGGACAGTGCCGTCGTCGTGGTTTCGCCGAAAGCTGACGGAGTGCAGTTGGTGCGCACCCCGACGTCAAACGGAAGCGACGAGTACACAGTCACTTTCGCCGATGTCGCGGTCGCCGACGGCGACGTGTTGACCGGGGCGGAGGCCGATCGGGTCAACAAGTTGGCACTGTCGATGATCGGCGCGTACGCCGACGGGCTGGTGGCGGGAGCGCTGCGGCTGACGGCCGACTATGTGGCCAACCGACACCAGTTCGGCAAACCACTATCGACGTTCCAGACGGTGGCAGCCCAACTGGCGGAAGTCTACATTGCCTCGCGCACAATCGATTTGGCCGCCAAGTCGGCCGCTTGGCGACTGGCGGAGGGTCGAGACGCCGACGACGACCTCGACGTGCTGGGATTCTGGGTCGCATCGCAAGCGCCGCCAGCGATGCAGATCTGCCACCACCTACATGGCGGCATGGGCATGGACATCACCTATCCGATGCCGAGGTACTACTCCACGATCAAAGACCTGACCCGGCTGCTGGGTGGGCCGTCGCATCGTCTCGAGCTGGTGGGAGCGTTATGTTCATCGACCTGACACCGGAACAGCGGCAGCTGCAAGCCGAACTGCGGCAATACTTCTCAGGACTGATCTCGCCCGAAGAGGCGAAAGAAATGGAGACTGACCGGCACGGCAAAGCCTACCGGGCGGTGATCCGGCGGATGGGTCAGGATGGCAAGCTCGGTGTCGGGTGGCCGAAGGAGTTCGGCGGCCTCGGCTTCGGCCCGATCGAGCAGCAGATTTTCGTCAACGAGGCGCACCGGGCCGACGTGCCGTTGCCTGCGGTGACGCTGCAGACCGTAGGTCCCACACTTCAGGTCTACGGCAACGAATTGCAGAAAAAGAAGTTCCTGCCGGCCATCTTGGCCGGTGAGGTACATTTCGCGATCGGCTACACCGAACCAGAAGCCGGTACTGATCTGGCCGCGCTGCGGACGACGGCGGTTCGCCATGGTGACGAGTACATCGTCAACGGACAGAAGGTCTTCACCACAGGCGCCCACGACGCGGATTACGTCTGGTTGGCGTGTCGCACCGACCCGGAAGCCGTGAAGCACAGGGGTATTTCCATTCTGATCGTCGACACCAAGGATGCCGGCTATTCGTGGACGCCGATAATCCTGTCCGACGGTGCACATCACACCAACGCCACGTACTACAACGACGTTCGGGTGCCCGCCGACATGCTGGTCGGTGAGGAGAACGGCGGTTGGCGGCTGATCACGACCCAGCTCAACAACGAGCGGGTGATGCTCGGCCCGGCCGGCCGCTTCGCGAGCATCTACGACCGCGTGCGGGAGTGGGCTGCCAAGCCGGGCGGTGACGGCGTCACTCCGATCGACCGCGACGACGTCAAGCGTGCGCTCGGCGAGATCCACTCGGTCTGGCGGATCAATGAGTTGCTGAACTGGCAGGTGGCCGCCGCCGGCGAGGAGATCAACGTTGCGGACGCCGCCGCCACCAAAGTGTTTGGCACCGAACGGGTTCAGTATGTGGGCCGGTTGGCCGAAGAGATCGTCGGCAAATACGGCAATCCCGCCGAGCCGGACACCGCCGAGCTGCTCGACTGGCTCGACTCCCAGACGAAGCGAAATCTGGTCATCACCTTCGGCGGGGGCGTGAACGAAGTGATGCGAGAGATGATCGCGGCCTCGGGTCTCAAGGTGCCGAGAGTGCCCCGGTGAGCGGAGCGGGCGACTTTCAAGCGGCCGTCGAGCAAGTCAAGGCAGCAGGTAAAAGCAAGCCGCGCGTCGGCCGGGACCCGGTGAATCAGCCGATGATTCACCACTGGGTGGATGCGATGGGTGACGCCAACCCAGTCTATGTCGACGAAGCGGCGGCCCAGGCTGCGGGTCACCCCGGCATCGTCGCGCCACCGGCGATGATTCAGGTGTGGACAATGACGGGGCTCGGCGGTGTCCGGCCCGACGACGACCCGCTGGGTCGCATCATCACGTTGTTCGACGACGCCGGCTACGTCGGCGTGGTGGCAACCAACTGCGAGCAGACCTATCACCGGTATCTGCGGCCGGGCGAAGAGGTCAGCGTCAGTGCCGAACTGACCGACGTGATCGGTCCCAAGCACACCGCGCTCGGCGAAGGCTACTTCATCAACCAGCACATCAGCTGGCAGGTCGGCGACGAGGACGTGGCCGAAATGAACTGGCGCATATTGAAATTCAAGCCACGGGATAATGAAAAGCCGTCGGCACCCGACAACCTCGACCCGGCGGCGTTGATGCGTCCGTCGTCGTCGAAGGACACCCAATACTTCTGGGACGGCGTCAACGCCCACGAATTGCGCATCCAGCGGCGGGGTGACGGAAGCCTGCAGCACCCGCCCGTGCCGGCGGTATGGCAGGACAAGCAGGCGCCGACCGAGTACGTGGTGGCCAGCGGTAAAGGCACCGTCTTCAGCTTCGTGGTACACCACGCGCCGAAGGTGCCCGGTCGCACCCTGCCGTTCGTCATCGCGCTCGTCGAACTGGAAGAAGGAGTGCGCATGCTCGGCGAACTGCGCAATGTCGATCCCGCGGCGGTGCAGATCGGATTGAGGGTGCGCGCAACCTATCTTGACTTCCCGGAAAGTGACGCGGGGCCGGCGTGGACACTGTACGCGTGGGAGCCGGACGCATGAGCGCGCCGGTTGTCGAAGTGGGCACAGTGCTGCCGAGGCTCTCGCTTTTTGGTGATCCGACGTTCATCGTCTCGACGGCGCTGGCGACTCGGGACTTCCAGGACGTGCACCACGACCGGGACAAGGCGCAGGCCAAGGGGTCCAAAGACATCTTCGTGAATATCTTGACCGACACCGGCCTGGTCGAGCGCTACGTCACCGATTGGGCGGGACCGTCCGCGATCATCAAGGCTATCGGCCTGCGGCTGGGTGTGCCGTGGTACGCCTACGACACTGTGACGTTCTCCGGGGAGGTGACCGCGGTCGACGACGGTCGGATCGCCGTGGAAGTGTTCGGGCGCAACAGCCTCGGCGATCACGTCATCGCCACCGTCACCCTGACCGTGGGCGCGGCCTGATGCTGTCGGGGAAAGCTGCGATTGTCGGCATCGGTGCCACCGACTTCTCCAAGAACTCCGGTCGCAGCGAGCTGCGGTTGGCGGCCGAGGCGGTGCAGGACGCGCTGGACGACGCCGGGCTGACGGCCGGCGACGTCGACGGGTTGACGACGTTCACGATGGACACCAACACCGAAGTCGCGGTGGCTCGCGCTGCGGGAATCGGTGAGCTGAAATTCTTTTCGAAGATCCACTACGGCGGGGGCGCCGCCTGCGCGATCATTCAGCAGGCCGCGATGGCCGTCGCCACCGGGGTGGCCGATGTTGTGGTCGCCTACCGGGCGTTCAACGAACGCTCCGGCATGCGCTTCGGCCAGGTGCAAAGCCGGCTGACTGAGAACGCCGACTCCACCGGCGTGGACAACTCGTTCTCCTATCCGCACGGGCTGAGCACACCGGCCGCGCAGGTCGCGATGATCGCCAAGCGGTACATGCACCTGTCCGGGGCCATCAGCCGGGACTTCGGCGCCATCTCGGTGGCCGACCGCAAACACGCGGCCAACAACCCGAAGGCATACTTTTACGAGAAACCGATAAGCATTGACGAGCACCAGAATTCGCGGTGGATCGCTGAGCCGTTGCGGTTGCTGGACTGCTGCCAGGAAACCGACGGCGCCGTCGCGATCGTCGTGACGTCGACAGAGCGGGCCCGCGACCTCAAGCACCGGCCTGCGGTCATCGACGCCGCGGCACAGGGTTCCAGCCCCGACCAGTACACGATGGTCAGCTACTACCGACCTGAGCTCCACGGCCTGCCGGAGATGGGTCTGGTCGGCCGTCAGCTGTGGCAGCAGTCCGGGTTGCGACCCACCGACATCCAAACCGCGGTGCTCTACGACCATTTCACTCCTTTCACACTGATTCAGCTGGAGGAGCTGGGCTTCTGCGGCTGGGGCGAGGCGAAGGACTTCATCGCGGACGGTGCCATCGAAGTCGGTGGGCGACTGCCGATCAACACCCACGGCGGCCAGCTCGGTGAGGCATACATCCACGGCATGAACGGCATCGCCGAGGGTGTGCGGCAGCTGCGGGGCACCTCAGTGAACCCGGTGCCCGATGTCGAGCATGTGCTCGTCACCGCGGGCACGGGCGTTCCGACGTCGGGGTTGATTCTGGGCTAACCTTTTGCGCCGAGCGTGAAGCTAGACATCCCAGGTGCGTAGGTTGTCAAGCGGCTTGGATTTCGGGGCCGGTTTGACGGTGTGCCCAGGCTTGGTGTTCGTTGTAGTGAGTTCGGTGGCGTAGGCAGCCGTGGAGGATGCCGACG
>NZ_JBARMY010000344.1:0-6763 GCF_049802695.1 Mycobacterium sp.
GGCCCGGACGTCACGGCCCTGCGGGCCGCGGGACAGCGGATGCTCGACGCCATCGCCTATCTGGCCGGTTAACCGAACTACGGCCTCGGGGCGGTCTCGTGCGGCGGGCCTCGTCAGGGTGGCCCGCCGCACAGAGCCCGGTTTTTGGCTGTCGTTAGCCGACGGTCAGTCCGTTGTGCTTGGCTTGCTTCCCGGCTGCTTTGCCGATTTCTTTCTTCTGGTGGTGGGTCGGCTTGACTTTCTCGGCTGGGGCGGCGTGCTGGGAAGTAATCGCGGTCGTCGGAGCGGCATTCGCCGTCGCGATTCCGATACTGAGCAGCCCGGCCGTTCCGACACTCATGGCCAGCAAAGATGCGTACGTAATTCGTTTCAGGCTCATTATGCCAACTCCACTCCTTCTCGGGAAGTCCCGGCACTCGCCGTGACATACAGAACGATAACGGGCAAAACCCGGAAGGTACTAAGCCCGGCTTATGAGTTTGCTGATGATATATGCATTGCTAATTCAAGTAGCGCAGCTGAAATTTATCGCTCGCCGCGGCGGCGTCGTTACAGTGCGCAGCTCAGGCCTTTCGGGGGTCTTCGGGCGACTTCAAATGCAGCGGACTGGCCTGATCGGTCGACGTACGTCGGCCACTAGTGGAACGATTGGGGTGTGACGAATCGAAACCGAGGATCGAAGGAAAAAGCCAACGCCGGCGTCCGTCCGCACGTCATCGTCCTGTTCGGTGCGACAGGCGACCTGGCCCGCCGCAAGCTGCTTCCCGGCCTATTTCATCTCTCTTTGTCGAAGCTGGCGCCAGAACTGCGCATCGTCGGCACCTCCCTGGAGGAACTCGATGACGACGGATTTCGGGAGCTGGCCGGGGAGGCATGCGAGGAATTCTCCCGCCACGAGGTGCCCGAGGAAGAGCTCAAACAGTGGCTGAAGAACCTCCGGTACGTGCCCCAGGGCAATGGTGCGGGCGAACTCTCCGCCACCGTGAGTGACCAGGCCGCGAACTTGGAGGGTGACGTCCGGCTGCTGCACTATTTGAGTGTTCCGCCCAGCGCGGTGATCCCCGTCGTCGAGACGTTGCAGGAAGCGGGTCTGGCCAAGGGCGCCGCGTTGGTGATGGAAAAGCCGTTCGGCGTCGATCTGGACAGCGCCGTCGAGTTGAACGACTCGATCCACGAGACGTTCGACGAGTCGCAAATCTTCCGCATCGACCATTTCCTGGGCAAGGAGGCGGCGCAGAACATCCTCGCCTTCCGATTCGCCAACGGTTTGTTCGAGCCGATATGGAACCGAACCTTCATCGACCACATCCAGATCGATGTTCCCGAGAAACTCACTTTGGAGGGGCGGGCAAAGTTCTACGAGCCGCTCGGTGCCTTCAAAGACATGGTCGTGACGCATCTGTTCCAGATACTCGGATTCGTCGCGATGGAGCCGCCTACAGCGCTGGCTTCCGCTGCCATCAGCGCCGAGAAGAACAAAGTATTCAGTTCGATGGTGCCGATCGACCCGCACAACGTGGTGCGCGGGCAGTACCGCGGGTATCGCGACGAGCCCGGGGTCTCATCGGACTCCGATGCCGACACTTTCGTAGCGCTCAAGTGCGAGATCGACAACTGGCGCTGGGCCGGGGTGCCGTTCTATCTGCGCACCGGGAAGTGTCTGGCCGAGGGTCAGCGAATCATCTCGATCGCTTTCCGGGAGCCGCCCAAGAGCATGTTTCCGCCGGACGCGGGCGTCGGCGCTCAAGGTACGGACCATCTCACCTTCGACCTCGCCGACGAGTTCAAGGTGTCGCTGTCGTTCTACGGCAAACGGCCGGGACCTGGAATGAAGCTGGCCAAGCACAGTCTGCAGTTCGGGCTGGCCGAGACCGACTCTGTCACCGACGTCCTGGAGGGCTACGAACGGCTCATTCTGGATGCGATGCGCGGCGACCACACGCTCTACACGACGTCGGACGGCATCGAACGGCTGTGGGAGGTCTCAGAGCCGCTGCTGGTCGAGCCGCCGCCGGTGCGCGGGTATGACGTCGGCTCATGGGGGCCGAACGCCATCCACCAGCTGATCGCGCCGAACGCGTGGCGGCTCCCGTTCGACCGAACCTGGCGCGGCAAGTGAGTGGTTAACGGCTGTTCGGCGCATCCGACGCGCGCGACACGCGCGACGCGTGCGATCACCCGCATTTCCTGCGGTGCTGGGCTCATGGGACTCGTAGCCGACCGGCCTCGGTGCGTTGATTGGTTCGCCGATGAGCTGGAATCCCCTGTAAGACGCGGATTTAACGGCACTTCCACGGTTTCGGCGGGCTGCGGCGGCGCCTGGCCGGCTCACTGCGGGAAATCAGCGGCGCAGCTTGCCGCTCGGGCCGTACGCTGGGCGTTCGTAACGTGAAGCAGGGGGTCGGGTTAGATTTCGTCAGACAGCGTGGGTACGGTCGTTTGCGCTGGCTGGACTATCCGGCTGAGAAAAGTACAGTTCGATGGCTATCGATGATGATGACGAATGAGACGGAGGAATCGTGGCCCTTCCCCAGTTGACCGACGAGCAGCGCGCCGCCGCGTTGGAGAAGGCTGCTGCCGCACGTCGAGCGCGAGCTGAGCTCAAGGATCGGCTGAAGCGCGGCGGCACCAACCTCAAGCAGGTGCTCAAGGACGCCGAGACCGATGAGGTCCTGGGCAAGATGAAGGTGTCCGCACTGCTGGAAGCGTTGCCAAAGGTCGGCAAGGTCAAGGCACAGGAGATCATGACCGAACTCGAGATCGCCCCTACCCGCCGCCTGCGCGGTCTCGGCGATCGGCAGCGCAAGGCACTGCTGGAGAAGTTCGGTTCCGCCTAGCACGGCGACGATGCAGGCCAATCGGCCTGAGGAGGAGCCGGGCAGTGAGGGTCTGGGGTCACCAGATTCCTCCAAGCCCGCAGGCCGGGTGATAGTGCTGTCCGGTCCTTCGGCGGTGGGCAAGTCGACGGTGGTGCGCTGTTTGCGGGAGCGGGTACCTGACCTGCATTTCAGTGTGTCGGCCACGACTCGGGCACCACGTCCGGGCGAGGTCGACGGGGTCGACTACCACTTCGTCAGCGCCGAGCATTTCGATCAGCTGATCAAGCGGGACGAGTTGCTGGAGTGGGCCGAAATCCACGGCGGGCTGCACCGCTCAGGCACGCCGGCCGGCCCGATCCGGGAAGCCACCGCGCGCGGCTACCCGGTCCTGATCGAAGTCGACTTGGCCGGCGCCCGGGCGGTCAAAGCGGCGATGCCCGAGGCGATCACCGTGTTTCTGGCGCCGCCTAGTTGGGCGGCGTTGGAGGCCCGGCTGGTCGGTCGCGGGACCGAGACACCCGAGGTCATCGAGCGCCGGCTGGCGACGGCCCGCGCGGAGCTGGCAGCTCAGAGCGACTTCGACGAAGTCGTGGTAAATCGCCGATTGGAGACTGCGTGCGCCGAATTGGTATCCTTGCTGGTGGAAAACGCGCCGGACACGGCGTGATCGGGATTTAGAGTGCCCGCCGCGCCTTCGACTGTGCTCTAGCACTACATCTGTTCGTCAGCACTACATCGCCAGGAGACCGTTCTACGTGAGTACTTCACCATCCGACGCCGCTTTGGCCGCCGTCCCCGCCGTCGATCAATTCGACCCGGCGGCGGGTGGCGTGGGCGCTTATGACACCCCGCTGGGCATCACCAATCCGCCGATCGACGAGTTGCTTGACCGCGTGTCGAGCAAGTACGCGCTGGTGATCTACGCCGCCAAGCGCGCGCGGCAGATCAACGACTACTACAACCAACTCGGCGAGGGCATCCTCGAATACGTCGGCCCGCTGGTCGAGCCCGGCCTGCAGGAGAAGCCGCTGTCGATCGCAATGCGCGAGATCCACTCCGACCTTCTCGAACACACCGAAGGCGAGTAGAACGGCGGCAGGGCCGGCGATGGGCCGTTCGGGCGAAGAGCAGAAGTGATGGACCGCAGACGGATCATCGTCGGCGTCTCTGGCGGCATCGCCGCCTACAAGGCCTGCACCGTCGTCCGCCAGCTCACTGAGGCCGGTCACCAGGTTCGCGTCATCCCGACCGAATCCGCCCTGCGCTTCGTCGGCGCGGCCACCTTCGAGGCGCTGTCCGGTCAACCGGTGCGCACCGGCGTCTTCGACGATGTGCCGCTGGTCCCGCACGTCCACCTCGGACAGGAGGCGGACCTGGTCGTGGTGGCACCGGCCACCGCTGACCTGCTGGCCCGGGCCGCAACAGGGCGGGCCGACGACTTGCTTACCGCGACGCTGCTCACTGCCCGGTGTCCGGTGATGTTCGCGCCGGCGATGCACACCGAGATGTGGCTGCACCCGGCGACCGTTGACAATGTCGCCACCCTGCGCCGACGCGGTGCGGTGGTGCTGGAGCCGGCGTCCGGGCGGCTGACCGGCGCGGACAGCGGGGCGGGCCGGCTGCCCGAAGCCGAGGAAATCACCACGTTGGCCCAGTTGCTGCTGGAGCGCCACGATGCCCTGCCCAACGACCTGGCCGGGTGCAAACTGCTGGTCACCGCCGGCGGCACTCGTGAGCCGATCGACCCGGTGCG
Organism: Mycobacterium sp.; assembly: GCF_049802695.1. Classification (GTDB taxonomy): domain Bacteria; phylum Actinomycetota; class Actinomycetes; order Mycobacteriales; family Mycobacteriaceae; genus Mycobacterium. The sequence continues at coordinate 4,573 of NZ_JBARMY010000344.1, forward strand.
TTTCATCGGCAACCGCAGCTCCGGTAAGCAGGGTTACGCGGTGGCCCGGGTGGCCGCTCAGCGCGGCGCCGACGTAACGCTGATCGCCGGACACAACGCCGGACTCGTCGAGCCTGCCGGAGTCGAAGTCGTGCATGTCAGCTCCGCCCAGCAGCTCGCCGACGCGGTGTCCAAACACGCGCCCGGCGTGCACGTGCTGGTGATGGCCGCCGCGGTCGCCGATTTTCGGCCGGCACAGGTCGCCGTCGCCAAGATCAAGAAGGGTCTCGTGGAGCCGCCGGCGATCGACCTTGTGCGCAACGACGACGTGCTGGCCGGGGCAGTGCGCGCCCGCGCGGACGGTCAGCTACCCAACATGCGGGCCATCGTCGGGTTCGCCGCCGAGACCGGCGACGCTGAAGGTGACGTGCTGTTCCACGCTCGGGCCAAGCTGCGCCGCAAAGGCTGTGACCTGTTGGTGGTCAACGCCGTCGGCGAGGGCAAGGCCTTCGAAGTGGACAACAACGACGGTTGGCTGCTGGCCGCCGATGGCACCGAGGTCGCGCTGCGGCACGGCTCCAAGACGTTGATGGCCAGCCGGATCGTGGACGCGATCGTCACCTTCCTGCACGGCGGCGACGGGTAACACGCTCACGGCTTCGCGGGCTCGTAGAGATACTTCCTTATAGGTAGGTCATAGTGCGGTCAAAGGTTGCAATGAGACCGGGGGAGCCGGTTGGATCAGACAGCGCAACGATATAATTTGTCTAACTAACATTCTGAGGATGGCGGAAAGGATGACGGCGTGAGCGAGAACGGTCGGCTGTTCACCAGCGAGTCGGTGACTGAAGGACACCCCGACAAGATCTGCGACGCGATCAGCGACTCGGTGCTCGATGCGCTGTTGGCCGACGACCCGCATTCCCGGGTCGCCGTCGAGACTCTGGTCACCACCGGGCAGGTCCATGTCGTCGGGGAGGTGACCACGACCGCCAAGGAGGCGTTCGCCGACATCACCCGGACCGTGCGCGACCGCATCCTGGAGATCGGCTACGACTCGTCCGAGAAGGGCTTCGACGGTGCTTCGGCCGGCGTCAACATCGGCATCGGTGCGCAGTCGCCCGACATCGCGCAGGGCGTCGACACCGCGCACGAGGCCCGCGTCGAAGGCGCCGCCGACCCGCTGGACGCACAGGGTGCCGGTGACCAGGGCCTGATGTTCGGTTACGCGATCAACGACACTCCCGAACTGATGCCGCTACCCATTGCGCTGGCCCACCGGCTGGCGCGGCGGCTGACCGAAGTGCGCAAGGGCGGTGTGCTGCCCTATCTGCGCCCCGACGGCAAGACTCAGGTGACGATCGCCTACGAAGACAACGAGCCGCGACGGCTGGACACCGTAGTCATCTCCACGCAGCACGCCGCGGACGTCGACCTCGAGAACCTGCTCGTTCCCGACATCCGGGAGAAGGTGGTCAACACCGTCCTCGATGACCTGTCGCACAAGACGCTGGACGCGTCGTCGGTGCGGCTGCTGATCAATCCGACGGGTAAATTCGTCGTCGGAGGACCGATGGGTGACGCCGGCCTGACCGGACGCAAGATCATCGTCGACACCTACGGCGGCTGGGCCCGCCACGGCGGCGGGGCGTTCTCCGGCAAGGACCCGTCGAAGGTGGACCGGTCTGCGGCGTATGCGATGCGCTGGGTCGCCAAGAATGTCGTTGCCGCCGGGCTGGCGGACCGGGTCGAGGTGCAGGTGGCTTACGCCATCGGCAAGGCCGCCCCGGTCGGCCTGTTCGTCGAGACCTTCGGCACCGAGACCGTCGACCCGGCCAAGATCGAGAAAGCCATCGGCGAGGTCTTCGACCTGCGGCCCGGCGCGATCATCCGCGACCTGGACCTGCTGCGCCCGATCTACGCGCAGACCGCGGCTTACGGCCACTTCGGCCGGACCGACATCGAGCTGCCGTGGGAGCAGCTCAGCAAGGTCGACGACCTCAAGCGCGCCATCTAGCACCCGAGAAGCCCGCGCCGACGACCACGTTGTGGAAGTCGGTGTCCTGCCGGCCTGCGGCAGCTAAGCGTGCAGCGCCGCCTTGAGCGCCGCCAGGCCGCGGTCGCGTGCCTCGGCGGCGGCCGGGATGATCAGTGCGAAACTGACGTAGCCGTGCACCAGGGTCGGCTCGCTGGTTAGTTCCACGGGCACTCC
>NZ_JBARMY010000345.1:0-2313 GCF_049802695.1 Mycobacterium sp.
CTGCCGTAGCGGCCCTGTCCGCCGGCCGCCACCGCGCGCAGCCAATGCTGGTGCGGGGTGGTCGCGGTCGGCAGCGGCCAGGAGCCCGGCTGGCTTCCGAAAGCGGCAGCCGATAAAGTCGCCTCGAGCATGGGACGAGTATCACTCACGCTCGGCGATTAAAATCTCGTGGTCGATAAGTTACGGCAGCATTAATCGCCGGCTGACGTTCTCAGAATTGTACTTTCCGGGCCGCCCGCCGCTGAACTGCGGAATTCTTTGATCAGCCCACGTCGTGAGACACATTGGTGGCCGTACAGTTACCGTCCGCACGTGAACGCGACGTTAAATAGATAGCCCACGACGGCTATCCGGTTGTGAACCGGGCAGTTGACTGGATTTCCGAAGCTTGGCTACGTTGATTGCCGAGAGTAGTCACCGGTGATCGCTCGAAACAGTTGCACGACTCATGCGTTCGCAACCTGGCCCAGTGATGGGCGTGCAGAGAGGGATTTCAAATGCCACAGCCGGAGCAACTACCGGGGCCCAATGCCGATATCTGGGAATGGCAACTGCAAGGTCTTTGCCGGGGCGTCGATTCGTCGGTGTTTTTTCATCCCGACGGTGAGCGGGGCCGCGCTCGGATGCAACGTGAGCGGCGCGCCAAGGACATGTGCCGTCGCTGCCCCGTGATCGAGCAGTGCCGCTCCCACGCGCTAGAGGTCGGCGAGCCCTACGGCATCTGGGGTGGCTTGTCCGAGACGGAGCGCGACCTGCTGCTCAAGCGTGACATCGGCCGCACCCGCGGCATCCGTCGCAGCGCCTGACTGCACGACAAAACCGCAGAAGCCCCCACCCGTCAGGACCTGATTGCGTCCAATCTGCTCGGGCGGGCGTTGTTCTCCCCGCACTTCGAGGCCGAACAGCCGAACATGGCCAGGTTCATCTTCCTCGACTCCGCGCACCGCAACACGCCGACGGCAAACCGTCAGGCACACACAAGAAATGATGGCGACGCGGGCCCGCGCCGGTTATTCGCGCATCCTGCACGAGCAGTGGCCCCCAAGTGGGCACGCCGACCGACGGCGATCTGACCGCTTACGTCTCGAATTTAAAGAAACGAACAGTTCGGATCGGCACGACAGCTGCGGTATGGGTTGGCGCTCGGCCGCTTCGGCGGAAAAGCCTATCCTCTAACGTTAGCTTCGCTAACGTAGAGAACAGAATGTCTGAGGATCAGCAGAGACCGTCCGAATTGAGGTCTCCCCCACTCGCTGATGTGGCGCAAGCTCTCAGCGACGTCGCTCGGTCGCTGGAGGCTGAACCCGACCTGCAGCACGTGGTCGAGGGCATCGTTGCGTCGGTCACCGATACGGTCCCCGGCGCCGAACAGGCTGGGGTGTCGCTTCGCGAAGACAAGGTTTTGCGGACCGTCGCCGCGACCAGTGATCTGGTGAAACGACTCAACACCATTGAGCACGAACTCAACGAGGGCCCCTGCGTGCAGGCGCTACTCGATCATCGCAGTTACCGGATCGACGACATGTCACAGGACACTCGGTGGCCCTGGTTTGCCGCGGCCGCCGAAGCTCACGGTGTTCGTTCGATGCTCGGATATCGGCTCTTCACCAGCGGTCGAAACCTGGGGGCGTTAGATCTGTACTCCTCGAAACGGAACGCGTTCAACGCTGACTCCGAAGTCGTCGGGGAGTTGTTCGCCGCACATGCCGCGATCGCCCTGATCGGGTCCACTCAGCAGGCCGAATGGCACAGAGCGCTCTCGTCTCGCGACACCATCGGGATGGCCAAAGGAATCTTGATGCACCGCGAACGCATCACCGATGAGCAGGCCTTCAATCTGCTCGTCTCCACGTCGCAAAAAGCCAACATCAAAATCCACGACCTCGCTATCTGGTTAGTGGACAGCGCCAACAAAGCGCGCCGACCCGACTAACCTACGAGCGTCTGATACGAAAGACTCGCTACAGGTCAACCGCCCGCACCCGCAGAAATCGCGGCAGTCCTCGGAAGTGAACACCGTGAGCCGTAACCGGATAGTCGTCGTTCCCTGGGGGCGGTCGGCCGCGTGCGTTCGCGCGACAGGGCGCGGCGCGCCGCTTGTGCTCGCCACGGTCGTGTTCGCACTCACCGGTTGTACAAAGCCACCAGCGTCGTCAAGCACGATGCTGGTGGGCGGCTCAACCGCAACGACGGTGGCCGCGACCGGGCCGGCGACAGCAGCCGCGATGGACGATCCTTCGGCGGCCGCTACTGCGACCGTGCCCGCGGGCGCGCAACCGCGGCTGGCGTCAGATCCCACGCAGCTGGCCAACG
>NZ_JBARMY010000346.1:0-13375 GCF_049802695.1 Mycobacterium sp.
GCTGACGCCCGCGCGCACAACGCGCTCACTGAACGCATCCTGGAGTTCGCGCGCACACAGCAGGCGTTGCGCGCCAGCCGGCGGGTGACGTCGGAACGCAGTCAGGCCGGAGGTGCGATCGCCACCGCACACGGCGCCACCATGCGGCTGCTGCTGTTCCAGATCCCCGGGCAGCTGGTGTTCAGCGTGGCCAGCCAGATAGCGCTGATCCTGCTGGCCGGCACGATCACCACCCTCGCGTTGCGCGGCCAGATCGGCGCGCCCGAGGCAGTGGCGCTGACGATCGTCATGGTGCGTTTCCTCGAACCGTTCACGGTGATCGCCGACTTGTCGGGCGCGGTGGAGTCGTCACGCGAGCTGCTGGCACGTCTGCGGGCCATCATCACCGCGCCGCGCGGCGTGCCGGCCGACACGGCCGTGGACGCCGCCTTGAAAACCGCCCCAGCGCCGCCCATTGCGAACGGCGCCTGCCGGATCGAATTCCGTGGCGTCAGCTTCAGCTACGGCAGCCCGGTCGATGCGCCCGAGGTGGTCAACGACTTGACCTTCACCCTGGAACCGGGAACCACCACCGCCATCGTCGGGCCGTCCGGCTCCGGGAAAAGTACGATCCTGTCGCTGATAGCCGGGCTGCACAACCCGCACCGGGGACGCATCCTCGTCGATGGCACCGACATCGCCGAACTGGGCGCCGATGCCCGGCGGGCGCTGGTGAGCATGGTGTTTCAGCACCCCTACCTGTTCGACGGGGCGATTCACGACAACGTCCGCGCGGGTCGACCCGACGCCGCCGACGAGGACATCGAGCGCGCGATGGCGCTGGCCCAGGTGGATCAGATCGTCCGGCGCCTCCCCGACGGCGAGCGCACCCGGGTGGGCGAAGCCGGCTCCGCCCTGTCGGGCGGTGAACGCCAACGCGTCAGCATCGCAAGGGCTTTGGTGAAGCCGGCGGGCACCCTGCTGATCGACGAGGCCACCAGCGCGTTGGACACCGAGAACGAGACCTTGATCACCGAGGCGATCCGGAACGACCCCTTCGGCCGCACCCGGGTGATGATCGCGCACCGACTCGGCGCCATCCGCCACGCCGACCACATCCTGTTCGTCGACTCCGGGCGGATCGTCGAACAAGGATCGATCGACGAGTTGACCGCGCGCGGCGGGCGTTTCGCCGAGTTCTGGCGCCAACAGGAATCCAGCGCCGACTGGCGCGTCAGCTCAGATCGCTGACTTTGTCCATCATGCGGTGCGCGACGTCGGCTGCGCTGTTGTCGGCATGATTGCCGAAGAAGGTGACTTCGGCCTCTACAACGCAGTTCACCCGCGCGCCGACGGCTCGGCCGCGCACGAGTGTCGTGGTGCTGTGCGAGTTGACGGTGGCAGACAGCACTGAGTCGGCGGCTTGGACGTTGCTGATGGCGGCGGTACTCAAACGTTCGCCGCCGGCCACGTAATCGGTCACGGTCGTACCGTTGCAGCGTTTCCAGGTCGACGAGAAGTTCGCGAGCAAGGCGTCAGCGTCACCGGGCTTGGCCAATGCGACCACAGTCTCGCTGACGCTGATCACCTTGCCGCGCCCACCGCCGGCCTCCCACCATGTCGCCCGCCCGACGTTGCCGACGCTGGCCGATCCGTAGGCGCTCTTCTGCAGCTCGAACACGACGCCGTTGCAGTCCTGCGGCGACGAACGCATCTCGAACAGCAGATCGCGACCGCCGAAGCGGTCCGGCGAGTCAGAATCGGCTTTGAAGGTCTGCCCGAGAATTTTCGAGAGCTCGTCGGCGTTGAGGAGCACCTTCTTGACCGAGTCGCCGGTGAGCGGGCGTGGCCTGATGTTCGGCGCCGGATGCGCAGTGCCGTCGATCGCGCAGCCCGTCGTGACCAAAAGCAGCAGCAGGGCGGTCGCACCGGCTCGGCGGGCTGACTTGCACGGCATGCCGGAAGCCTAATTGCTCGCAGGATCAGCTGAGGTCGCTGACCTTGTCCATCATCAGCCGCGCGATGTCGATGGCTCTGGTCTCCGGGTCGGCTGAGCCGGGGCCCTGAGCCTCTTCGTCACTGGTCACGGGAACCTTGACCTCCACCACACAGTTCACCCGGACACCGATGGCCCGCGCGATCGGGGTCGACGACGTCTGCACGGTGGCCGCCAGCACCGAGTCGGTCACCCGCACGTCGGTGATCTTGAAAGACTGCGAACGGTAATCAGCCGTCTTACCGTTGCAGCGGTTCCATTGTTGCGCGAACGCCGAGAACAGCGTGTCAGCTTCCACGGCGGTGGGCAACGCGACAACGCCCTCGTCCACGGCGATGACCACAGCCGGGTTGGTTTTGGCATCCAGCCAGCTCTCCCAGGCGATGTCGAGCACATCTGCGGACTGATAGGTGCTCGACTGCAGCTCGGCCAGCACACCCAGGCATTCGTTCGGGCCAGCGAGCACGTTGAACAACTTCTTCGACCCGCCCAGCCGCGGTGGTTGCAGCGCTTGGACGGACAGGTCGAGCGCTTTCGTCAGCTCCTTACGGTCCAGCAGCGCCTGCTCGACCGTCGACCCGACGACCGGGCGCGGTGTGATGCCCGCGGCGGGCCGAGCCGTGCCGCTCACGGAAGCGGCGCAACTGGTCGTCACGGTGGCGACCGCGAGGGCAGCCGCCAGCGCCGCCGTCCATCGAAATCTCGTCATCTGAGCCTTCCGCGCACCTGTGGTTCCGCGCATGCCACTGGCATTCTTCTAGCCAATTCCGGCTGGCACGGCAAGTCGACACGCAGTCGGCAACAGCGACGCCTTGCCCTTCTTACTTTTTGGCCTTCTCCCCACCCACGTCAGCGGACAGCGCCGCCACGAACGCTTCCTGTGGCACGTCGACCCGCCCGATGGTCTTCATCCGCTTCTTGCCTTCTTTCTGCCGTTCCAGCAGCTTGCGCTTGCGGGTGATGTCCCCGCCGTAGCACTTCGACAGCACGTCTTTGCGGATGGCCCGAATATTTTCGCGGGCAATGATTTTCGACCCGATGGCCGCCTGCACCGGCACTTCGAACTGCTGGCGAGGGATGAGCTCTTTGAGCCGGGTCGTCATTTTGTTGCCGTACGCCGCGGCCGCGTCCTTATGCACGATCGCGCTGAACGCGTCGACGGCCTCGCCTTGCAGCAGGATGTCGACCTTGACCAACGCCGCCTCCTGCTCCCCGGCCGCCTCGTAGTCCAGGCTGGCGTAGCCGCGGGTGCGCGACTTCAGGGCATCGAAGAAGTCGAAGATGATCTCCCCCAGCGGCATGGTGTAGCGCAACTCGACCCGTTCCGGCGACAGGTAGTCCATGCCGCCGAGCTCGCCTCGCCGCGACTGGCAGAGTTCCATGATGGTGCCGATGAACTCGCTGGGCGCGATGATGGTGGTCTTCACGACGGGCTCGTAGACGCTGCCGACCTTGCCCGACGGCCAGTCCGAGGGGTTGGTCACCCAAACTTCGGTCCCGTCGTCGCGCACCACCCGATAGACCACGTTGGGCGATGTCGAGATCAGGTCGAGGTCGAATTCCCGCTCGAGTCGCTCGCGGGTGATCTCCATGTGCAGCAGGCCCAGGAAGCCGCACCGGAAGCCGAAACCCAGCGCCACCGACGTTTCCGGCTCGTAGCTGAGTGCGGCGTCGTTGAGCTGCAGCCGCTCCAGCGCGTCGCGCAGGTTCGGGTAGTCCGAGCCGTCCACCGGATAGAGGCCGGAATAGACCATCGGCTTGGGTTCTCGATATCCGGTCAGCGGCGCCGCGGCGCCGCGGCGAGCGGTGGTCACGGTGTCACCGACTTTGGATTGGCGGACGTCTTTGACGCCGGTGATGAGGTAGCCAACCTCCCCGACACCGAGCCCGGCGGTGGCCTTGGGCTCGGGTGAGACGACGCCGACCTCCAGCAGCTCATGGGTGGCGCCGGTGGACATCATCGCAATCTTCTCCCGCGGGACGATCTTGCCGTCGATCACCCGCACGTAGGTGACCACCCCGCGGTAGATGTCATAGACGGAGTCGAAGATCATCGCGCGAGTGGCCGCGTCGGGATCGCCCGTCGGCGCCGGCACCTGACGGACCACCTCGTCGAGCAGGCTTGCCACCCCCTCGCCGGTCTTGCCGGACACCCGCAGCACGTCGTCGGGCTCGCAGCCGATGATGTGGGCGATTTCGGCGGCGTAGCGCTCGGGATCGGCCGCGGGCAGGTCGATTTTGTTGAGCACCGGGATGATCGTCAGGTCACGATCCAGGGCGAGGTAGAGGTTGGCCAGCGTCTGGGCTTCGATGCCCTGCGCGGCGTCGACCAGCAGCACTGCGCCCTCGCAGGCAGCCAGCGCGCGGGAAACCTCATAGGTGAAGTCGACGTGCCCCGGGGTGTCGATCAGATGCAGAACGTGATCGGTGTCCCCGACCCGCCAGGGCAGCCGCACGTTCTGCGCCTTGATGGTGATGCCGCGTTCGCGCTCGATGTCCATCCGGTCCAAGTACTGGGCGCGCATGGAGCGCTCGTCGACGACACCGGTCAGCTGCAGCATCCGGTCGGCCAGCGTGGATTTGCCGTGATCGATATGGGCGATGATGCAGAAGTTCCGAATCTGCGCCGGCGCGGTGAAGGTCTGGTCGGCGAAACTGCTGATGGGGATCTCCTGGCGGGGCGGGTTCAGCGGGGCGTCGGCAGGCCGCTGCGTGCCCGTCCAGCGTATCGAGGCCTGGCCGCGCTCACCCAATCCCGTTGCACCGGTCACGTCTTATGCTTGCGAGCATGGCTTCTCCACGGAGAACACAGTGGAAGGCGTTCCAGCGGATCGCGGAGAATCTCGTATTCAACGAGGCTCCGAGACTCATCCGTGAGATGCAGAAGTCAGGCGGCACGCAGCGCGGAATCCAGCAGAGCTTGCAGGAGGGCGTGCAACGCGGCATCCGCTTTGGTTTGGAGGTGCTTGCCGGCAGCACCTCCGACTCGCCTGCCGCGATCACCCGCGGCCGGCCGGTGACCAGCGCCAGCTCTCCCACCGCGCATCGGGCCCGCAAGCTGGTGTACGCCCCCGACCTGGACGGCCGGGCCGATCCGGGCGAGATCGTGTGGACCTGGGTGGTCTACGAAGACGACCCGAGCCGTGGCAAGGACCGTCCGGTGCTGGTGGTCGGCCGCGACCGTCGCACCTTGCTGGGACTGATGCTGTCGAGTCACGAAAGGCACGCCGCCGACCCGAACTGGGTCGGGCTCGGCGCCGGCAGCTGGGACGACCAGTACCGGCCCAGCTGGGTTCGGCTGGACCGGGTGCTCGACGTGCCCGAGGAAGGAATCCGGCGCGAAGGCGCGGTGCTGGAGCGCACCGTTTTCGAGGTGGTCGCCGCCCGGTTACGTGCCGACTACGCGTGGAGCTGAGGCGAACCCCCTGGCTCAGCCCTGGGTGATGTAGGACTGCAACTGGGCGTGCTCGGATTCCAGCTCGTCGATCCGGTTCTTCACGACGTCGCCGATACTGACGATGCCGACCAGCTTGTCGTTCTCCAGCACAGGGACGTGCCGGACGCGGTTTTTGGTCATCAGGGCGCTGATGGCATCGATGCTGTCGGCTTTGGTGCAGGTGGCAATGACGGATGTCATGATCTTCGACACCGGGCGGTCAAGCACGCTGGGCCCTTGGGCGTGCAGCTGACGGACCACGTCGCGTTCGGAGACGATGCCCTCCAGACCGCTGCTCCCGACCACCACCATGGCCCCGATATTGCGATCGGCCAGCCCGGCGAGCAATTCGGCGACCGTGGCGTCGGGTTTGATGGTCGCCACCGCCCCGCCCTTGTTTCGCAGCACGTCCGCAATACGCATGGAAAGCCTCCCGCTGGTTGTGAGCTGGTTCACACCAGGCTACGGCGAATTAGAGCAGCGGAACACCAACTCGACAAAGTCTTTCCGCACCAGCTCAGACGGGCCGAAGTTGCTAAGCCAGCCGGGTGATCTCGACGACGACGTCGAGGTCCGTCGCGCCTTCCCCGGAGTAGATCCCCTTCAGCGGTGAGACGTCGGCGTAGTCGCGGCCGACGCCCACACTGATGTAGTGCTCGTCGATCCCGGTGTCATTGGCCGGGTCGTAGTCCCACCAGCGGCCGGTCCAGGCCTGCAGCCAGGCGTGGCTCTGACCTTCTACCGTGACCCCCACTTCGGCGTCGCGTTTGGGAAGCACATACCCCGAGACGTATCGCGCCGGAACGCCCATGCCGCGCAACACCATCAACGACAGATGCACGAAGTCCTGGCAGACACCTTTGCCCTCGCGCAGCGCGTCGAGCCCGGACGAGTGCACCCCGGTGCTGCCGCGCAGGTAGGCAAGTTCGGTGCGAACCCACTTCACGCCGGCCACGACCGCCTCAACAGGTTCGTTGTATTTGCAGATCCTTTTGCCCACCGCTGCCACGCGTTTGCTTGCCGGCGTGTACTGCGTCGGAGTCAGCATCTCGTAGAACTCGTCCACCACGTTGTCGGCCTGCATCTCGGCCCAGGCCAGCTTCTCCGTCACCGGCTCCGGCCGGTCAGTCTCGACGACCGATGACGAGCTCACCGTCAACTCGGTGTGCGGTGCATGCAAGTCGAACGCGGTCACCGTGGTGCCCCAGTAGTCGACGTACCGGTAGGACCGGGTGGCCGGCACCGTCTCGACCCGGTTGAGGATGACGTTCTGCCGGGAGTCCGACCGGGGCGTCAGCCGGGCTTCGTTGTAGGACGCCGTCACCGGCGACTGGTAGGCGTATCCGGTGTCGTGCACCACCCGCAGCCGCCACATCAGCTTTTGCCCTGCTTGCCGGCCACCGCACGGCGCTGGCCGGCGTCCGACCACGCCACCCAAGGCGCCGGGTGAAAGTACTGCAGGGCCAATGCTTGTCCGATGTCGTGGCAGGTCTTCTGTAAGTTCGCCAGCCGCACTTCCAACGACTCCAGCAGTGCACCGGGTTGGACGAATTCCAGTTCACTGCGGGCGCGCCCGAGCAATCGCTGCGTCTCGACAGTGGCGCCGACCCGGCTGTGCGGGTTCCGCAGCAGTTCGTCGAGCTGATGTTCGGCGAGCTTGAGCGAAAAGAACACGGATCTCGGGAAAAGCCGGTCCAGCAGAATGAATTCGACAACCCGGTTGGCGTCCAGCACGCCACGGTAGGTGCGCAGGTAGGTGTCGTGGGCACCGGCCGAACGCAGCACCGTCACCCAGGCCGGCGACGAGGCGCTGTCACCCACCCGGGACAGCAGCAGCCGCACGGTCATGTCCACTCGCTCGATCGCGCGGCCAAGCACCATGAAGCGATAGCCGTCGTCGCGGGACCACGTCGAGTCGGCCAGACCGGCGAACATCGCCGCACGGCCCTCGATGAAAGACAGAAAACCGTGCGGTCCGAAACGTTTGGCGGCGCGTTCGCGCTCGGCGAGCGCGTTGTAGGTGGTGTTGATGCACTCCCAGGTTTCGCTGGACGTCACCTCGCGAGCCGAGCGTGCGTTCTCCCGCGCAGCTGTGATCGCCTCGACGATCGAGCAACCGCCGCGGGTATTGCGACCGAACGCGACGAGGTCGGCCAGCGACCATACGTCCAGTTGGGTGTCCGGCGGCTCGATGCCGAGCACGTGCAGCAGCACCCGGGAGGTGTGGTCGGGGTCGACGCTGGAGTCTTCGAGCAGCTGGTGCACGGTCACGTCGAGAATGCGTGCGGTGTCGTCGGCACGTTCGACGTAGCGGCCGATCCAGTACAGCGCTTCGGCGTTGCGGGCCAGCATCAGTTCATCACCGCCTATTGCTGTTGTTGCTGTTGTTGATCCTGCGGCGGTCGGATCGGCTGCGGCTGTCGGCCGTCCGCCGAGGCGTCGGTCTCGGCCTGGTGATCCTGCGAGCCGGCCGGCAGCGCTTCCGGCAGGGTGCGGACGATCTGGGCGGCGCCCAGCTCGCGGTTGGACACGGCGGTGCGCGACGCCAGCACCCAGGTGTCCTTGGAGCCGCCGCCCTGGCTGGAGTTGACCACCCGCGATCCCTCCCGCAGCGCGACGCGGGTCAGCCCGCCCGGCAGCACGAATACCTCGTCGCCGTCGTTGACCGCGAACGGCCGCAGATCGACATACCGCGGCAACAGACAATCCCCGACCTGGGTCGGCACTGTCGACAGTTCCATCATCGGCTGCGCGATCCAGCTGCGCGGATCGTCGCGGACCTTCTTGCTGATGGTGGCGAGTTCTTTCTCCGAGGCTTCCGGCCCGAACACGATGCCGTACCCCCCGGAACCTTCCACCGGCTTGATGACCAGTTCCCTGATCCGGTCGAGCACCTCCGCGCGCTCGCCGTCGAGCCAGCACCGCAATGTCGTCACATTGGCCAGCAGCGGTTTCTCGCCGAGGTAGTACTCGATGATCTTCGGGACGTAGGCGTAGACCAACTTGTCGTCGCCGACTCCGTTGCCGACAGCGCTGGAGATCACGACGTTGCCGGCCCGGGCGGCGTTGAGCAGACCCGCCACGCCGAGCACCGAGTCGGGCCGGAACTGCATCGGGTCCAGGAAGGTGTCGTCGATGCGCCGGTAGATGACGTCGACCTGACGCTCGCCATCGGTGGTGCGCATGTACACCTGGTTGTCCCGGCAGAACAGGTCACGGCCCTCGACGAGTTCGACGCCCATCTGGCGGGCCAGCAACGAATGCTCAAAGTACGCCGAGTTGTGCACTCCCGGTGTCAGCACGACGACCGTCGGGTCGGCCTCGTTGGTCGCCGCGGATTTCCGCAGAGCGCGCAACAGGTAGGCGGAATAGTCGTCGACCGGACGTACCCGATGGGTGGCGAACAAGTTCGGGAAGACCCGGGCCATGGTGCGCCGGTTCTCCATCACGTATGACACCCCCGACGGCGAGCGCAGGTTGTCCTCCAGCACCCGGAAGGTGCCGCGCTCGTCGCGAATCAGGTCGATGCCGGCCACATGGATGCGCACTCCGTTGGGTGGGACGATCCCGGCGGCCTGGCGGTGGAAGTGTTCGCACGAGGTGACCAACCGCCGGGGAATGACGCCGTCCTGCAGGATCTCCTGCTCGCCGTAGATGTCGTCGAGGTACATCTCGAGAGCTTTGACGCGCTGGGTGATCCCTCGCTCCAGCCGGGCCCATTCGGCGGCCGAGATCACCCGCGGGACCAGGTCGAGCGGGAACGGCCGTTCCTGACCCGACAGTGAGAAGGTGATGCCCTGGTCGGTGAAAGCGCGGCCCAGCGCCTCGGCGCGCGCCGCGAGTTCGGACGCGTCGGAGGGCGCGAGTTCGCGGTAGATGCCCTTGTACGGCCCCCGTACGTTGCCCTGGCCGTCGAACATCTCGTCGAAAGCTTCGGCGTACGGGCCCGGATCGTTGTAGCCGCCGAAGATGTGCTCGAAGTGTCTGGGCGGCTGCGCCGCACCGCGCAACTGTCGCCCGGGGTTGGCGGGTAGGGTTCGGACGGCCACGGTCCCATGCTGCACCACGGCCATTGTTTTGGCAGGTTGGCCCCGCCCGTTCCGTCAATTCACTGTTTTGGGAGAATCCGGCGCGGACTGATAGCCTGGGCAGTCGCTGAGCCTCGTAGCGTGCGGGCACCCACCCGGCGCACAGCAGGGCCGATGAACCGGGCGAACCGCTTGGTCGAGACCGTAAACCCATGGGCTGAGAAGACTTCGAAGGAAAACTGACGCGTGGCCAACATCAAGTCGCAGGAGAAGCGCAACCGCACCAACGAGCGCAACCGTCTGCGCAACAAGTCGGTGAAGTCGTCGCTTCGCACCGCCATCCGTGCGTTTCGTGAGGCCGCGCAGGCCGGCGAAAAGGACAAGGCCGCGACACTGCTGGTGTCGACCGGTCGGAAGTTGGACAAGGCTGCCAGCAAGGGCGTGATCCACAAGAACCAGGCCGCCAATAAGAAGTCGGCGCTGGCGGAGGCCTACAACAAGCTCTGAGCTGATATGGGGAGGAATCTGTCAAGGAGCAGGGTGAAGCGGCGGCCGCAACCGTCGTCGCGGCCGCCGCTTCGTTGACCGGATTGAGGGACCTCGGTGGCGTCGAGCGTGTCGTGTCGACGCGTTATCAGTCTGATATTCGCGGGTTGGGTACCGCAGGACGGGACTTTCGAGTCGGAGTGGTGCGCTTGTCTAGGATCGAGCGTGATCGGTTGCCTGGCAACGTGATTGCTCATAGCTCAGTCGCGAGTCACTCCCAGACGCTGGCCGCCGCGACCGAGGATTGGGGTCATCCGGACAGTTGTGTGGTTAGTCGTCGAGGACAGCCAGTGACCAGCACCAGCCGGCGAGTTCACGGGCGATCGCGGCGTTGGCGACCACGGAGCGTTTCTTGCGTTCGTCGAAGCGGGCCCAGCGGGCGTGTAGGCGCCGGTTGGCGGCCTGTCCGCGCGCCCGCGCGGCCGGGGACGCGGCATCCCAGCGCTTTCGCAGTTCGGGTCCGGGCCGGTATCGGGTTCGGTGATGCCAGGCCGCCTCGACCAACAATCGGCGGGCGTGACCGTTGCCGGTCTTGGTGACCCCACCTTGGAAGCGGCTGGTTCCCGAGGAGTTCTCGGTGGGCACCAACCCGAGGTAGGCACCGATGCTGCGGCCGTCCAATCGGTGCCAGTCGCCGATCTCGGTGGCCAACCCGAACGCCGTCAGCGTCGCGATGCCGCGCACGCATCCCAACCGGGTCACCACGGGAGTAAATTCTGAATCCGCGGCCATTTCGGCGATCGCCTCATCCAGGCGATCGCGGCGGTCCAGGGTGGCCAGCATGGCGTCGAAGGCGGTGTCGTAGGCCAGCTGCAACCCGCGGACGTCGAACCGGTGGGTTCGGAGCCACAACTCGTGTTTCCCGGTCCACGCCTGGCCGCCGCAATAGACGATCCCTTGCCGCAGCAGCAGTTTCGACACACGGTGCCGCAGGGCCATCAAATCCCCGCGACAGTCCTCCCGAGCCCGCACCAGGTCGCGGGC
This sequence comes from Mycobacterium sp., assembly GCF_049802695.1. Classification (GTDB taxonomy): domain Bacteria; phylum Actinomycetota; class Actinomycetes; order Mycobacteriales; family Mycobacteriaceae; genus Mycobacterium. The sequence continues at coordinate 10,970 of NZ_JBARMY010000346.1, forward strand.
GGCTTCCTGCTCCACGCTGGGCACGGTGACCGCCACGATCTGACCCAGATGCAGCAGCCGGGCCAGATGCGCGGCGTCACGGGCATCGGTCTTGACCCGATCCCCGACCGGTCGCTGCAGCTTCGATGGTGCCGCCACCTGGCAGTCGATCCCGGCGCTGATCAACGCGCGCGCCAACCCGAACCCGGTCGGGCCGGCCTCATAGGTCACCGACACTGGCCCCGGCAGGCCGCCGATCCAATCCAGGATCTCGCCGTGATCCGGACACAACCGCCGCTGGAACACCTCACCGGTGTCCCTATCCAAACCGCACGCGACGACCGATCGTGCGTGCACATCCAACCCGATGCTCGTACGCTGAACCTTCACTGGGGCCTCCTACAACCGCACATCTTGTGGCTCTACCGCCAGGACCTGATTCCCGTCGGCAACCCACGTTCACATGCGCGAGGAGGCCCCAGCCCCCATACGGTCTAGTCGGCACTACCCGACTGCCGGGCCGCTAACTCAGCGACCTTTCGCACCGCCGATTCCAGCGCATAGTCGGCATCCGCAGCTGCGCCCTTGACGTCGGCGTTCAGGGTGGCCACCACTCTGATCGCGGTGGCCACGGTGTCGCGTGACCACCGCCGGGCCTGGCGCTGAGCTTTCTGCACCCGCCACGGCGGCATTCCCAGGCCGGCTGCCAGCCGATAGGGATCACCAGACAGCGGAGCCACCCGGGCGATCGTATGCACCGCCTCGGCGAGCGCGTCGGCCAACACCACATGCGGCTCGCCCCGCATCATCGCCCACCGCAACGCTTCCGCGGCGCCCGCGACGTCACCGGTGACGGCTTTGTCGGCGATGTCGAAGCCTTTCACCTCCGCCTTGCCGCTGTGATATCGGCGCACCGCGGCGGCGTCGACCCGGCCATCGGTGTCGGCGACCAATTGTGAACAGGCCGAGGCCAGCTCGCGCACATCCGAGCCGACCGCGTCGAGCAGTGCGGTGACCGTCTCGTCGTCCACTTTCACCCGCAGCGATCGGAACTCCTTGCGAACGAAGTCGACGCGCTCAGCCGCTTTGGTGATCCGCGCGCACGCGTGGACCTCGGCGCCCGACTTACGCAGCTCAGCCGCCAAAGCTTTGGCGCGCCCGCCTCCCGAATGCACGATCACCAACACCGTGCCCGGCGGAACGTCGGCGGCGGCCGCGGCGATCAGATCCGCGGCGGACTTGCCCGCCTCCCCGGCGGCTTCCAGCACCACTACCCGCTCGTCGGAGAACAGCGACGGGCTCAACAACTCCGCCAGATCATGCGTGCCGACATCACCGGCACGCACCCGACTCACCGGGACGTCGGCGCCGCCGCCGCGCTGGCGCACCGATTTGAGCACTGTCGCCACCGCGCGGTCTACCAGCAACTCTTCCTCGCCCAGCATCAGGTGCAATTGCGAAGCCGGCTGGTTCATCCGATGATCGTGTCACGAAATTCTGACAGCGCCGCGCCGCGGCCGACCACCAGGCCCGACACCGACCAGGCCAGGAGACATACCGTCGCGACAGCTGTCGCCGCGCGGAACCACCGCCAACGCCACAGCGCCACGATCAACACCGCGCCGGCGCCAACCAGCACTACGCCGGGTGCTCCGGCCGGAACCGCAACCGTCGCAGCGGGCACACCGGCCGCCCGGTGCGCGACGTTGAGCACCCACCACAGTTCGGGGCCGGTGAAGCGAATCAGCAGCTGGGCCAGCGCCGGCCACAGCATCGACACCGCGGCAGAAGCGCTACCCAGCACCGTGATCGGGGCGATCACCGGCGCCACCGCCAAGTTCGCCAACGCGCCGACCAGACTGACCCGGCCTGATATCCCGGCGACCAGCGGGGCGGTGACGACCTGCGCGGCCCACGCGATCGCGACCGAATCGGCCAGCAGCCGAGGACAGCCCCGACCCACCATGCGCCGTGACCACACCGGCGCGATCACCACCAACGCGGCCGTCGCGACCACCGACAGCGCGAAACCTACGTCGACCGCCAGCTGAGGCGCTCCGATCAGCAGCACCAACACCGCAGCCGACAACGCCGGAAGTGCTTGCCGCCGACGCGAAGACAGGATCGCCAGCAGCGTAATGCCGCCCATCGCGGCAGCGCGCAGCACACTGGCTGTGGGCTGCACGACGATGACGAAGGCCACCAAGGCGATCACCGCCAGCCCGACCGCGGGGCGGGGCCCGATCAGCCGTGCTGAGAACAACACCGCGCCGCACACGATCGTGACGTTGGCGCCGGACACCGCCGTCAGATGGGTGAGGCCGGCGGCGCGGAACTCGCGGCCGGTGGCGGTGGTGACCGCGGAGGTATCGCCGAGCACCAGCGCCGGGAGCATTGCGGCCTGAGAAGCAGGCAGCAGCTGTCGGG
>NZ_JBARMY010000347.1:0-4815 GCF_049802695.1 Mycobacterium sp.
TGATCGGGCCTGATCGGATACGCAGCAGACCTCGATAACCTCAACCTCGCCTGATCGTTTCAGCACTTCCGGTGAGTACTACTCGGCCACTCCAATCGTCTGCTACGGCGAAGTGGCTCGGCCACGAACCGGCGATGACGCTGCGGGTATGGCACAACGGGCGTTCGTCGGTTGAACCCAAGAAAATCGCCGTATGGCGCTGGCCTGCAGAAACAGCGGTGGGCGCGGACGGTATCGAACCGCCGACCGCTGGTGTGTAAAACCAGAGCTCTACCACTGAGCTACGCGCCCGCGCCGTGCACGCTACCCGCTGAGGCGGCGCGCGCTCAAACGCGACAGCTCACTCTTTCAGGGCAGCCAGCGCGTCGGTCCACACTCGCTGATCGCGAGCTTCACCGGGCTGCTTCATCTCCGCGAATCGAATGACGCCCGACCGATCGATGACGAAAGTGCCGCGATTGGAGATGCCGGCTTTGTCGTTGAACACCCCGTAAGCCTGACTCACCGCGCCGTGCGGCCAGAAATCCGACAGCACCGGGAAAAGGAAGCCGTTTTCGACCGACCAGACCTTATGGCTCGGCGGCGGGCCGACCGAAACCGTCAGCGCCACGCTGTCGCCGTTGTCGTAGTCCGGCAGGTGGTCGCGCAGCTGGTCGAGCTCACCTTGGCAGATCCCGGTGAATGCCAGCGGGAAGAACACCAGCAACACGTTGCGGTCAGGGCGAAAGGCGCTCAGTGTGACGGGCTGCTGATTCTGGTCTCGCAAAGTGAAGTCGGGAGCGGCGGTTCCCACCGGAAGCATCAGCGGCGCCCGGCCCGCGACTTCGGCTGCACGAGCCGGCTGGCGCTCCAGTCTCCGAGGTTGACCGACGACGTCGGCATCAGGCCGGCGGTAGGCGCCGACTCGGCGATCTCCGCGGGCAACACGTGGCCGGGTTTGCCGGTCTTGGGGGTCAGCACCCAGATCACGCCGTCGTCGGCAAGCGCGGTGATCGCATCCATCAACGTGTCCACCAGGTCGCCGTCGCCGTCACGCCACCACAGCAGGACCACGTCGACTACCTCGTCGGTGTCCTCATCGAGCAACTCGGCACCGGACGTGTCCTCCACGTCGGCGCGCACGTTGTCGTCGGTGTCCTCATCCCATCCCCACTCCTGGACAACCTGCCCCGGTTGGATGCCCAGTTTCCGGGCGTAGTTTCGGCCGTCATCCGCCGCGACCACCGTGCGACCTCCTTCAACCGCGCGCCGTGCGATGCGCCCTATCGTTGCACAGCACAGCTTGCACCACACCGCTGACTCAGCAGGAGGTTCCGACGGACGAGCTGGGAACAAGTCACGAAGCAGCTATGCAGAGCTGCACCGCTTTGGTCTTGGTGTCGTTGAGCTGATCGACCTGTTTGTTGAACTCCGAGATCGGAGCATGCGAGGAGATGGCGTTGGCGACACCACGGGCGGCGTCGACGTAAGCGTTCAGCGCGGTGCGCAAGTCCGGGGACAGCGGGTCGCTGATACTCCCGGAAACGGCGTCGGCGCTGTGGTTGAGCGAGTCGGCCGCCGGAGCTTCGGCCGGTCCGGTGCTGCGGCCCTGGTTGAAGGCGGCGACGAAGAGGTTGACCTTTTCGATCGCGTCCTTGCTGGTGGTCGCGAGCGCTCCGCACGAATTGCGCACCGCCCGCGTCGTCAGCGACTGCTGACGCTGGGTTTCGCGAATGCGTGAGGTTGCCGACGAGGCCGAGACCGAGGCCGACACCGACGCCCGATAAGCCGGGGCGATGGCGGTGTCGACTGTTCCCATGCCCTCGGTGACGGTGGTGCAGCCGACGATAGCCATGAGCGCCGTCGCGACACCGCCAAGCATCAACCCGCCGAATCGCAGGCGACGAGCTGCCGGGTTCCCCGGTTCGCCTGGATCGCGTCTTCCCTTCAGCACAGCCCGTGACGTTACAGCCTTGATCGCCCCCGCGTTCCGGACGCACCGGATTCTCCAGGCGCCGAGCTCGCCCGCGCCGACTCCGCGCCGCAGGGGCTGCCGGTGCGGCACGATAGGAGGACCATGGGGAAAGACACACAGCAGTTCTGACCGGGAGCAACGTCGCAGCAGACGGAAGCGTCAACTACAGGAGTAGTGCATTGACTACCGAGTTCGTCCGCCACGACCTGGCGCAAAACTCCAGCGGTTTAAGCGAACCCGATCGCGTCCGGGTGATCCGGGAAGGGGTGGCGTCTTACCTGCCCGACATCGACCCCGAGGAGACGTCGGAGTGGCTGGAGTCCTTCGACGAACTGCTGGAACGCTCGGGGCCGTCGCGGGCGCGCTATCTGATGTTGCGGCTGCTGGAACGCGCCGGCGAGCAGCGGGTTTCCATTCCGGCGCTGACGTCGACTGACTACGTCAACACCATTCCGACCGAGCTGGAGCCGTGGTTCCCCGGCGACGAGGACGTCGAGCGCCGCTTCCGGGCTTGGATCAGGTGGAACGCGGCCATCATGGTGCACCGCGCCCAGCGGCCCGGCGTGGGTGTGGGAGGGCACATTTCGACGTACGCCTCCTCGGCCGCGCTCTACGAGGTCGGCTTCAACCATTTCTTCCGGGGCAAGTCGCACCCCGGCGGCGGGGACCAGGTTTTCATCCAGGGCCACGCCTCCCCCGGCATCTACGCGCGCGCCTTCTTGGAAGGTAGGCTCACCGCCGACCAGCTCGACGGGTTCCGCCAGGAGCACAGCCACCGCGGTGGCGGGCTGCCGTCTTACCCACATCCGCGGCTGATGCCGGACTTCTGGGAATTCCCGACCGTATCGATGGGCCTGGGACCGATCAACGCCATCTACCAGGCGCGGTTCAACCACTATCTACACGACCGCGGCATCAAAGACACCTCCGATCAGCACGTGTGGTGTTTTTTGGGCGACGGCGAGATGGACGAACCGGAAAGCCGGGGGCTCGCACATGTCGGGGCGCTCGAGGGTCTAGACAACTTGACCTTCGTCGTCAACTGCAACCTGCAGCGCCTCGACGGCCCGGTGCGGGGTAACGGCAAGATCATTCAGGAGCTGGAGTCGTTCTTCCGCGGGGCGGGGTGGAACGTGATCAAGGTGGTGTGGGGCCGCGAATGGGACGCTCTGCTGCACGCCGACCGGGACGGCGCACTGGTGAACCTGATGAACACCACATCGGACGGTGACTTCCAGACTTATAAGGCCAACGACGGCGGCTACGTTCGCGACCACTTCTTCGCGCGCGACCCGCGCACCAAGGCGCTGGTGGAAAACCTGTCCGATCAAGAGATCTGGAATCTCAAACGCGGCGGCCACGACTACCGCAAGGTGTATGCCGCCTACCGCGCCGCCGTCGAGCACAAAGGTCAGCCGACCATCATCTTGGCGAAGACCATCAAGGGCTACACGCTGGGCAAGCACTTCGAGGGCCGCAACGCCACCCACCAGATGAAGAAGCTGACGCTTGGCGACCTGAAGGACTTTCGCGACCGCGAGCGCATTCCGGTCAGCGACGCCCAGCTCGAAGAGGACCCCTACCTGCCGCCGTACTACCACCCCGGCGAGGAAGCCCCCGAAATTCGTTACCTGCTCGACCGGCGGCGCGCGCTGGGCGGCTTTCTGCCCGAGCGGCGCACGAAGTCGAAGGTGCTGACGTTGCCGGGCCGGGACACCTATGCGGCGCTGAAGAAGGGGTCGGGCAGCCAGGCGGTGGCCACCACCATGGCCACCGTACGCACCTTCAAAGAATTGTTGCGGGACAAGAACGTCGGGCCGCGGCTGGTTCCCATCATTCCCGACGAGGCGCGCACGTTCGGCATGGACTCCTGGTTTCCGAGCCTTAAGATCTACAACCGCAACGGCCAGCTCTACACCTCCGTCGACGCCGAATTGATGTTGGCATACAAGGAAAGTCAGATAGGGCAGATCCTGCACGAGGGCATTAACGAGGCGGGTTCGACCGCGTCGTTCACCGCTGCGGGCACCTCGTATGCGACGCACAACGAGCCGATGATCCCGATCTACATCTTCTATTCGATGTTCGGGTTCCAGCGCACAGGTGACGCACTGTGGGCCGCCGCCGACCAGATGGCCCGCGGATTCCTGCTCGGCGCCACCGCCGGACGCACCACGCTGACCGGCGAGGGCCTGCAGCACGCCGACGGCCACTCACTTCTGCTGGCCGCCACCAACCCCGCGGTAATCTCCTACGACCCGGCGTTCGCCTACGAGATCGCCTACATCATCGAATCCGGGCTGGCCCGCATGTTCGGCGAGAACCCGGAGAACGTCTACTTCTATCTCACCGTTTACAACGAGCCGTACAACCAGCCGCCCGAGCCGCACAACTTCAACCCGGAAGGCTTGCTGCGCGGTATTTACCGCTACCGGGACGCGACTGAGAAACGCACCAACACCGCTCAGATCCTGGCCTCCGGGGTGGCGATGCCGTCGGCGCTGGCGGCCGCCGACATGCTGGCCGCCGAATGGGACGTCGCCGCCAACGTGTGGTCGGTAACCAGCTGGGGCGAGCTCAACCGCGACGGGATCGCCGTGCAGAAGGAGCAGCTGCGCCATCCTGACCGGCCGGCCGGCGAGGCGTATGTGACCAAGGTGTTGTCCGAATCCGCGGGCCCCGTCGTCGCGGTGTCGGACTGGATGCGCGCGGTGCCCGAGCAGATCCGGCCCTGGGTGCCGAACACCTACGTCACCCTGGGCACCGACGGGTTTGGCTTCTCCGACACGCGGCCCGCCGCCCGCCGGTTCTTCAACACCGACGCCGAATCGCAGGTCGTGGCGGTCCTCGAGGCGCTGGCC
>NZ_JBARMY010000348.1:0-2931 GCF_049802695.1 Mycobacterium sp.
AGATCAGGCCCGCGCTGAACTGGCCGACGAGCCTCACACGCTGGAACTCGTAGACGACAAATCCGGGGACGCCGAGATCATGGAGGTCGGCGGCGACGAGCTCACCGCTTACGACAACCTCAATCCCCGCACCCGCGAACGGGTTTGGGGTGACTTGTGCCGCGGGCCGCACATCCCGACCACCCGCTACATCCCGGCCTTCAAGCTGACCCGAAGCTCTGCTGCCTATTGGCGCGGTGACCAGAACAGCGCCAGCCTGCAGCGCATCTACGGCACCGCGTGGGAATCGCAGCAGGCGCTGGACCGCTATCTGCAGCTGGTCGAAGAGGCTCAGCGCCGCGACCACCGCAAACTGGGCACTGAACTTGACCTGTTCAGCTTCCCCGACGAAATCGGCTCCGGCTTAGCTGTTTTCCACCCGAAGGGTGGCATCGTGCGCCGTGAACTCGAGGAGTACTCGCGGCGCAAGCACATCGAGGCCGGCTACGAATTCGTCAACACGCCGCACATCACCAAGGCGGAGCTGTTTCACACGTCGGGGCACCTGGACTGGTACGCCGACGGCATGTTCCCGCCGATGCACCTCGATGCCGAGTACGACGACGAAGGCGCGGTGCGCAAGCCGGGGCAGGACTACTACCTCAAGCCGATGAACTGTCCGATGCACACCTTGATTTACCGGTCCCGCGGACGGTCTTATCGCGAACTTCCGTTGCGGCTCTTCGAGTTCGGCACGGTGTACCGGTACGAGAAGTCTGGTGTGGTACACGGATTGACCCGCGCGCGTGGATTCACCATGGACGACTCGCACATCTTCTGCACCCGCGACCAGCTGCACGGCGAACTGGCGTCGCTGCTGCGGTTCGTGCTCGACCTGCTGGGCGATTACGGGCTGGTGGACTTTTATCTGGAGCTGTCCACGAAGGACCCGGAGAAGTTCGTCGGCTCCGACCAGATGTGGCAGGAAGCCACCGACGCGTTGGCCGAGGTGGCGGCGGAGTCCGGCTTGGAACTGGTGCCCGACCCCGGCGGCGCGGCGTTCTACGGCCCGAAAATCTCGGTGCAGGCGCGCGACGCGCTGGGCCGCAGCTGGCAGATGTCGACGATCCAGGTGGACTTCAATTTTCCGGAACGTTTCGAACTCGAATACACCGCCACCGACGGCACCCGCCGACGGCCGGTGCTGATTCACCGCGCGCTGTTCGGGTCGATTGAGCGGTTCTTCGGCATCCTCACCGAGCACTACGCCGGCGCGTTCCCGGTCTGGCTGGCGCCGGTGCAGGTGATCGGCATCCCGGTCGCCGACGGCCACGTGCCCTACCTGAAAGAGATTGCCGGGCAGTTGAGGTCGCACGGGGTACGGGTCGACGTGGACACCAGCGACGATCGGATGGCCAAAAAGATCGTTCAGCACACCAACCAGAAGGTGCCGTTCATGTTGCTGGCCGGGGACCGCGACATCGAGGCCAACGCGGTCAGTTTCCGTTTCGGCGATCGCACCCAGATCAACGGCGTACCCCGCGACGATGCGGTCGCGGCGATCGTGGATTGGATCGCCAGCCGCGAGAATGCCACTCCCACAGCCGACTTGGTGAAGGTGGGCAGCGGTGGCTGACGAGGAGCCGATCGTCGACAGGGGCGTCGGTAAATCCGATCGGCTGCAGCGGCTGTGGACGCCCTACCGGATGAGCTACCTGGCCGAGGCTCCGACGCGGCGCGACAACTCCGAGCCGCCGCAGCCGTTCACCGATATCCCGCAGCTGTCCGACGAGGACGGCCTGGTGGTGGCCCGCGGTCAGCTGGTCTACGCGGTGCTTAACCTCTATCCCTACAACCCGGGACATCTGATGGTGGTGCCCTACCGGCGAGTGTCCGAACTGGAGGAACTGACCGGTTCGGAAAGCGCGGAGTTGATGACGTTCATCCAGAAAGCGATCCGCGTCATCAAGAACGTGTCGCGGCCACACGGTTTCAACGTGGGACTGAACCTCGGCACCTCCGCGGGCGGGTCGCTGGCCGAACACCTGCACGTGCACGTCGTGCCACGGTGGGGCGGGGATGCGAACTTCATCACGATCATCGGCGAGTCCAAGGTTCTTCCGCAGTTGCTGCGCGACACGAGGAACCTGCTGGCCGCGGAATGGGCGAGCCAGCCATGAGCAAGCTGTTCTCCCGTGAGGGCGTCGCGCGCGTCACCCTGCCGCTGGCGCGGGGGTTTCTGCGGGCCGGTTTCACCGCGGACGGCGTCACCATCGTCGCCACTGCTGGGGCCGTGCTGGCCGCGTTGACACTGTTTCCGATCGGTCGGTTGTTTGCCGGCACGATGGTGATCTGGTTCTTCGTCATGTTCGACATGATCGACGGGGCGATGGCGCGGGAAAGCGGAGGCGGCAGCAGCTTCGGGGCCGTGCTGGACGCCACCTGCGATCGCATCAGTGACGGTGCGGTGTTCTGCGGCCTGCTGTGGTGGGCGGCGTTCGGTCTGCACAGCCCACCGCTGGTCGCGGCCGCGATGATCTGTCTGGTGACCTCGCAGGTGATCTCCTACATCAAGGCGCGCGCCGAGGCCAGCGGTCTGCGCGGTGACGGCGGGATCATCGAACGGCCGGAACGGCTGATCATCGTGCTGACCGGGGCGGGCTTGTCCGACCTGCCTATCCATCCGTTGCCGTGGGCGCTGCCAGTCGCGATGTGGACGTTGGCTCTGGCGAGCGTTGTCACCTGCGTTCAGCGGTTGCACACGGTGCGGGTCTCGCCCCGGGCGGCCGAACCCCTGGCTCGGGAAGACAGCTCGCCCGACCGCGGCGCCGGATCGGGAAGACGCGAGTCGTGATCTCGAGCCCGTCGGGTCTTCGGCTACGCCCAGTCAGCGGCATCCCGCTGGCTGACCGGGTCACCGACTGGGGGTTCGCGGCCGGCTGGCGCGTGGTG
>NZ_JBARMY010000349.1:0-2899 GCF_049802695.1 Mycobacterium sp.
GCATAGTGCTCACCGGCCGGCGGCTCGGTGACCAGCTTCTCGCCAACTAGGCATAAACCTCGTCAACGACTCGCTGATCGAATCCCATTAGGCGGGCAAAGTGCATACCTTTTCCCCGCGGTACGCCAGAGCTGGCTGCGACTGCGTACTTCCGTGTGACTGAGATCAATGACTGCAGTCGGAGCTTTGTGCCTCATGGGAAAGTCAATAGGCCAAGTAAGTTGTGAGTGCCTGACACAACCCTGGACATCAACGAATCCAGCATACTATAGTTGACTCAAGTCAGCCACATTAACTCTGGATTAGACGCGGCACCGCATCGTGGGTCCCGATGACCGATCCATCACCGAGGAGGTCCCATCGTGAATTATGTCTGGGAGATCTTGCGCTATGTCGCTGCTTGGGGCGGTACCGGCCTGATCATCTGGTTCTGGTACTGGATGTTCTCCAACATCGGCACGTTCTGAGTGACGCAAATCCAGGTCATGGAGCTCGAGCGCAGTTGCGCCGTAACGGCAGTCGCGCTGAGTGGCCAACGTCGTGAGGCAGTGCGCCTGGTCACAGGAGAGCGCCGAGCCTTCGGGACCAATGCCACGCTGACCTTTGTCTATGTTCCCTTCCCGGCGATGAAAGCATGGACACGCAGAACGCTGACCTGCGGCATAGCTCTGCAATGTTCACCGTCGAAGGAACGTCTTGCGCAATACCGGCTCAACGAATTATCGGAGCGCGAACTGCGTGCGCTGACGCTCGTCGAAGCTGGTGTCGCGCTGGGCTGGACAGCGTCGCGCTGGCCGGGTCTGCTGCCGGAGCTGCGCCGAACGCTGCCTGATCTCGCCGCCGCACCCGGTGATCTGGAGGCGCCCGAAATGCTGAGACGAGCAGTCGTGCTGGCCGCCACCGAAGGTTCGCTGAAGGTTCATCCGCTGCTGGGCAGCTTGCCGTTGGCCTGCACCAGGCCGCAGGGGTTGACCGATAGATTGCGACGCAGCTTCGGCAGAATGCCATGGACCACAACGCAAAAGCGTCTGCCGCGACCGTACTCCGTCCCCGTCGGCGGTGAGGGCGGCGTCCGCAATCCGAATCTGCCGCCGCCAAGTAGGCCGCAGGACAACGACCTCGACGTCACACCGGAGCACCGGCCCGGGATTCCCTATCCCGAGTGGAACATGTGGACGAAACGTTTTCTGCAGGGTCATGTCGCCGTCGTCGAGCATGCCGGGAACCGGCGCGCTCCCCATCCGGCGCCCATGTCTGCCGACCTCCGCAGATGGTTCGAAAAGCAGACCCATCGGGCGATGACGAATCGCCTGGAAGACGGTTCGGAGCTGGACGTCGAGTCGTACGTCCGCCACTACATCGACATGACGACCGGGCGAGCCAAGGAGCCGAGGATATTCCGTAACCTGCTGCCCGGCAGCCGGGACGTCACCACCGCTTTGCTGCTCGACGGCAGCTCCTCCCTTGGAGTGCACGGGGGCCGCATCTTCCGGCTGGAATTAGCCTGCGCCGATGCGCTCTCGCGGGCGATGACCCTGACCCGGGAACGCCACGGGATTTTCGTGTTCACCGGCAACACCCGGCACCGGGTCGACGTGCGATGTCTGAAGAACTTCGAGGACCGCCGGTTCGTACCGCCAAGCGCGCAAGGGCTTTCCACCGCCGGGTACACCCGGCTCGGTGCGCCGCTTCGACATTTGACGAACCGACTTTTGGGTCAGCCCTCCGAGCGGCGCCTGCTGATCGTCATCGGCGACGGCCTGATCTCCGACGAGGGCTATGAAGGCCGCTATGCCTGGGCCGACACGGCGCACGCCGTCGATGAAGCACGAGACGCCGGCGTCTCGACGTACTACATCGGCGTCGGACCGACTCGGATCGATCCGCTCCCGGAGGTGTTCGGACCGCGTCGGTCTCAACGCATCCGGCAGGTGGAAGAGCTGCCCTGGGTGTTGGCCCACGTGCATCGCGAACTGGTCGCCGCGTGATCACCTACTTCGCGAACGGCAACGAGGTGCAGCTGTTCGAGCAAGCCTTCCGGAGCAATCTCCCGGTGATGCTCACCGGCCCCACCGGTTGCGGCAAGACGCGGCTGGTCGAGCACATGGGAGCGCTGCTGCAACGGCCGGTGATCACCATCAGCTGCCACGACGATCTCACCAACTCGGACCTGGTCGGCCGGTTCACGGTGACCGGCGGCGATGTGATCTGGACCGACGGCCCGCTGACCCGGGCGGTCAAAGCCGGGGCGATCTGCTATCTCGATGAGGTGGTCGAAGCCCGCCATGATTCGTTGGCCGTACTGCATTCGCTGACCGACCACCGCCGATCGTTGTACCTGGACCGCGCCGGCGAGACCGTACAAGCGCCAGACGACTTCATGTTGGTCTGCTCATACAATCCTGATTACCGCAGCTCGCTGAAAGAACTCAAACCGTCCTTCCGTCAACGATTCGTCACCTTGTCGATGACCTATCTGCCCGCCGATCGCGAGGCCGAGGTTGTTGTCGCCGAAGCGGGTGTTCCGCTCACCACCGCGAGGCGACTGGTGCACTGCGCGCTCGCGATCCGCACCGCCAACGAAGCGTTCCACTTCGAGCCGCCATCTACTCGGGTGCTGGTCACCGCCGCGCAATTGATCGCAGTCGGCGCAACCGAACTTGATGCGGCCGAAGCCTGCATCCTCGCGCCGCTGAGCACCGACGGTGCCGTCAACAACGGACTCCGGGAGATTGCCGTGGCCGCCCTGGCCTCAGTCGACACGCCGACCTAGGAAGGAACCTTCACCGATGGACCAAAAGGAACAGAAACGCAAACGAGCGTTGATCATCCTGCAGATTTTCGTCTACGGCTACCTGCTGACTATGTTCCTCATCCAGCTGTACATGTCCTTCGCCCG